>JANNAZ010000259.1:0-18981 GCA_031384895.1 Cyclobacteriaceae bacterium | reverse complement strand
AGAGCATGCGCTGAAGATGTCTGACGAAGCATCGGCTCAGAGTCAGCAATTTTTATGATCGCCTGCTGATATTGTCCAGAATGACGGCGGTGGCAACCGAGGCGTTGAGCGACTCAGCTTTTCCTATTCGGGGGATGGTGATCCGATGAGTGACAAATTTCTCCACGGCGGCAGAAATTCCCTTCGACTCATTTCCCATGATCACGAGCCCTCCTTTTCCGAAGTTTGTCGTATGCACATCTTGTCCATCCAGAAACGCGCCGAACACCGGAACAGGTACAGACGCCAAAATCTCTTCCAGGGAATCGTAGTGCACACCCACGCGAAGGAAGGATCCCATCGTGGCGTTAATCACCTTTGGGCTGTACATGTCAGCAGTCTCATGCGAGGCAATAATGGTTGAGATGCCGTACCAATCGGCTGTGCGAATAATTGTCCCCAGGTTTCCGGGGTCACGGATATCATCCAGGACGAGTGCAAATGAATTGGCATCGAAGCGAGGCCTTCTTGCGGGCTTGATTTGAACGACAGCGAGGGCCGACGTATTGACATCGACCGAGCCCAGCGCGGTCAATTCCTTCTCTGACGTTTCAATCACTTCCTGAACCTTTCCTGCAAGCTTTACATCGCGAAGGAAGGGCTCCGTGCCGCAGAGCGTGACAACCGTAAAGTCGGAAGCCAGTGTTTCTTTTACCGCCTTGGCTCCCTGCACGATAAAGCATTGCTCCGCGAGGCGGTATTTCTTTACTTGCAGGGACTTTATGAAGCTGGCTTTGGCCTTAGAAATCATTCTGAAAACACTCAACGGGAAAGTTACCAAAATTTCAGTTGGTGTCTGCTTGTGCATGCTCCTGAATGGCTGCATCGGAACGAAATATCTCAAGGAGGATGAAAAGCTATTGTACCGCCAATCCATCAAGGTACCCGGCGATATGGACAAAACAGGCATGAAGGATATCTACAACCAGAAGGCTAATCGCCGCTTTCTGGGGCTTCCGATTAACACGCTTACCTGGATGTACTACCTGGGCCTTGGAAGGTTTACCATGGAACACTCCTGGTTTATCCACAGCAAGAATGATTTCATTAGAAAAAAGGAAGAAAAAGAAAAAAAGTTCGATGCCAAGATTGCAAAGGCCACGACGGAGCGCAAAAAAAGTAACATCCAATTTCGGAAGCAACGAAAAATAGATGACATCAATTTCAAAATTGAAAATGGAAACCTGCCCATGCAGTGGGGCGAAAAAGTTTCTGTCTTCGACTCGATTAGCGTGGGTGAGACTGTTGAAAAGATAAACGCCTTCGCCTTCAACCGGGGATATTTTACTGCCTCCACAAATACCACGATCACTGAAAAAAAGAAACGCGTTTCGGTTCAGTATAGCCTGGCATCAGGCCCTTCTTTTACTTACGACACCATCATTTATCGCGTGGCGGACTCGGCCATGCTTGTTATTATGCGCGAGGCAGAGCACGCCAGCAAGATCAAGAAAGGAGACCGGTATGACCAGAAAATACTGAGCGATGAGCGTGACCGGCTTGACTTCCTAATGAAAGATCACGGGTATTA
Organism: Cyclobacteriaceae bacterium; assembly: GCA_031384895.1. Lineage (GTDB taxonomy): Bacteria > Bacteroidota > Bacteroidia > Cytophagales > Cyclobacteriaceae > ELB16-189. The sequence continues at coordinate 17,411 of JANNAZ010000259.1, read as the reverse complement.
CGATTTTAGCAAACAGTACGTCGACTTCCAGGTAGACACAACATACAAACACCACTATTCGATTGCACTTCAGTTTTCTATTTCTGACCCTGCAAACCGTGCCACCCACAAGACATTCACCATTGATTCAATCAGTTTTCGGACCGATGCCGGTATCCAGGACCGAGCAGGCAAGCGAAAGTCTGTGATGTTTAAGGGGATTCGTTTCAATTACCTCATCGATCAGTACAGCAAACGAATCCTGAGTCAGCGCGTCTTCCTTAAACACGATAGCCTCTACAGCCGCGACAAAACATTTGCCACCCAGCGACAGCTTGCCAACCTGGATATCTTCAAGTTTGTCAACATCAACTACGATACGACGGGAGGAAAATTTATCGCCAATATTTTTGCCAGCTCGCTGGACCGCTATTCCTGGACCAATGAAGCCGGCGTTACGGTGAATCAGGGCTTTCCAGGTCCGTACTACAGCCTCAGCCTCAAAAAGCGAAATATATTCAACGGGCTGGAGATATTTGAACTCAACGGGCGCTACGGATTTGAAGGTGTGGCAGGTGCTACCGACCTGGGTGGCGTATACAAGAGTACAGAAGCGAACATCAATGCCTCCGTCACGTTCCCGCAATTTCTCCTCCCCCTTGGCAAGCGGGCGGATGAGTTTGGAAAATTCAACCCAAAAACAAAGCTGCTGGTTGGTTACACCTACACCGATCGTCCCGAATACCAGCGGTCAAACGTTACTTTTTCGAATACCTATACCTGGGAGAATAAAAGAACCACTTTGTATTCGTTCACCCTTACCAACGTGCAGATAATCAGATCCACCTTAGATCAGGCATTTGACCAACTCCTCACCGACCTGCAGAACAACCAAGGAAACAATTTGAAAAATTCATTCAAGCCCTCGTTGGTAAGCTCGATGATCTTTAGTATGACGTGGAACCCACAGAACTACGGAAATCAGCAACGTAGCTCCTATTTTCTGCGCATCCAGGCGGAGAGCGGCGGGACCTTGTTTAACTTCTACACGCCCCAGTTTGCCATCAATCAGGGACTGGAGATTTACAAATACGTTCGCCTGGGCGTTGATTTCCGTCGCAACAAAGTAATTGATAAGAATACGTCGATGGCCTTTCGCCTCAACACGGGTGTTGCGTATGCATACGGCGACAACAAGTCGCTCCCGTATGAAAAGTATTTCTTCGTCGGCGGCAGCAACAGTGTTCGGGCGTGGCGTCCGCGTCGTCTGGGGATCGGGTCCGCGCCTCCTCCGCTGAGTACCACTCCCGCATCCAGCGGGTTGTTCGACTACCGCTATGAGCGCCCCGGTGAAATAATGATTGAAGGAAGCATAGAGTGGCGCAAGAAACTGTTTGGATTTGTAAACGGCGCCCTTTTCATCGACGCAGGAAACGTTTGGACATTCAAGCAGATTACTCCCAATACAACAGAACCGACTACCGCACCCTGGGCAAGCGAAGGCAATACCAAGTTCTTCATTGACTCCTTCTACAAAGAGATTGCCATCGGAACTGGTTTCGGGCTACGCATGGATTTTTCCTTCCTGGTCCTACGCGTGGATGTCGGGATCAAAGTATGGGATCCTGCCCGTGCCGAGGGCGACCGTTTTGTCCTTCGTAATTTCCGATTCACAGGCCCCTATGACAGCCACCGCGAACCAGTGATTTATAATATTGGAATTGGGTACCCCTTCTAGGAGGTAACAGGTAATCAGTTACAAACTAATATTCCAGGAGCGCGGTCAATGCCGCTGCGACCTTCTCCGCATTGGGGAGCATCATTTTCTCCAGCTCTACATTCAAAGGCACTGCCGGCAGATTAGAAGCGCCTACCGTCCACACCGGGGCATCGAGGTCTCTGAAACATTCTTTGGAAATACGTCCAGCCAATGATTCCGCAAAAGAATTCATTAACGGCTCCTCCGTAAGTACAAATGCGCGGCTGTGCTTTCTTACGGAATTCACAATCGCATTCCAATCGATTGGGTTAAGCGTTCGCAAGTCCATAATCTCAATTCGTCCAGGAAAACTTTTGCATGCCTCCTTCGCCCAATACACTCCCATGCCGTAGGTGATAATTACTGCGGAGGAGCCCGAAGCTATTTGCTGCGCTTCGGCTTGCTGAACAAGACGTGCTTTTCCCAGTGGGATGATGTACTGATCATCCGGTTCTATGGTCTTGGCTTCCATCGTTCCAGGCACTTTGCTCCAATAAAGCCCCTTATGTTCCAGCAATACCACCGGATTGGGATCATGGAATGCTGCCTTGAGCAGTCCTTTCATATCCGCCGCGTTGGAAGGATATACAACCTTGATCCCGCGGATTGTTAATAAGGTAGACTCAATGCTACCCGAGTGATACGGGCCTCCGCCTCCATAGGCTCCAACCGGCACACGAATAAGGGATTGCACCGGAAACTTTCCCTTTGTGAGGTAACAACTCTTGGAAAGTTCTTCAACCAATTGGTTTAGTCCTGGCCATATATAGTCGGCAAACTGAATTTCAACTATGGGCTTACAACCTACCGCCGACATCCCCGCCGTAGAGCCCACGATGTACGCTTCCTGGATCGGTGTGTTGAACACCCGATCGTCACCGTATTTCTCGGCTAGTGTCGCCGCTTCCCGAAAAACACCGCCCAGCCTCCGGCCAACATCCTGACCATAGAACAAGGATTCGGGATACGCCTTTAGAATTTCATCTACCGCATGCAATGCCGAATCTACCATCAGCACCTTCTCGCCGCTCTTGGGTGAACGTTGGCCCTGTTCCTCCACAATGGAAGTCGGCGCAAACTCGTGTGAATCAAAGTCATCTACATCCGGATCGGGGGAACCTAGTGCACGGCTGTAATCGGCCTTAACTTTTTCATTTGCTTGCTTGGCCGCCTGATTCAGGCGCGCTTTTGCTATGCCTGAATCGAGAAGGTATTTCTCCAGCTTCACCAAGGGGTCTCTCTTTTCGTGCTCGAGCAGGTCGTCGCCGCGGTACCATTCCTTCCGTACGCCAGATGTATGATGACCTAACAGCGGACAGGTTGCATGCAACAGCAAGGGAGCTCGCTTCCCGCGAACATATTCGATAGCTGCCTTCATGCCCAGGTAACTCTCAGCAAAATCAGAACCGTCTACCCTCCGGCGTTCCAGCCCTTTGAACCCGCCGGCATAGTCGTACGCATCGTTGGTTCGCATCTCTTCTCCCGTCGCTGAGATCCCCCAGTTATTATCTTGCACCAGAAAAAGAATCGGCAATTTTTTCAAGACAGCCATCTGGAAAGCCTCTGCCACCTCACCCTCCGTGACAGAGCCATCGCCAAGGGAGCACAATACAATCGGTTTTAATTTTCCTTTCAGAAGTTTTTGTGATTCGAGGTACGCGATGCCATGCGCCATCCCAGTCGCCGGGATCGCCTGCATGCCCGTTGCTGAGCTTTGGTGTGGGATAACTGGAAAGCCGTCGCGCCGCAGGGCGGGGTGACCGTAATAAGTTCTTCCGCCTGAGAACGGATCGTCGCGCTTAGCCATCAGCTGCAGCATCAACTCAACGGGTTCGAGGCCCATACCCAAAAGCATGGACTCATCACGGTAATATAGGGAGGCGTAATCAATGGGTGTCAGCTGAAATCCGGCCGCCAATTGAATGGCTTCATGTCCACGCGACGTGCTGTGGACGTATTTGCTGCAGACCTCCCGATTCTCGTCATACAATTCGGCCATCCGCCTGGCCATACACATCCGCTCGTATGCGCGCAGCAGGATGTCAGGATCAATGGAGGCCCCTTTATTCTTCTTTTCCACAACTGCTTGAGGCATATCCGTGCATTTTCAGCAGGGTAAATATAGCGGATTTATCGATCAGGTCGCGCCTGAATCCATTCATCCCAGTCTGCTTGGCCGTTCGGGGAGGATTGACTAACTCGGATACTTAACCGAAACGAGATCAACCCGTTTGACACAATAAAATCATCAATCCATGAAAAAAATACTTTTGATCCTTGCCCTGATCGCTACCGGAATGGCTACCAACGCGCAAAAGAAAGACACGAAGACACCTGCTCCCGCTAAGGAAGTAAAGAAAGATGAACTGCCTTTGGGAGGAATAAAGTTCAGAAACATTGGTCCTGCCGTAACCTCAGGCCGGATTGCTGACTTTGCGGTAAATCCTGCCAACATCAATGAGTACTACGTGGCGACAGCCTCTGGCGGAGTTTGGAAGACCATCAATGCAGGAACCACCTATGAGCCGATCTTCGACAGCCAGGGCTCTTACTCTATTGGCTGCGTGATCCTCGACCCGAACAACGCCAACGTGGTGTGGGTAGGCTCCGGTGAGAACAACAACCAGCGCAGCGTGGCTTACGGTGACGGCGTGTATCGTTCCGAAGATGGAGGCGCTACCTGGAAGAATATGGGCCTCAAGACATCAGAACATATCGGAAGAATTATCGTTGATCCGAATAACTCCAATGTGGTTTGGGTCGCAGCTGTAGGTCCACTCTGGAAAGAAGGTGGCGAGCGCGGGGTTTACAAAACAACCGATGGCGGAAAGACGTGGAATCAGGTATTGAAGATTGATGAGCATACTGGTGTCAATGACATTGCAATGGATCCACGCAACAGCGATGTGGTGTATGCTTCAGCTTACCAGCGCAGGCGTCATGACTACGGGATGCTTAGCGGTGGTCCCAACTCCGGCATGCACAAGACCACAGATGGCGGCAAAACCTGGGAGAAAATAAACACGGGACTGCCATCCGGTGATAAAGGAAGAATTGGCTTGGCCATCTCACCGGCCAACCCGGAATACATCTATGCGATCCTGGAGGCTGCAAAAGACGGCGGCTTCTATCTCTCCGCCAACCGTGGTGCAAGCTGGAAGAAGATGAGCAGTCACGAGAATGGTGGTAACTACTACAACGAAGTAATCGCCGATCCGAAAGATCCGAATACGGTTTACACCATGGGGTTTGCTGTCAGCATCAGCAATGATGGTGGCAAGAATTTCCGCCCCATTGGCGAAAAATCTAAACACGTCGACAACCACGCGCTCTGGGTGAACCCCAACGACACGCGTCATATGATCAATGGGTGCGATGGCGGTATTTATGTTACCTATGATGGCGCCAAGACATGGGCGTTCAAAGACAACCTTCCCGTTACGCAATTCTATAAGGTGGAAGTCGATAACACAGTGCCCTTCTACTACGTGTATGGAGGCACCCAGGACAATTTCAGTCTTGGTGGCCCATCGCGCACAAGCAGCGAGAACGGTATCCCCAATTCCGACTGGTTTGTTACCAACGGCGGCGATGGCTTTGAAAGTGCAATTGACCCATTCAATCCAAATATTGTCTACGCTGAATCACAACACGGCGGACTGGTTCGCTTTGACAAGGCCACCGGCGAGTCGGTAGGGATACAACCCCAGGCGCGCAAGGGTGAGAATGAATATCGGTGGAACTGGGATGTGCCTTTGATGACTAGCGCACACAAGAAAGGCCGCATCTATTTCGCCGCTGAAAAAGCCTTCCGCAGCGACGACTATGGCAATACATGGCAAGTGATCAGCGAAGATTTGACACGCGATCTGGATCGCAATAAACTGCCTTTCATGGGGAAAGTCTGGAGCGTTGATGCCGTTGGCAAGAACAGTGGAGCCGCGCTATATGGAACCATCAGCGCCATGTACGAATCGCCGAAGAACGAAAACGTCCTTATCGTTGGTACCGACGACGGCCTGATCCAGATCACCACCGATGGAGGTAAAACCTGGAAGAAGACTGACGGCATTGCCGGAGTACCCACCATGACGTATGTATACCATGCCTTGGCTTCCCAGCATGATGAGAATGTGATGTATGTCACGTTGAACAACCACAAGCGAGGTGATTTCAAACCTTACATCTACAAGACCACAGATAAAGGTGCAACATGGACATCCATCACTGCCAACTTGCCAGAACGTGGATCCACCTACAGCATCGCGGAAGATCACGTAGATCCCAATTTGCTGTTCGTAGCTACAGAATTCGGTGTGCATTTCACGAATGATGGCGGCAAGTCCTGGCGACAGATCAAGGGTGGATTGCCTACTATCGCCATACGCGATATGGCCATCCAGAAGCGTGAGAACGATCTCGTGCTCGCCTCGTTCGGTCGTGGATTCTATGTGCTTGATGATTACTCACCGCTGCGCAACCTGAAGCAGACGGAAGGCAAAGAGGGTTACATCTTCCCAATCAAGGACAGCTGGATTTACATGGAAAGGAGTCCCCTGGGTATTCGAGGAAAGGGCTTTATGGGCGAAGCCTACTATGCCGCTGAAAATCCTAAAGTCGGCGCCGCGATCACTTACTTTTATAAGGAAGACCTGAAGACACGGAAAGAAAAGCGCACGGAAGAACAAGACAAACTGAACAAGGACGGCAAGGATGTCTTCTACCCTACCTACGACGCATTGAAAGAAGAGGATAAAGAAGAAACTCCTTATCTGCTGTTTACGATTCGTAATGACAAGGGAGAAATCATCCGGAAGTTGAAGTCCTCTGCCAAGAAAGGTGTGAGCCAGATCCTGTGGGATTTCCGCTATCCCAGTTCAAACCCGATCAACATCAGCGCTCAAACAAACGACAATGTATTCCAGTCCAACGACGTAGGGCAACTCGCAGCTCCCGGCACTTACGCCGTCACCATGTCCAAATACGTTGACGGGGTGATGACCGATGTTGGTGGACCCGAGAAGATGGTAGTGAACGTACTGCCTGGAGCTACACTTCCTGCTGCCAGCCGTCCTGCTCTTGTTGAATGGCAGCGCAAGGCAGCGGAGTTGCAGCGCAGCATGCAGGGCGCAACACGAACGCTTAGTGATGCCAGCAATCGGGTCAAGCACATGAAGGAGGCAATCTTCAGTGTGGCCCGTCCTAACCAGGAATTTACTGCCGACGTGCTGAGCCTGGAGGCCAAACTTCGCGCTATCCAGACGAAGATGAACGGTGACAATGTAGCCGGACGCCTGGACATCGACATGCCACCATCGATTTCATCGCGGTTATTCGGTGCCATCTTTTCCGGCTCCGGTTCAACCGGCGATCCGACGACGACCATGAAGGACCAACTGCAGATTGCTTCAGAGGAATTTGAAGTGGCTTTGGCCGAATTGAAAGTTGTTGTGAATACTGACGTCAAGGCCCTGGAGCAGAAGCTCGAGGCTGCCGGTGCGCCGTATACTCCGGGGAGGATTCCAGATTTGAAGAAGAATTGACATAAACGAAAAGGGCCTTGAGAAAGGCCCTTTTTTATTTTCATACTTCCATTCCCAAGTCCATCAGGAAAATGTGATTTGTTGATGGTTAGTCGAGTGCTATGTTGCTTGGGACAATGAAACGATGACCACAGAGTTGATCGCATCCAAAATCTACTTTATCCGGGGGGAGAAGGTACTTCTCGATAGTGACTTATCTACGCTTTACCAAATCGAAACTAAGAGACTCAAAGAGGCGGTGCGTCGAAATCTGATTCGCTTTCCAATTGATTTTATGTTTCAATTGTCTGAGGAGGAAGTAGAGAACTTGAGGACGCAATTTGCGACCTCAAGTTGGGGAGGCTCCCGCTACCCTCCTTTTGTGTTCACCGAGCAGGGTGTAGCCATGCTTTCCAGCGTCTTGAACAGTGAGCGGGCGATCGAGGTTAACATTGCAATCATGCCTGCCCGCCGAAGCTCGACTTGTCGAGCGTAGGAGGGCGCACCTTTGTGGCCCTTCGCAAGTGGATGCAATCCAACAAGGAACTGGAAAACAAGATTCGCCAACTGGAGGGAAAATACGACCAGCAATTCAACGTGGTCTTTGAGGCAATCCGCCAGCTGATCCAGCAGGATACCAAGGAAAGCGCGCCCATCGGATTTAAAGTGCCGTCCGGCAGGTAATCGTTTAATACTACCCCAGGAACATAAGAAGCTATCAAGAAAAGGTCATTTCAGTATCCATAAAGAGTAATTACTAATTATTTTAGTATTTAATATTAAAATTAGTAAATTGCCTCTGTGGATCGAAACATTATTCATCTGGACCTGGATGCCTTTTTTGTAGCCGTAGAGCGCAAGAACAACCCCAAACTGAACGGCAGGCCCCTGATTGTGGGGGGAAGCAGTCGCCGGGGTGTTGTGGCAGCCTGCAGCTATGAAGCCCGTACGTTTGGCGTTCACTCAGCCATGCCCATGTACCTGGCCATGCAGTTGTGTCCGGATGCCACGGTGATCTCCGGGGACATGGAATCGTACAGCAAGCACTCCCACCTGGTCACTGAGGTAATTGCTGACAGCGCACCGCTGTTTGAAAAAGCGTCCATCGACGAATTCTACATCGACGCCAGCGGGATGGATCGTTTCTTTGGGGCCTTCCGGTGGGCAGTGGAACTACGTCAGAAGATCATGAAGGAAAGTCGACTTCCCATTTCGCTGGGCATGTCGGTCAACAAGCTGGTATCCAAGGTAGCCACAGGAGAATTCAAGCCGAATGCGGAGAAGATGATTGCTTCCGGCGCAGAAAAAGAATTCCTCGCCCCCCTCTCCGTGGACAAGATACCGATGATCGGGAAACAGACGTCTTCGTTCCTTTACGACATGGGCGTACGCACGGTGGCCACACTACGCGACATGCCCCTGAAATTCCTGATGAGCGCTTTCGGCAAAAACGGCATATCGCTCTGGAACAAAGCCCATGCGGTCGATGAGTCGCCGGTGGTCCCTTACACTGAACAGAAATCGATTTCTACCGAGAGCACCTTCGAAGAAGACACCATCGACGTCAAGCGGCTCAAATCCATCCTCATTGCCATGGTGGAAAAAGTAACGTACCAGCTTCGCGAACAGAAGAAGCTGGCGTCGTGTATCACGGTGAAGATCCGATACTCAAACTTTGATACGGAGACCCGTCAAATTCACGTACCCTACACCGCTTCGGATGGTTTCGTGCTGCGTACCGTGCTGGAATTATTTGACAAACTCTACAACCGGCGGATGCTGATACGCCTCGTCGGTGTGCGGCTCAGCGGGCTTGTCTTCGGCAATCATCAAATCAGTCTCTTCGACGACACCGAAGAAGACATCAACCTGTACGAGGCGATCGACTACATCAAGCACAAGCACGGAGTGGAAAAACTCGTCCGGGCCACTACGCTAGGGGTCGGTCGCCGGGTGCGGATGGAGATGAATATGTTCAACGGAAAAGTGGTTAAACTATAATGGATAAACGTATGGAAACGAACGCCTCTAAAGAATTGCTATTTATCATCTCCCCGCCGCCGGCCATTGCCGAATACGTCGCTATGCTCAAGCAGCATGTTAAGCTGGCCATCGGACATCCTTTCGAGGATGAATTCGCCAAGGCGCACATCTCGCTGTTCAAATACCGTGATGAACACGCCGAAGACAGGCTGTATCAAATAGATTCGAAGATCTCGGCATTCACGCCGTTTCATGTGCACATCAAGAACCTGAACTTCCATGATCATGGCACCACGCGCACCATTTACCTGGAGGTGGTACAAAAAAATCCCATCTGCGAAATCGTGGAGAACCTGGCGGATCACGGCGAAGATTTTACACCCTACATCACCATAGCCCGCAACCTGGACATCAACGATTTCCTCAAAGCCTGGAACAGTCTTAAAAACCTATCCTATAGCGACTACTTCCGCTGCGATCACATCACTGTGCTGAAAAAGGCACCGAAGCGATGGATTTATTATATGGACTTGCCGTTTGCAGCGTGAAGGTTGGTGGTCAGTTCTTCCAGTATCCAGTATCCAGTTTCTAGTTCCAAGAACCCAGCATGTTCCTCAACTGTCATACGGCACTCAGCTTCAAGTACGGAACCATGCAAGTGCTTGCACTCTTCAACGAAGCCCGCCGTTGCGGCGTGCATAAACTAGTCCTGACGGAAATCAACAACGTTGCTTCCTACATTGAAATGCTGCGGATCTGCAAAGAACACGCACCGCTCCCCGACAGCACTGTGACAGCATACGGAAAAGAGGCCTATGCGCTCGACGTTGTTCTCGGCATCGAATTCCGGAAGGGTCATGAACTTCTTTACATCGCCATTGCAAAGAACAACACAGGTTTTGAAGCGATCAACCGCTTCCTTTCCTACCACAACCAGGAAACCAAGCCATTGCCCCAACTGGCTCCGGAGTTAAATCACGCGTTCGTAGTCTACCCTTTTGGCAAGATCCAGCCGGAACAACTGAGGGAAAATGAATTTATCGGTGTGCGTCTGGAGGAACTAAATTCTTTTATACGCTACTCCTCGTACAAAACGCATTCCCACAAGTTTGTCATCTTTCACCCCGTCACCTTCGCTCATAAAATTGACTTTAATACCCACCGTCTGTTACGCGCCATAGATAAGAATACCTTGCTCAGCAAACTGCCACCGCATGAACAGGCTCGCCCCAGCGAAATTATGATGCCCGAAACGGAATTGATCCATCACTTCCGAAATTACCCCACCTTGATCGCCAACACCCAACTGCTTCTTGATCAGTGTACGATCGATTTCACACTGGGAGAAGACAAAAACAAAAAATTCATCACTGGAAGCGAAGAGAGTGACTGGGATGTGCTGGTCACGAAATCTTGGGAAGGCTTCCAGGTCCGCTACGACGTCAGCAAGCCTGAACTGCGGGAGCGCATCCAGCGGGAACTTAATATCATCAAGCAAAAAGGTTTTATCGGCTATTACCTCATCGCCTATGACCTGATCCGGTTCGCCAAAGAAAACGGATACGACTACGTCGGCCGGGGGAGCGGGGCCAACAGCGTCGTGGCCTTCTGCCTGGGCATCACCAACGTTGATCCCATCGAACTCGATCTGTATTTTGAACGTTTCCTAAACGCCGAGCGCACGTCTCCCCCCGACTTTGACATTGACTTTTCGTGGGATAACCGGGATGCCATATATGACTATTTCTTTTCCACGTATGGACGCGAGCACGTCTGCCTGCTGGGAACACATGTGACCTATCAAAAAAGATCCGTGCTGCGCGAACTGGGGAAAGTCTTTGGCCTGCCCAAAGAGGAGATCGACCTGATCGTCGACGCGCCCGCCGCCCACCGGGATCGGGATCAAATCACCGAACTTATTTTCAAATACGCAGAACGCATCAAAGACCTTCCTGCCAATGTCTCCATTCATGCCGGCGGAGTGCTGATTACCGAAAAACCGATATATGCATTCACAGCCACAGAACTCCCCCCCAAAGGATACCCCGTCACTCAATTTGAAATGCACAACGCGGAAGACATTGGGATTTTCAAGTTTGACATCCTCAGCCAGCGCGGGCTGGGTCACTTGAAGGAAACGGTCCGTCACGTGAAACGAAATCATGGCATTGACGTGAACATCCACCGCTTTCCGGACTTTAAAAAAGACGAAAAGATCAAAGCGTTGTTGCGCGACAGCAAAGCCATGGGGTGCTTCTATGTAGAATCGCCGGCCATGCGTATGTTGTTGGGTAAGCTCCGGTGTGAAGATTATCTTACGCTGGTAGCCGCCAGTTCCATTATCCGCCCTGGCGTAGCGCGATCCGGAATGATGCGGGCCTACATCGAGCGGTTTCACGCCACGCGTAGCGGAAAATCCTACGAATCCATCCATCCGGATATGGATCGGCTGATGCGGGAGACCTACGGTGTGATGGTTTACCAGGAAGATGTCATTAAAGTGGCCCACCACTTCGCTGGCCTGACGCTGACCGAGGCGGATGTGCTGAGGCGCGGCATGTCCGGAAAATACCGTTCACGGGAAGAATTCAAACGTGTGGAAGAGCGGTTCTTTGAAAATTGTTACGCAAAAGGTTATGCGAAGCATGTCATCGACCGGGTGTGGTACGAAATTGAAAGTTTCTCCGGTTATTCATTTTCCAAGGGACACTCCGCCAGCTATGCTGTAGAAAGTTACCAGAGCCTTTACCTCAAAGCCCATTACCCGCTGGAGTTTATGGTTGGCGTCATTAATAATTTCGGGGGCTTTTACCGCACCGAGTTCTACTTCCACGAAGCTCGCATGCACGGGGCGGAAATTGGAGCACCCTGCGTCAATCACAGCGAACACCTCACAACCATCACCGGAAAGAAAATTTTCATCGGGTTCATCCATTTGAAGAGCCTGGAGGCCAAAATTGCCAGACACATTCCTTTGGAGCGAATCAACCATGGCCCATACAAAAGCCTCGACAACTTTCTACGACGTACGCCCGGCATCGGGCTGGAGCAAGTCCGGATCCTTATCCGCACCGGGGCCTTCCGGTTTACTGGCAAATCCAAACAAAAACTACTCTGGGAAGCAATGCTCTACTTAAGCAGCGCGCATTCCAAACCCGTTACCACCGAAGACCTGTTCGACACCGAACCCGACGATTACCCGCTGCCTGCTCTGCAACGTGCGGAACTTGAAGACGCCTTTGATGAACTGGAGCTACTGGGATTTCCCCTTTGCGACCCTTTCAAGCTAGTTCGAAGCTCCGACTTTGGCAACACAACGGCGCGTGACCTGGCCAAACAGGTCAACAAATACGTTAGCCTGGTCGGCTACGTTGTGACAACAAAGGATACGAGTACGCTCAAAGGAGCGCCCATGCATTTCGGCACTTTCTACGATGCCGCTGGAGATGTCTTCGATTCTGTTCATTTTCCTGATGTAGCCAGGAAGTTTCCATTCCGCGGACGAGGGTTCTACGCGTTGAAAGGAAAAGTTGTGAATGATTTCGGAGTTGCTCTAATTGAGGTATCGTCGATGGAAAAACTGCCGATGGTGGACCGGCGACCCGAGACCGCCTTCCATGAAAATCTTTCGCAGAAGTAAACTCTAATTCTTCTTCTTCTGCCTCGTCTGGGTTTTCTGCACCATTGAATCTTTACCTGAATTACCCTCAGCCAGGGAGGACCCTGCAGTCAACTCTCCAAGCCCATGGCAGGCAGCACAATTCCAACCACCTACGCCATCGCAGGCCGAACAAATAACTCGTCTTTTTCCAGAACAATTCCGGCACTCCAACTGGCCATTGCCCCCGCACCGGGTGCAATCCACCTCACCCACCATGCCATCACCTTCGCACAACCTACAAGCGAAACCAGTTATTCCCTCACACACTGGGCACGTCAGATAGCCACGCCCGCGGCACTTACCGCATCCCTCAACACCGGCACCTTCACAGGAAATGCAACGTGATATGGGATACCCGGAAAGTCTGGACTCCTGCAACACCATCAAGGCCAGGCGCATTTCATTATTCAGCTTCTTAATCCTCCTTACTGTGACGGTAGAACGGATAAGCAGCGAATCCCTAAGTAATACCTGGTTTAGCTCTTCATTGCGCTTAAATGGATCACGATGCAGTTTCCCGTGAAGCTCAGAATTGCTTCGGCCGGAGTTTTCCCCAGACCCTTCATGCGCGGACAAATCCCACCATTCCTGCGCGTGGAGGGGTTGAGCAAGTAGAAGCAAGAGGCAATAAAAAGTAGCTTTCACTATATCAAAAGTACTCCTTACTATCTTCATCTGTCGTCGCTCGCCTGACAAAAGACTAATTCTTTGTGAAAAAGGAGGGGTGGCTGGATTCAAATTCGGTAGCCAGTTGAATAAGATAAGCTGCCTCCAGTATTGAACCTTCATCGTAAAGATTACCAACAAGAACAAACGACGTGGGCCTGCCACGCTTATCGAATCCGTTCGGCACCGCAATCGCGGGATGACCGGTCAGGTTGGTGATTAGCGAAAGATTTCTTCCGTTCTCCGGACCTACGATGAAATCGTATGGTGCGATCATCTTGTTAAACTTCTCGATCAGGATCTTCCGGTGACGATACGCCTGAAGGTACTCTACGGCAGAGATGAACCGGGACTGGCGTAGCGAATTAGCCCGTGAACTCGGATCCTGCTCCGACATGAGCCGCTCACGGTGCTCACGCACAAGCTCATCAAAGAAAGACCCTGCCTCGGCCCGGAGGATAATATCAAACGCACTGAAATAAACGGAGTCCGGAAGGCTCACTTCGTGCAACTCAGCGCCAAGTGATTTTAATACACTAAGCGTTTCCATATTGGGCGCACTGGTCCGTGACGTATCCTTATCAAAAAGTCTTTTCAAATACCCAATCTTGTATCCCTTCAGGTCCTGAGGCGGGCGAAAGGAAAAGGGATAGTCCACAACAGCGCGGTCTTTTTCCATCGCGCCATCCGATCCACGGATGACGTTGAATACAATCGCACAATCTTGTGCAGAACGGCAAATCGGTCCCGCCTTATCCATTGACCATGACAAGCTCATTGCACCAAAACGACTTACGCTTCCAAACGTGGGGCGCAATCCGGTAGCGCCGCAACGTGATGAGGGAGAAATAATTGAGCCAAGTGTTTCGGTACCAATTGAAAACGCGACTAAGCCAGCCGCCGTCGCTGAAGCTGATCCTGCCGACGAGCCACTCGCCCCCTGCTTCAGATCCCAGGGGTTTTTTGTCTTGCCGCCAAACCACACGTCGCCACGCGCCAGCGCGCCAGACACCAGCTTGGCCACCAGAACAGCGCCCGCAGCCTCCAGCTTCTTCACCACCGTTGCTGTTTCATTGATTACCTGCTTTTCATACGGCTCCGCGCCCCACGTGGTGGGATAACCGGGAACAGCAAATAAATCCTTTATCCCGTACGGTATTCCATGAAGCGGCCCACGATATAATCCCTTAGCGAGTTCCACGTCGGCTGCAGCGGCTTGTTGGAGAGCCAGGGCTTCCGTGATTGTCACGACAGCCTCAAGGGTGTCATTATACTTCTTCAGGCGCCCGAGGTAGATCTTTGTAAGTCGTGTGGATGAAAGCTTTCCAGATTTTAGAAGCGGACCCAGTTGGGAGACCGTAAGAAAAGCAATCTCTTCGTCTGCGGCTGGAAGTTCTGTCACATCATTGATTCTCCAGTCATTCGCCGGGTCCCGCTTGCGTGGAATGAAGTGGTCCGGTCGCGGATCGAAATAGGAAGCGGGCGCCAGGTTGTTATCAAGATGTATTTTTCGCATGCTGTCATACCCAGCACGATTGTCCTGGAGGTACTCCAGCATGGTCTCCTGCTCTTTTTCAGAAAACTCCATTCCCACAAGCTTCTGTGTGATATTCACATCGCGCTTTGTAATCTTGGAACCGGGGCTGCATCCAAGCATCGATAAGACAACACCAATAAGGAAGAGTTTGCGCATGGAGCCGGGGTTAGGCATTGGCAATAATAAGGGAATGCTAAGAATTCAGAAAGGTCTTTCTGATTAGATTACCGGTGGTGGTAGTCCTTCTCGCCCGCCCTGATTTCGATGTCCATGACATTCTGGATAGGCGGCAAAGGACACGTTGCGAAATCAGTAAACGCGCAAGGTGGGTTTTGAGCCTTGTTGAAATCAACAATCACTTGATTCAATGAATCCGGCTTTGGCACATAGAGATATCGCCCTGCTCCGTAAGTTTCCTTCGTATTTGTGGCATCTCCAAAGATCATAAAGAGCTCATCACCGCCTTCATCCAGGGCATCAAGTCTGAACTCTTTTCCATTAACGGTAAGCACCAACGCGCCGGGCGAAGGCTGGTCTGTTGTTTGACCCAGGATATTCGTGATGGGAATGGTTCGTCCCTCTGTTTTTTCCCAGTGGGCGATCACCTTCCATGCTGGGTCGACTGGAAACCTTTCAACTCCTGTGAACGCTTCCAGCGCCGGGTTTTTCAAATCACGGAGCCGGACGCCATAGCGAGAGTCGCGGTTGATCACAAACCATTGCAGCGCACCGTATTCCAAGACTGGTTGCTGTATCGAGTCTGGATGATACACCATCAATTCCTTGACAGGCAACCCAGAAGAACTAATTACCACTTCCCCAGATATAACCTGCTTCACTTTATCATTCTCCAGCAAAAAGTATCCAGCGTGCTCAGCGGCAAAAGCAGGAGGATAAACAAGATCATTATCCTGCCCAGAGCCAAATGAATTTATTCCAGGCTTAAGCCAAAAGAGGCCGGCGATGTTAAGCCATCCGTTAGGTCCCCTCAGGGTTTCCACACGTTGCTTGTGCCACTGCTCAATTTCCTGGAAGTAGGCAGGATCCAACGGCTCGCTTTTCTTGGATGAACAAGCCAACATAAAAATCAAAACAAAGAATCTTCCAGTAAGTTTCATTGTCAATCGTTTGTTAACTGGATCAAAAAAATGAACCCGCTCCGAAATCGGTGCGGGTTCAACAATTTCCTATCCCTGGCCGCTTGGTGACAAGGAATACATGCTGGCATCGATTATTCTGCTGTTGTTTCTCTCTTTTTAGGGGCACGCTTTACCTTCGGCTTCTCCGCAACTACTACCGACTCAACAGCGGGTGCGGGCTTTGAATTTGCGCGCTTTAGCTGGGCTTTGATGGCTTTCTTGTTTCTGGATACACCATACGAGCCAATCGCGATCTTGCCTTTCTTTGTTCTTTTATCACCTCTTCCCATAATTATTTAAGTTGAGGCGCAAGTATAGTAACAGCACGCTAATAAAACAAAGTCTACAGTCTATTTCATAGGTAGAAACAAGGAAAAGGATGAACCTTCATCCTCTGCAGATGTAACAGCAATCTCGCCCCCAAGTTTTTCGATCGCTTTACTTGCAATATAAAGACCCATGCCACTGCCCCGGGATTGAATCGATCCTCGGTAAAACATGGTCATTATACCATCCAGGTCCTTCATGGGAATACCCGTCCCGCGATCAGCAACTGTAATCTTATGTAATCCGGATGTGCTGACATGATCGACGATTATTTCCGGCGCCCTTCCAGACTGAACATACAGAAGCGCATTTTCCAAAATAGGCTTTAGTGCCATGCTTAGCAACCGGCCATCGGTTGTAAGCTCAATGTCTAAGTCAGAAAGCCGAATGTTCGCCTGACCGACGGGCAGCTCCAAAAGTAGACCTCCCACTAGTTCCGATAGCCGAATTCTCTTGTTGACCACCTCCCAATCCTTGATCAGGGTCAGCTCCAGCAACGACTCATTCTGATTTTTGAGCCTTTGAACCGTTGCCTCCAGGTGACGAAACAGTTCATTGCTTTCCAGGTTAGTCTGCTCAAGGCGGAAGGTGGCACAGTCCCACTAAGGTGGTCACGGGTGATTTAAGATCGTGCGACGCCTTGTACAGCAGGGTATCAAGCTCCCTGTTTTTAACTTCCAGCATGTGCTGATTCTTCTTGCTTGAATCAATGTCTTCTACGGAGACAACCATATGTGAATACTTACCATCAGACCAAACTGCCGCAACGGCCAGTCGCACCCAAATGATCTGACCATTCTTGCGGATATATCGCTTCTCATACGAATACTCCTTGATC
>JANNAZ010000256.1:0-8061 GCA_031384895.1 Cyclobacteriaceae bacterium | reverse complement strand
CTATACGAACTATGTTGCCTTCCTTCTTGAGGTACAGAAATACATTCATAGAATCATTAACTACGATATGTCTGACGAGAGTACTCGGATCCGGCAAGAAGATTGTCAGCTGATCAATATCTGACGATGGGCTGTCAAAATTGTAGGGTACCCAGGCCAGCGTATCTATGTGGGAAGCGGAAGCTTTTGTATAGGTATGGATGAGGTATCCTGTGTTAAAGCCCGGATTGTTTTCATTCCCTGGGTTTTGGAAAGTAAAGGTTCCGTAGTTCAAGAAAAGGGAATCGCTGATTGTGGTAGAAAGTCCTGGGGCTTCGGATTTGACCTGCGCAACCAGGGAATCTACTTTCCATGTACCCGCAGTGAGCAGGTCAATGGTTTTCTCCTGGGCTGTTTTGGTCTCAAGTTCCTTGCAGCCGAGTAGTACGGCCAGCACGAAAAGGAGTAGGGGCGTTGCTTTTTTCATGGTCTTTTTTATGTAAAAATGACTTGAAATTGTACACCCTGAAATACGATACAGTACCGATTTTGGCTACGTAGTATTACCGATATTTGGATTCGCCAGTTGGTGCCGGATGGCAAACTTGTACAACGCAATCAGGTTATGGCACCCTGTCTTCTCCAGGAGGTTCGCCCGGTGGGTATCAACGGTACGCTTGCTGATAAAGAGTTTTTCGGCTATTTCCCCAGTGGAATACTCCTCCAGAATAAGCTTCAGGATCTCCCGCTCGCGGTCTGTAAGCATGATTTTGACTGCATCATGCTTCTTTTCTTGCTTTACTTTCTCTAGCAAGATGGCCAATACCTCTCGACTATAGTGCGTGCCGCCATCCAGGATATCTTTGATCGCTGACTCAATTTCCTGAGCACTTGAGCTTTTGAGAACAAACCCTTCGGCCTCCGTCTCCATAGCAGCCGACACGATATTCCGCTCGTTGTGCATAGACAGGATAAGCACTTTAATTGCGGGAAGATGACTCTTGATCCGTGTAGCTAACTCTAAGCCACTCATTTCACCCATGGAGATATCGGATATCACGAGTTGATAATCTGGGCTCCTGCTGATGAGGTCCCAGGCTTCTGTTCCTGAGTTAGCCAAGGTAAACCGTGCATTCGGAAAGCGTAACTGCATGACGGCAACCAGTCCCTCGGCGAAGATACGGTGATCATCAACAACCAGAATCGAAAACGTTGCACTCATGCAATGGCGAATTGAATACTGACACTTGTTCCGGCACCAGGTCGCGTATCGACTTCAATGTTTCCATTTAGCAGGGCGATCCGGGAAAAAACACTTTTCCATCCTAAACCCTTACTTCGGGTTATCATCTCTTTCTCAAAGCCCACGCCATTGTCAGCTATGGACAAGTTCAATGCATTTCCAGTTCGCGTAAGGTTCACCTGAATCTGATCGGCCCGGGAGTGCTTGAGCATGTTATTGATCACCTCCTGAATCACGCGGTAAACAGCTACTTCGACTGTCCCAGGTAGTCGCTGATCAATACCCGTCATATTTAACTGAACATTCATGAGCTTCGCATCATTTATCTTTTCAACCATGTCTTCCAGTGCAGCGTGAAGGCCAAGCTCGGTTAGCGCTGCGGGCATCAGGTTGTGGGCTATGGATCGCACTTCCTGGGTAGCACGATCCAGCACACTTATGGAATTGTTGAGCAATTGGTTTTGGGGGTCATGGGAGTGAAGTGAAACTGCCGTTAATCCAAGTTTGGCCGTGGAAATCAGTTGGCCTAGACCGTCATGCAAATCCTTGGCAACACGCGACCGTTCATTTTCTTCCGCTTCGATCACTGCACTGAATCGCTGTCGCTGAAGGTCTTCACGCTCCTGAGCTCGTTCCGCTTTCAACCGGTATTGTTGCCGTTTTGAGTACCATGCCGTTGCCATACCCAGTACGAGGACTATTACAACGATTCCCCAGGTGATAAACCTGGACTGTTGAATCTCAAAATTTTTGTTCAGCGTTTCATTCTGCAACTGTGCAATTTGTTGTTCTTTCTGCGCCGACTGATAACGGGATTCCATCTCATAGATGACGGCGGCCTTGTCTTTACTCAATACAGAGTCCTTGATCTCCATAAAATGGTTAAGCGCATCGAAGGCCTTGCGGTAGTTGCCTTCCTTTTGATAGAGGTGATACGCCACGTCATAGCTGTCGCGGAGTTTCTCAACATCATTGCTCTTAATGGCATATTGCAGTGACGAGTCATTGTATTGAAGGGCCTTTGCCCGTCTCCCCAGATCTTCATTTACCTGGCTGAGATTAAGGTAGACTGTTGCCAGCATGTACACGTTCTTCGGATCAATCCGTTGCAGGGACTGCCTGAAGTAGGGCTCAGCCTGCGCAAACTCCCCCTTCTTACGAAGTGTATTCCCGAGGTTATTCAACGTGTTGCCCAGATGTGCAGGATCTTTGGTTGTCAGGTTCCGACGATGGAATGCAATGGCTTCATCCCATCTGCCCGCATCGTCATGATTTATTGCAACGGCATTAATAGCGCGCCAGAGCAAAACGGGCTGATCTGAGTGCTGACTTTCAATCAACGCAAGGCCATTCTCTCCATATTTCAGCCCGTTTACAAAATCGGCGATATTGTTGTGGTACAACAACGAAAGGTTAATAAAATTCTGCGCCACCATGACTGTATCATGACAGGCCTCGAAGAATGAAGTGGACTTCTGGAAATAATCAATACTCAATTCATTTTTGCTAAGTGCCTGAGCGCGTGCAGCAAGCACCCGTAGCGTATAGCCCTGCCACAAGTTGTTGTTGAGTTTTTTGTAGTAGCCCATGGCAGTGTCGCCCCATTGCTGGCCACGCGCAAAGTTGACAGGCGCATTGACGAAGCAAATGAGGTAGGCACTTTCCGCGCGAATGCCAAGATTGTTGCCTGAAAGTTGAAATGCCCTCAGCGCCAGGGAATCAGCAGTCTTTGGATTATTGAAGTTTTGCTTGGCGCCATCCAGTGCAGCCCGAGCCGCAGTCGTATCAGTCACTACCGACTGCCCGAGTGAAGGCAAGACCAGTAGCCACGTGGCCACGAACGCCATCAAATGCCTTGGCCTGTTTGAATTCATGGATGAAACAGTGGTGTATTGGGCCCAAGATAACAAACTGGTTGAGGAGTGAAAAGGCTATAACACGGAGTTTCACGGAGGCAGCACGGAGGATCACAGAGAAATACAAATGCGTTACCCTGCGAGACTGTTTTCCGGGTGAAATTGAGTTGGGCGGGCATTTGGAAAAGGCTGTAACACAGAGTTTCACAGAGGCAGCACGGAGGAACGCAGAGAAATACAAATGCGTTATCCCTGCGAGACTGTTTTCCGGGTGAAACTGAGTTGAGCGGGCATTTGGAAATGGCTGTAACCCGGAGTTTCACGCAGGCAGCACGGAGGACCGCAGAGAAATACAAATGCATTATCTCGGCGGGTCCTCTGCACTAATGCTTTGCAGGCGAAACTGAAATCTAACCACAGAATCAATAGTCAGATTCTCTGTGCAACTCCGTGAAGTCTCCGTGCAACTCTGTGGAATAGCTATTATCAATAATTTATTAAGTTTGATGGTCATGAATAAATACCTCGCTGCTATCCTCTTACCACTGTGGATTTCAGTTCAGGACTCGCGTGCACAAGCCCCGAAGGGCCTCAACGTCATTGCCTATTATAGCGCCGGGCCCGAAAAGGTCGATACGGTCCCGGCGACGAAATTATCCCATATCATCTTCAGCTTTTGCCATCTCAAAGGCAATAAACTGAACGTAGATAATGCAAGAGACTCCTCAACCATCCGGAAGTTGGTTGCCTTGAAATCCGTGAATCCAAAACTCAAGGTCATGATCAGCCTTGGCGGGTGGGGTGGTTGTAAACGCTGCTCTGATGTGTTCGCAACGAGCGAGTCTCGTGCTGAATTTTCTACGTCTGTGCTTGCCCTGAATACCTACTTCGGCACGGATGGTCTTGACCTGGATTGGGAATATCCTACGATCGAGGGCTTTCCGGGCCATCCATTCAAGCTGGAGGACAAAGTCAATTTTACGGCGCTCCTGAAATCATTACGTGAAACCATGGGACCCAAGTACGAGCTCAGCTTCGCTGCCGGCGGATTTTCAAAATTCATTGATGAATCTGTCGACTGGGCTGGCGTGATGCCTTTGGTGGATCGCGTCAACGTGATGACCTACGATCTTGTCGGAGGCTACGCCACGGTGACCGGCCATCATACGCCGCTGTACAGCAATCCGAAACAAAATGAGTCCACCGATAATGCGATTCAAAACCTAATCAAATTGGGTGTACCAAGAAACAAACTTGTTGTAGGTGGAGCATTCTACGCACGGGTATGGGAAAATGTGGCCGACGTGAACAATGGGCTATATCAAGCAGGGATATTCAAGCAATCCGTTGACTACCGGGATTGGAAACCCTATTTCGATGGCTTTGAAGTCTTTTGGGACAACACATCGCAGGCTCCGTACCGGTACCACCGCGCGAAGAAGTTGTTCGCTACCTATGATGATGAACGATCACTGGTATTCAAGACACAGTATGCCATTCATCAGAAACTGAACGGTATCATGTTCTGGGAGTTGTCGCTGGACAGGCCAAAGGATGGGTTGCTCGACGCAATATATAACACCATAACACGCTAGCGACTATAACCCATTACGCGAGACGCTTTCTCCTATACAGCGTTTCGGCGGGCAAGCAACGACTTTAACACCTTAGGACTTTAATACCACCTCCGCCACACCCGTATTCCTCGGCTTATCAAACGCCCTTGCTACAATCCTGGTGCCCTTCACTTTACGGTTAGTCACGGTAGCCTGATACTTCCAGAGGTTCGGGTTGCGCTTTGATTGCAGCGCGTCGCCCTCCTCGATGATCGCACCTTCACTGTTCATGATCACTACATTTACCTTAACCACTTTGAAATCATCCCACGCATCGATGGTGATCGAATCGCCAATGGCTCCATTGTAATCGTAGGCATCGATCTCTTTTACAGTTGGAGCGTTGAGGTAATCGTTTAGCGCAACCAGGTAGGCACTGTGGTAGCGGTTATTTGTCCCTTGCTGGTATGCTACTTTGGCGTCCTCGTCTTTCATCTGGCCGACTGCATACTTCGAAGCCAGCTTGAACCTTGATACCGTCTTTTTTTGCTCCCTGGAAAGCGATTTCCGACGCTTTGGCTTATTGCACATGATCAGCCGACCCCGCCATTTGCGGTAATATACCGTGTTGCCCAACATTCCGCTGGCGCCTTTCAGGAGGGGGTTATTGCCTATGAGGGTCATGGTTTCAAGTTTCCAGCATGATAATAGCAGAGCACTGTGTCCAATATGCGTCCATTATGTGTCCATTATGTGTCCAATAGATTCGGCTAATCTATGGCTTATTAACCCAATATAGCAATAGTGACCTTCAGATATCGCAAATGCAGGCCATTTTATGGCTTCAGGTGCGCGGAACGGAATACAAACATGGGGGGTATCCATGTGAACTTTGCCCGTGATGCATTCAGCGCGAAGTGCGTGGGGAGTTCTATTCTTTCGTCCGAATTTTCGAATTGATAGCCTCAGCAAGACTGGCCGTCGTTTTTTGTAAATTGATTAGCCTTTTAACCCACATCCTATGAATCGATTACCAATGACTTCACTGGTTCTTCTCGTTTTTGCATGTAATTCATCAACTACAACCGCTCCGCCACCCGATCAAAAGTGGACCTGGTCTGTCGAGCGCCTGGAGAAAGCTGTAAGTCAGGTGAGGGCTGGGCGAGATCTCACGCCGAAAAGCTGGCCAAACGGTTCGAAAGTTGCCGTGCTTCTCTCCTTTGATGTCGACAATGAAACCATCGCCTGGTGGGAGGGGGAACCTCCTATTTCAGACCTCTCCCGCGGCGAGTACGGATCCCGTGTTGCCTTGAAACGCGTTGTGAATCTGTTGCTGTCCCGGGAGATTCCGGCTTCCTTTTTCATTCCCGCGCTGAGCCTGCACCTCGCACCACAAATGGCCGACGAAATCAAACGTCTGCCACGGCATGAATTTGCTGTGCACGGTTGGATCCATGAAAGAAACACGGAAATTCCCGCCGACAAGGAACGGGAGATGATCGTGAACGCTCAGAAGATGCTCGTCGAGCTTACCGGCGAAACGCCCGTCGGCTATCGCGCTCCGTCATGGAACTTCAGCGCGGAGACTCCTCAAATCATCCAGGACATGAATTACATCTATGAAAGTTCTATGATGTCTGACGATCGTCCGTACGAGTTGGTGGTCGAGGGAAAACCAACGGGGATCGTAGAACTGCCTGTCGAGTGGATTCTGGATGATGCTCCCTTGCTTGATCCACGGGGTGCACGGTATTCCAGTCCGCGCGATTGGCTGCAGGTCCAGAAGGATGAATTTGATATGGCGTACGAGGAAGGCACCATGTTCTTGCTCACCATGCACCCACACTATATCGGGCACCGGTCTCGGATCGTGGCGCTTCGGGAATTGGTTGATTACATCAAGTCGAAAGGCAACGTCTGGTTTGCCACGCATAAGGAAGCGGCAGAATATGTTAGCATAGAGGCTGGAATGAACTAAGCAGGAACATGCCAAGGCTGAGGTATGTCATTCTCTTACAGAGGCTTTTTGAGAAGCTACGCTCGCTTGTGGTCTGTTGAGTTTAAACAGCAGCCGGAAATGAGGTTAGTGTATCTGCTGAGTAAGTTTGCTGCATCCTTGTCGCGATTTGGGCTAAACCCATCCAGATCTATTTCAACTTGGCATTGAAAAAATCCAATGTTCGTTGCCACGCCAATGCTGCTGCAAGTTTGTCAAACCGTGGGGTGGTATCGTTGTGGAAGCCATGATTTACATCGGGATAAACATAGGCAGTATATTCCTTGTGGTTATCTTTTAAGGCTTGCTCGTAGGCAGGCCAGCCGGCATTGACCCGGGTGTCGAGACCGGCATAGTGAAGCAGGAGCGGGGCATGAATTTTAGGAACATCTTCTATGGCAGGTTGCCCGCCGTAAAAAGGAACAGAGGCGGCTAAATCAGGAATCCGTACAGCCATCATATTGCAAATTCCACCACCGTAGCAGAATCCTACCACACCGATCTTGCCTGTACAATCCGTGCTGCCTTTCAGATAATCAAAGGCGGCAATAAAATCTTCCTGCATCTCATTTCGATCGCGTTTGCCTTGCATGGTTCTGCCATCCTCGTCGTTACCCGGATAACCACCCAAGGGTGATAGCGCATCAGGCGAAACGGAAATAAATCCAGCCAGCGCCGCCCTGCGTCCGACGTCAGCAATATGTGGGTTGAGACCGCGGTTCTCATGCACGACAATAATCCCGGGTAACTTCCCTTTGGTATTCACCGGTTTTGAAAGCTGTGCTTTAATTTTTCCGCCACCTTTCGGAGACTCATACGTAATGGTCTCGGTTTTAAGTCTTGGATCATTTTCTGCTACCTGAATATTCTCCTGATAGTTGGGCATAATGAAACCCAGCAGAGCCGGAAGCGTTAGCGCTCCTACAGCGAAAGTGGAGAGCCTGTCCATAAACTGGCGGCGGTCAATGCGGCTGTGCGCGTAGTCATCGTACAGGTCAAATACTTCTTGAGGGACGTCGTTCTTGTTAATTGGTGTCATAGGTATGGGTACAAGAGAACTATCTTGCCATTCTCTAATTGCTTAAATAGAAGCAACATAACTTATTGTAAATGAGGAGAATGATGATGGTTATATAGTCCTTACTCCTTGAACTTGAACGACAGGCTAAGCTTAATTCGATAGGCCGCGATCTTACCCTTTTCGATTTTAAGATCCTGAGAGATGACCTCGGCGATGCGCAGGTCATCAAGCGTCTTGTTGGCACGTGCAATGGCCACTTTGGCTGCATCTTCCCACGATTTTTCACTTGAACCAATGACTTCAATTACTTTGTAGACAGCAGACATAATTTTTGTGTTTTATGAGGAATTAATGTAGTCATTAAGAAGGAGCAATCAAAGCTGCACAAATCTTGGGTAGTGTCTCAGTTT
>JANNAZ010000240.1:0-23313 GCA_031384895.1 Cyclobacteriaceae bacterium | reverse complement strand
ATCGGAAGAGCCGCGGGGCCACGTTACTAATAGAATATAGCCGGTCGGTTGTTCAATCATTCCGATTTCAACAGCAGCATATAAACTGATCAGGTATTCCGACTATAAATTTCTTTGCTGAAGATATGCTCGATGGTAGCTTGATTTGAAAAATCAATACTATGAAACATTCTATTGAATCAGCGGATGACCTCAGGGCATCCAACGCATTGCTAAAGTTGAAACTTGAACTGGAGCACGGCATGGAACTGCATAACACATCTGAACTCCCTCCCGATGTGGAGAATCAATGGCTTCAGAACATTTATGACTTTGAAAAACAATTTCAGGAATCCGGAAAGACAAGTGTGTACAATCTTGTGGGCAGGCCAGCCTTCACTCCCCTTGAATTGTTAACGATGGAAGAACTACCGATGGCTATCCTGGAAATGACAGATCACCTTCGCGAACATGGTATATGTCTGGACTTCTGTTGCGAGTATGATGACACACTCATCTACCGCTTTATTACGACCGAATTTTTTGCACACGAAATGGACATGGCCATGCTCGAGTGTGGGACCTGGTACTTCACGTATGAAGATTTCCATCCCAATCATGATTATGACTTGCGAAGGTTCAGTAACCGCTTTATCAGCAGTGTTGTAAGTAAGGCGTCAAGTGAGTTTGAAACGTTTGTCTTTGCTGATACCATATCCCTTCACGACACTCCTTATTCGCGTTCCGGGATTTCCTGCCTCATTTCATTTTTTCAGGATTTGCACGCCGCCATACAGCTGGAAATCTTTACAATACAAAATGTGCACATCGACCTGGAAAATGAAAAGGGTGTTGTGCGTGGTGACATTGTCTACATCGCCACAAACCACCAAAAGCAAGCCGAACGAATAGAGGGCCCTGTCATGCTTCACTTTGAAATCTGCTCAGGCTATTGGGAGATCGTTAAAATTGAGGTTCCAGGGCTTTGACTTGGATGGCTATCACCTTAGTCACACCATCACAATCCCGCCCTCATAACTTCCCCTGCTTTTCTCCTCAAGATTTTGCATATTTCCCTTCCTAACCCAAACTTCCATGCGAAACTTGCTTCTTGCGCTTTGCTGCGCCTTTTTGATTGCCCCGGGGATCCAGGCACAGAAACCCAAGACAAAAACCGAAACTCAACCTGTATCATCTTTAAATCCCGAGAAATTCAAGGGATTGAAGTGGCGCAATATTGGGCCGTTCCGAGGTGGGCGTGCCAATGCCATCGTCGGTGACCCGGTAAATCCTATGGTCTACTATGTCGGCTATACCGGCGGTGGTGTCTCCAAGACGGATGATGGTGGAACTACATGGAAAAATATATCCGATGGATTCTTTAAAGTGGGCTCAATCGGCGATATCGCCATTTGCGAGTCCGACCCCAACGTTATCTACGTCGGCACCGGCGAACATGCGGTTCGGGGTGTAATGACTTCCTTCGGAGACGGCGTGTACAAGTCAACAGATGGAGGAAAAACATGGAAGAACATGGGGCTGGAAAAAACCCGACATATCTCTGACGTGGTGATTCATCCCAACAACCCCGACGTGGTTTATGTTGCTGCACAAGGTCCCGTTCATGGCGCAAGTCCAGACCGGGGTATTTACAAATCAACAGACGGTGGCCAAACCTGGAAGAAAACGTTAAGTGTGGACGACAACACGGGTGCTTCCTCGCTGAGTATGGACATGACCAATCCACGGATTCTTTATGCAGCCACCTGGCAACACCGACGCTATCCTTGGAAAGTTGAAAGCGGCGGCCCGGGTTCCAACCTGTGGAAATCCACAGATGCGGGTGAAACCTGGACTAAAATCAACGAAGGACTTCCCAAAGAAATAGGCAAAATGGGGATCAGCGTCTCACGAGCAAATCCCAGCCGTGTTTTTGCCATTGTCGAAGCTGAAAAGTCAAAAGCGGGTCTTTACCGTTCAGATGACGGTGGAAAAAAATGGACCCTGCTGAGCAGCGATCAGAATATCACCTCACGGTCATGGTATTATATGGAGGTGTTTGCCGATCCCATCAACGAAGACATCGTCTACGTACTCAACGCGCCGATGACCCGTTCGATTGATGGAGGCCGGACCTTCGCAGCCATCCGCGTTGGGCATGGCGATACGCACGACTTATGGATTAGCAGGAAGAACAATCAAAACCTTGCCCTTGCCGACGACGGTGGTGGAGAGATCACATACAACCAGGGTCGCACATGGTCAGCCATCAATAACCAGGCAACAGCACAATTCTATCGAGTGAATGTCGACAATCAATTTCCATATTGGGTGTATGGAGGGCAACAAGACAACTCCTCTGTAGCAACGCCAAGCCGAAACGGCAGCTTTGGAATAACAGACAAAGATTGGATGAATGGTCCTGGTTGCGAAAGTGCATGGGTAGCCTTCAATGATTTCAATAAACCCGAGCTGCTTTACGGCGGCTGCTATCAAGGTCAGATTGACGTGCTCGACACACGCACGAATGAGTCTAAAGACATACAGGAGTATCCATCAACCAATCTGGCTTTTGCGCCGAAGAAGATGAAATACCGATTCAATTGGAATGCGCCTTTGATCAATTCACCGCATGATGCCAAGGTGATGTACCACGGGGCCAATGTCCTGTTCAAGACATCCGATGGGGGGATGAGCTGGTCTGTGATCAGTCCCGATCTGACACGCAACGATACTACCAAACAGGATGTGAGCGGCGGCCCGATCACAAACGAAGGGGCCGGTGGCGAAAACTACAACACCCTCTACTATCTCATCGAGTCAGCTAGTGAGGCCGGCGTCATTTACACCGGAAGCGACTGCGGGCTTGTCCACATCACGAAAGATGGAGGCAAATCCTGGAGCAACATCACCCCGGGTGGCTTACCGGAAGGCATGATCCATTCCATCGAAGTCTCCCCGCACGACAAAGCAACGGTTTATGTTTCCGCATCCCGTTATAAGTTCAATGATTATTCCAACATGACATACAAATCCACCGACTACGGCAAGTCATGGACTAAAATCGGCACTGGTGTTGAAGCAGATGATTTCATCAAGGTGATACGTGAAGACAAAAAGGTAAAAGATCTTCTGTACGCGGGCTCTGAAAGAGGTTTTTACATATCTTATAATGGAGGCACGAGTTTTTCTAAATTCCAGCTCAACCTCCCAATCGTCCCTGTGACTGATCTGGTGATCAAGGACAACGATCTGGTAGCTTCTACCGCCGGACGCTCCTTCTGGATTCTGGATGACTTAGGGGCTATTCAGCAGAGCAAGGGAAATTTTGGAGATGCTTCCGTCAAACTCTTCACTCCCAAGCCTACCTACCGGTTGTCTTCTGTTACGATTCCCGAATATTTCGGTGACATTCCCGGACTGGGACGCAATCCCATGAACGGCGTAATTCTTGATTACTACCTGAAAGAAAAGGCCGACACTAACAAAGTGACTCTTGAAATCATGGATATGGCCGGCAAGGTCATTCGCAAGTACATCAATAAAAAAGACGAGAGCTTTAAGCCTTACCCCGGTGGGCCGCCAGTACCGGAAACCATTCCGGCAGAGGCTGGCATCAACCGTTTCGCATGGAACTTCCGCACCGAGGCGCTGATCGGAGTTCCGGGCATCTATGTATACGGGGACTACAGCGGATACCGCGTCGCGCCAGGAAAATATAAAGCTCAGATAAAGGTGGGTGGGCAAAAGTCAGAAACGGAATTCGACCTGATTTCTGATCCTCATGTAACGGCCACCACAGCCGAATGGACTGCTCAACAAGAGTTCATGAAACATGCCGGTGAGCAGTTTGAAGAATTGCATCGTTCCGTGAACAGCCTGCGCCAGGTCAAGAAGCAGGTAGACACCTACAATGAGTCTTTGAAAGGAGTTCAGGAAGCAAAAGACTTTGTGAACATGGGCAAAGAACTGAACAAGAAGATCGACAAGTGGGAATCGAATCTCATTGAGCCCCGTTCGAAAAACTTTCAGGATGTAATCAACTTCCCCAACAAACTCAATTCGGAGTTCTTGCAGATTCGCGGCGTAGCCGATCAGCACGATCCCAGACTGACGAAAGGCGCTCAGGACCGTGCGCGCGATGTCCAATCCGACTGGGCGAAATACAGAATGCAGATGAATCAACTGATTGAGAAAGACATCGCGGAGTACAACCGTGTTTTCAAAGAAAAGAATATGCCTGCGTTGATGCCGGAGAAGAAGGAAGCAGTGATAAATAATTGAAACGGGAAGAGTAAGCTAAGAGTAAGAAGCTAGAGCCAAAAGCCAATAGCTAATTGCCTATAGGCGCTCCAAATTAAACTACACTTGATTATGTTAAAAAAACTATTGCTTTTGTCGCTTGTGATTGGCTTGATGCCGGTCCATGCGCAGAAAAAGGCGGCGGCTCCTGCCACTTCCACAACATCCTTCGATCCGTCTTTGTACGCCGGTGTCCGCTGGCGCGAACTGGGACCATTCCGAGGTGGGCGATCCACAACTGTAACGGGCGTTCGCGGCAACAACAACCTCTATTATTTCGGAGCTGTAGGCGGAGGTGTGTGGAAAACAGAAGATGCGGGACAGACGTGGTCTAACCTCACGGATAGTTATTTTGGAGGAACAATTGGGGCTGTCGCTGTTGCGGAGAGTGATCATAACGTGATTTATGTTGGTGAAGGGGAACAGGGATTGAGAAACAATGTATCAAGTGGATGGGGAGTTTGGAAGTCAACCGATGCAGGCAAGACCTGGAAGCACATTGGGCTTCCAGACTCGCGACACATTTCGCGAATCCGTATTCATCCCACGAATTCCGATGTAGTCTATGTAGCCGCCATGGGTAACCTGTGGAAGCCAAACGATACGCGTGGTGTTTTTAGAAGTACAGATGGTGGTGCGACCTGGAAGAAAATTCTTTTTATCAATGACAAAGCAGGCGCTGGTGATCTCACCATGGATCCCAACAACCCACGCATACTCTATGCAGCAACCTGGAATATGAAAAGAAATGGCTGGCGTATGGACAGCGGCGGTCCTGATTCAAAACTTTGGAAGAGCACAGATGGAGGGGACACCTGGGAAAATCTCTCCGGCAAACCGGGAATGCCCAAGGGTATGAATGGTGTTATCGGTGTAACAGTTTCCCCCAGGAATTCAAGTCGCATCTGGGCCATTATTGAAAATACAGAGGCTCCCGGTGTATATCGCTCGGACGATGCAGGTGCAACTTGGGCACGCGTAAATCAGGACCGTGCCTTGCTGCAGCGGGCTTGGTACTATTGCCGCATTTATGCCGATTCACAAAACGAAGACAAAGTATATGTCATGAATGTGAGTTACGGTGTATCGAAAGATGGGGGCAAGACATTTGAACTGAAAAATGCACCCCATGGCGATCACCACGACTTGTGGATTGACCCTGACAACAACATGCGTATGGTTATCGCGGATGACGGTGGGGCCCAGGTTTCCAATGATGGCGGAAATAATTGGACTACGTACCACAACCAACCTACCGCTCAATTCTACAGAGTCACAACTGACAATTCATTTCCTTACCGAATTCTTGGAGCACAGCAGGACAATACGAGCGTCCGTATTCCGCATCGTACCGATGGCAGCAGCATTGCAGAACGCGATTGGGATGCGCTGTCCATAGGCGAGAGTGCGCACCTTGCGCCTGACCCGCTCAACAACAACATCATCTACGGCAGTGACTACAAAGGATACATGAGCTTGCAGAATCTTGATAATGGTCAGGAGCGCAGCACGAACGTCTGGCCTTTCCTTCCCGCTGGTTCCGGAGATGAAGTAATGAAATATCGCTTCAACTGGAACTACCCGCTTGTTTTCAGTCATCATGATCCGAAAAAATTGTATGCTGGATCCAACCACCTTCATGTTACCACCACGGGAGGCTCAAACTGGGAAGTGATCAGTCCAGACCTCACGCGTAACGAACCAGAAACAATAAAATCTTCCGGTGGGCCTATTACTCAGGATAATACCGGCGCCGAATACTATGCAAACATCTTTGTTATTAGTGAATCACCGTATACCAAAGACGAAATTTGGACTGGTTCGGATGATGGATTACTTCATGTTACTACAGACGGCGGAAAGAATTGGAAGAATGTAACGCCGCCCATGTCTCCGAAGTACAACATGATGAACAGCATTGATGTCAATCCGTTTGTAGTTGGTGGCGCTTACGTTGTGGCGAGTTCGTACAAGTTCAGCGACTACACGCCTTACATCTACAAAACCACCGACTACGGAAAATCTTGGACCGTTATCACCAACGGAATTCCCAAAGAGGAGTTTGTCCGGGTTGTACGTGCCGATCCAAAGCGCAAGGGCCTTCTGTATGCTGGCACGGAAAGAGGAATGTGGATTTCCTTTGACGACGGAGCGAGTTGGGGCAAGTTCCAATTGAATCTTCCTCCTGTGCCCATTCACGACATGGCAATCAAGAACGATAACTTGATTGCAGCTACTCACGGCAGAAGTTTTTGGATTATTGATGACCTTACACCCCTTCATCAACTAACGGCCGAAATAGCTTCCAAAGAAATGGTTCTCTACAAGCCGATGCCCTCCTACCGCATGCCTGGTGGTGGCGGGTTTGGTCAGGCGAACCGTAAACTGGAGGGTGAGAATCATCCCGGAGGAGTAATTACCCACTTCTTCCTTAAGCAAGCTGATGAAAAGGTTGAAGTGAAGTTAGAATTTCTAGAATCAGACGGGCATGTTATCAAATCCTACTCCTCCAAAGCAAAGGAGCGGGCTGATCAACTCACCGTTAAGGCCGGAGGGAACCGATTTGTCTGGAATATGCGCCACCCCGGATACAAGACATTCCCTGGAATGGTCTTCTATGGTTCGCCAAACCTTGGTCCCC
Organism: Cyclobacteriaceae bacterium; assembly: GCA_031384895.1. Taxonomy (GTDB): domain Bacteria; phylum Bacteroidota; class Bacteroidia; order Cytophagales; family Cyclobacteriaceae; genus ELB16-189. The sequence goes on along the minus strand of JANNAZ010000240.1, from coordinate 16,391 downwards.
GGGCTGTTCCGGGGAAGTACAAGGTGCGGTTAACGGCCAACAGCCAATCAATCGAACAAGAGTTTGAAATTCTCAAAGATCCTCGGATACAAACCACGCAGGAAGAATTCCAGGCGCAGTATGATTTTCTGGTAAAAGTCCGTGATAAAGTGAGTGAAGCAAACCAGGGCGTAATTGATATTCGGAAGATCAAGGACGACTTGGGTTCACTAAAAACCAAACTGGGATCCGATCCGCAGTACAAGGACCTTGCAGATGCTGTCAAAAAATTCGAAGAGGCGCTTACTGCACATGAAAGTAATATTCACGAGACACGAAACCGCAGTGTGCAAGATCCACTCAACTATGGTATTAAGATGAACAACCAGCTGGCCCACTTGATGGTCGAGCAGGCTGCCGGAGATTTTCCGCCCACAAAGCAGGGTGAAGATGTTCGTCAGATGCTCACACGGACTGTAGATGATGAATTGGCCAAACTAAAAACCACGATCAGTCAAAACGTGGACCGTATCAATCAAATGGCGAAAGATAAAGGCGTTGAGGTGATTACCATTCAGCGTAAGCCCGCCGATATGTAAGCCAAACTGGATCTCGATTCCATTCAAGAATGGGCAACTAGTCGTTGCCCATTCTTTTTGTTTACAAGTAGCACCTGACCAAAGGGCCTGTTAGCGGTATGGTATCTATTTTCCAATTTTCGATTGCATTTTATCCTTATCTTCCTGAATAGGGCCTTACATCTAACCTGACAATTATGAAAAGACTGCTTCTGTTCCTGTTTTTGGTTATTCAATTTCCAGTGCGTGCCATTAATCCAACCGACACCAGACTGCTTAGCCAACCTGCTGTGAGCGCAAATCACATTGCATTCATCTATGCAGAAGACTTATGGGTGGCAAATGCAGATGGTACTCAACCCCGCCGCCTTACCGTTGATGAGGGTATTGAATCAAGTCCCTATTTTTCGCCTGACGGAAGATGGATAGCTTTCAGCGCGCAGTATGATGGAAATACGGATGTGTTCCTTATCCCGGTGGAGGGTGGGGTCCCAACTCGACTAACCTGGCACCCCGGAGCTGATGTGGTCCGAGGATTTACTCCGGACGGGAAGAGCGTACTCTTCCGATCAGCCCGATATGTCTTCACCACACGCTATGCACAGTTTTTCACGGTTGCCGTTACCGGTGGATTCCCGGCTCGACTTGAAATCCCAAATGGTTTTCATGGCAGCTATTCTCCTGACGAAAAGGTCTTCGCCTATAATCCGTTAAGTGATGCGTTTGGGCAATGGAAGAATTATCGTGGCGGCACTATTTCAAAAATCTCGATCTTCTCGTTTGCCGATAAGTCAATTGTCGCTATCCCACAGCCAGCCGAAGGATGCAATGACACTGGCCCCCAATGGCTGGGTAACAAGATTTACTTCAAAAGCGATAGAAATGGAGAATTCAATCTGTTCTCCTATGACCCCGCCTCCAAGGAGGTGAAGCAATTGACCACCTTCAACGACTTTCCGGTAATAAATATGAGTACCGGCGGTGGCAAAATTATTCTTGAGCAGGCAGGGTATCTCCATCAGTATGACGTAAACACTTCAGCTTCTAAAAGACTTACTGTGGGTATAGCTGCCGATCTTCTTGAATTGCGTGCCCGTTTTGTAAAAGGGGACACCTACGTTCGCACAGGCGAAATATCGCCAACCGGTGCACGGGCTGTTTTGGATTTTAGGGGTGATATCATCACCATCCCCGCGGATAAGGGAGATGCCCGGAATATTACCAATACTCCCGGTGTTCATGAAAAGTTTCCGGCTTGGTCACCCGATGGTAAATCAATCGCATACTTCTCAGACGCCTCAGGAGAATATGAGCTCCATATTAAACCACAAGACGGTAAAGGAGAAGCGAGAAGTCTTCATCTTACTGGTGCGGGATTCTACTCCAGCATCAAGTGGTCACCTGACAGCAAGAAGATTTGTTTTATCGACAATGGGCGCAGCCTGTATGTATTCGATGTCGCTTCAGCGGTTACTAAGAAAATTGACTCCGATGAACTTTATGTCCCTGGCACATTCCGAGAGTTGTTTGGCGATTGGTCACACGACTCCAAATGGATATCCTATACGAAAGTGTTGCAGACAAATTTCAAGAAAGCCTTTCTCTACTCCGTAGACCAGGCGAAGTCTTTTGCTATTACAGATGGCCTGAGCGATGTATCGGAGCCCATATTCAGTACAACTGGAAAGTACATGTTCTTCCTCGCATCCACGGATGCGGGACCTGTGGTCAACTGGTTCAACCAATCAAACAACGATATGAGGGCAACCAGCTCCATCTACCTGGTAACGCTGCAAAAGGAAACCATATCGCCGTTCGCAAAGGAGAGCGACGAAGAAGAAATCAAGGTGGACAAGAAAGAGCCGACTCCCGCCAAATCCGACAAGAAGGAAAAGCCAGAACCGGAGAAAAAACAGGAAGCTCTTGTGATCGACTGGGAAGGAATTCAAAATAGAATCGTTGACCTACCTGTAAAAAACGGAAATTATGAAGGTCTCAATATGGGAAAGGAAGATGAATTGCTTTACATCAGCATCAATGATGAGGGCAAAGGCTTCCTGCACAAATACGACCTGAGCAAACGGAAGGATACTGAAGTCATGGAACTCAACGGGTATACCCTATCAGCAGATGGAAAGAAGATGCTTTATGTTGCTGGGTCCACCTGGGGCATTAGTGCAAGTGGTGAGAAACCAGAGGCGGGAAAGGGCACCCTGAACACAGCGGATCTTCAGGTAAAAATTGATCCGTCTGCCGAATGGCCAAATATTTTTAATGAGGCGTGGAGAATAAATCGTGACTACTTCTATGATCCGGGGATGCATGGAGCCGATTGGCCAGGGATGAAGAAGAAATACTCGCAGTTCATCTCAGATTTGTCATGCCGAAGTGATCTCAACACAGTGATTCAATGGATGTGCAGTGAACTTTCCGTTGGTCATCATCGCATAACAAACCCCGGAGAACGCCTCCAGCGTCCGCAAACTATTCCCGGTGGCCTTCTTGGCGCCGATTATGCCATTTCCAATAATCGCTACCAGATCACGAAGATCTTTGGAGGTCTCAACTGGAATCCCTCCCTGAGGTCCCCGCTTACCGAGCCGGGTGTAAATGCCAAGGTCGGCGACTACCTCCTTGCTGTAAATGGCAAAGAGGTGCTAGCTTCTGAGAATCTCTACAAATTTTTCGAGGCTACTGCCGGAAAGATTGTTGAACTGACGCTGAATGCAACCCCGACTGGTGCGGGTTCGCGCACGGTGAAAGTTGTTCCCATAGAAAGTGAAACGAGCCTCCGAAATCGTGATTGGGTAGAGGGTAATCTGAAGAAAGTCACTGAAGCGACAAAGGGTCAGGTAGCCTACGTCTATGTTCCCAACACAGCCGGTCCGGGTCATGAGTACTTCAAGCGGTATTTCTATCCACAAGCTGACCGCAAGGCTGTAATTATTGATGAACGATTTAATGGTGGTGGTCAGGTTGCCGATTACTATATTGATATGCTTCAGCGTCCGCTTCAGTCATACTGGAATTTTCGTTTTGGAAAAGACTTGAAGACGCCTAGCGGTAGCATCCAAGGGCCAAAAGTGATGCTGATTGATGAAACCGCAGGGTCAGGCGGTGATATGCTTCCCTGGATGTTTCACAAGTTCAAAGTGGGCACACTTGTTGGCAAACGAACGTGGGGCGGTCTTGTTGGTATTCTGGGGTTTCCTGAATTTATTGATGGTGGTGGTGTAACCGCGCCTAATCTCGCAATCTGGACTTCGGATGGGTTCATCGTTGAAAATGTGGGCGTGCCTCCGGACATCGAAGTTGAACAATGGCCAGTCGATGTGATAAATGGAAGAGATCCTCAATTGGAGAAAGCGATTGAAGTTGCGCTAAAAGAATTGGAAAAAAATCCACAGGTGGAGCCGGCCCGTCCTGCCTATCCTGTGAGGGTGAAGCATTAAAATCAGGATGCCATCAGCTTGTTGATTCTTGGGCTTGCCGCAGCCGTACATTTGTTGAGTGGATGATCTGCTTCATACACGCACCTTTGAATTTCGTATATTCACTTATTCCACTGTGTGTGCGTATGATCCGTGTGTGCGTTTTGTTGGTTTTTCTTGTATCTGGGATGGTCTATGGTCAGGCCGACGGGCAAAATGAACCGCAGGCCCGAACAGGAAAGCTCAACGCTGCTGCGGCTACCCTGGATTTGGGCACACCAATGGAAGAAACGTACTCTATAACCATCACAGTTAAAAACATTCGGAACACTGAAGGGGTCATTCGCTTCAAGTTCTACAACGACACCACCCGCTTTCCCCACGACTTTGGCTTCCTCAAGGTGGTTGTCCCAAAAACTGAAATGATCGGCGATTCCCTTCGCGTCACATACCACGGTTTTAAATCACAGCATATGGCAATCGCCTTGCTCGACGATGAGAACAATAATGTCAAACTCGATTTTGGGTGGTTCCTCCCAAAGGAAGGTCATGCCTTTTCCGACTATTACCACAGCGCAATGCGTCGCCCTGTATATGAAGATTTTGCGTTCACCCTCACCGGCGACAAAGATGTGGTCATGACCATGCGCTACTACTAATCCATTCACTTTCTGTCATGACTACCCAGGCTCTAATCGATACGGCAAATTCTTGGTTTGCTTCCTTCAATGCTCAAGACATAGAAAAATTACTAGCCTTGTACGCTGAGAATGCGGAGCATTATAGCCCAAAATTGAAAGTGCGGCAACCAGAAACTCAAGGGCTAATAAAAGGAAAGAATGCTCTTCGTGCGTGGTGGCAGGGCGCCTTCGATCGATTGCCAACACTTCGATACGAGATCGTCAGGCTTACTCCCTATGAGGACCGCATCTTCATGGAATACATACGGCACGTTGCCGGAGAAGATGATCTTTATGTTGGAGAAATGCTCGAAGTTCGCAACGGATTGATCAACGCATCAGCAGTATTTCATCGTTAGGAATTATTTCCCATCCTCAGGACAGCACCACTGACTGGGCGGATACTCATTTTCAAGGCTTCCCGGTTGTCTCTTCGGGTTCGATCAGGATGCCATTTTTTTCCCTGTACGCTCTCCATCCGCTGATCATTTCATTAAATTTTTCCGGAAAGCGTATCGCCAGATTTGTTGTTTCCGCTGGATCCTGCTCCACATTGAATAATTGAAACGTATTCTCGCGGTGCGGGCCTTCCGTGTTTACAATCTTCCATTTTCCTTTTCGGAAATAGGCGCGACCGGCTTGCTCCATGCCAATGGCATAGGTCGAATCATGAACGGCATCGGACTTACCAAGCAAATATGAAAGCATTGATTCTCCGAGCATGGGGCGAATCGTTGCTGCCTGGTGAGACCCTGGGTAAGGTGCCTTCGCCAATTCCAACAGTGTTGGCGCAATGTCCATCACCGTCACAAATTCCTTTCGGATCACTCCAAACCCGACAACTCCTCCTCCGCTGATAATCAGAGGAGCAACGATTCCTCCTTCCGTTGTGTAGCCTTTGTGGTAACTGAAAGGAGCTGCCCCTGCTTTTGCCCATTGTGGACCATAGGAAACGAAAGAGGTTGACGATCCCATATTCTCCAAGCTGTTGTCGTAACGAGGCGCAATGAAATTTGAGTAAGGCGGGGTTCGATAGAAATCCTCGGCAGCCGCACCATTGTCTGACATGAAAACAATCAAGGTGTTTTCATAGCGTCCCTCATCCTTTAGAAACTGTATGAGTCTGCCGATGTGGAAATCCAGGTTGTCAACCATGCCTGCATAGAGTTCCATTTTCCGTGATTCCCTCTTTCTTTCTTCCGGTGTTAGTGTGTTCCATGGCTTAATCGTCTCTAACCGAGGTGGAAGCACATAATCTTTTGAAATAACGCCCGCACGTTTCAAGCTCTCAAGCCGCAAAATTCTTAACGAATCGTATCCCATATCATACTTCCCGCGATATCGGTCAAACTCCGGCGGCACTTGCAAGGGCCAATGGGGTGATGTATAGGCCGCATAGGCAAAAAACGGTTTATCATCCTTATCAGAACGGATAAACTCCATCAGTTTGTCAGTATAAAATTCCGTTGAATATTTTCCTTTGAGGTACTCGGCTTGTGCGCCGTCAGCACCATACAGAGAGACGCTATCCGTACCAAGAATCCCAATGTTGTTGTAGTGATTCCCTCCGCCTTGCAATAAACTAAACGAGTGTTCGAAGCCTTTGCTCGCCGGACTGTCTTCCTGCTTCTTTCCCAGGTGCCACTTCCCAACGGTATATGTATGATACCCCGCATCTCTAAGAAGCAGCGACATGGGCACAACCCGATCGGAGAGGTGTCCTTCGTATCCTGGCTTTCCCTCAATCCATGAGCCTTTAGGCGCACCTCCTTGGCGACCCATTCCCGCAACGTGATTGTTATTTCCCGTTAGAAGCATCGCACGCGTCGGCGCGCACGTGGGCGCAGTATGAAATTGAGTGAACAGCAGTCCGCTTGAAGCCAGACCATCGATCACCGGCGTGTGAATATCTCCGCCATAGCATCCCAAGTCGGCGTAACCCAAATCATCGGCGACAATCAACAGGATATTTGGACGGCTATCCCGCTTGCTCTCCATGCATGCTACCAGCATAGCTGCACAAATACTGAGTACCAAGAGCCTCCTGACTAATGACATACCTAACATGTAAGAAATAAAGCCACCCAAATGCCTTTCCGTGCCTTGCGAGAGATTGTATTCTTCGACCTAGTTGCTCTTAGCTACTTCAGCTACACACTCAATCTCTACCAGTGCTTCCTTTGGTAACCGGCTTACCTCTACGGTCGTGCGTGCCGGTTTATGATCTCCGAAAAAGGTTTCGTAGGCTTTGTTCATGCGCTCAAAATCAGCGAAATTTTTCAGGAAGACCGAGGTCTTTAGAATATGTGTGCGGTCGCAGCCAGCTGCCTTGAGTACGGTCTCAAGATTGGAGAGGACGAGGCTGGTTTGTTCTGAAACTGTTGCTCCTTCAATTTGCATAGTCGCCGGATTTAGCGGGGTTTGCCCTGAACAAAAAATCAGGTTACCAGATTGCCAGGCGTGAGCGTATGGGCCGATGGCTTTAGGGGCTTCTTCAGCAAAAATTCTTTTCATCGCATGAAGGTACTGTATTCTTTTCAGCACCCCAACGCGCATTCGAACGATGCCGTTGAATATTCTCTACCTTGCGGAAAACCAATTTTCTCATGAATCAGACAAAAATCCTAATCAACAACAACGGCTCTATAAAAATCGAAGGTGACTTTCAAATTGTCGACGCACAAGGCAATGCCTATGGTTTGCAAGGTAGAACTATTGTCTCACTCTGCCGCTGTGGTCAATCCGCTAACAAGCCGTTCTGCGATGGGTCGCACAAAGCAAATTTTGAGCATACAGCAACCGCCTTTGATCTCCCTCCACGAAAAGTTTAGTCTAAAATATTCAGTCCCCTCTCGTTATCGCTTGCTGGTCTTCAAGATAAAATCTGCCGTTTCCTTTTTGAATAACTCTAGCGAAGGTCGATGGGTATACATCATGTGGCCTGCTTCAAAGTACTTCATGATGATGTTGGATTTTATCTCCTTCTCCAACTCCATATGATCAATGGAGTATTCCACACCGTAGAAAGGCGTTGCAAGGTCATAGAGTCCATTCAGAATTAAAACCTTCAGGTTTGGATTGCGCGACATAGCTTCTGCCAGGTCGGTACCTGTATTTGGCGGCGTGGGAAATCCACCACCGTTCTTCGCATGTTTCCAATCCCAGTCAAATCCCTGACGGGCATAGGCAGAGACATGGTACGAATTAGCTTTATTCACTTTCAACGTATTGTAATAATAGTCCATGAATAGGGCGGTGTACCCCGGGCCAATGGAGCTGCTTTGCGGATCCCATTGCGAATACTGGTTTAGGGCATCCTGATTGATCCCGGTAAAACGTGAATCGAGGCGCCCGACGGTTTTCCTTTCAGCGCGGAGGAGCTCCTCTGTGAATTCCGGTTCTGAAACACGTAGATTGGTCTTGTCCAGATAGGCTTTGCTTAAGCCAGTGAAATATGCGAGGCGGTCAATCGTTTTCTCGCGGGCGGCAGCAGAAAGCCCATCACCTTCCATCAACGCAAGGGTATACTCCGTCTTGGCAAATACGCGGGCCTCATTCAGGTATGTTTCCAGGCTGGCTGGCTTATTGGAAACTTTGTTATGGTACCACGCAGTGGCTGCGTACGTAGGCAGGTTCATCACATAAGAAATATCATCACCCTGCGCGAACACCAAGGTGCGCAAGTCAAACACAGCTGAGACCATGATCACACCGTTCATGGCCATGCCCATGGATTGTTGAAGGTAATCGACGACACCTGCGTTTCGGAATGTGCCATAACTTTCGCCCAACAAGTACTTAGGTGAATTCCACCTGTCGTACTCGGTTACAAACTGCTTGATGAACTGACTGATTCCTTTGATATCCTGGTCAACACCCCAGAAGTCCTTGTTCTTGGCTTTTCCGATTGCGTGACTCAATCCCGTTCCAATCGGATCCATCATTACAATATCTGTCACGTCAAGGATCGATGAGCCGTTGTCCTCCAGCGTATAGGGGGCGGCAGGGGTAAATCCAGGGTCATTCACCACGACTCGTCTGGGTCCGATTACTCCCATATGGAGCCAGATCGATGAGGATCCAGGTCCGCCATTGAAAACAAAAGCGATAGGCCTTGTCTTTACATCCGTTGTACCATCTTTGATATAAGCGGTAAATCCATGAAGGGCGATCGGTTGATCTTCACCATTCCGTAGTTGCATCGTTCCAGCGATAGCCTTGTAGGTGATAATCTTTCCATCAATTTTCACGCTGTGGCTGGTGGTCGATACTTCCCCTTTAGGAATCGTATCTGACTTGACCTGAGCTGACAGGACAAGCGGAAAAAAGAGGATCATAATCAAGTTTGACAGAAGTCGAAGCGATTTCATATGCGTTCTATTGGTTTAATTATTAAGGCAAGTGAATGTAAGCAATACATGAGTTTTTTTACCAGATCAGAATAAAGATAATTGAGCGGCTGCGGTTGCCTGCAACCTGGCCTGTTCACCGTTATGTCCAATGTGAAAAACCCCGGTTTCCTGGTGTCGTGTGGCGATTACGATCTCTGTTCCTCCGGATACTTCCGTGAATAATTGTCTTACAATTTCGGGTGAATTGTTATTCTGAGAGAGGTGCGCCAAAAAAAGGTGGCTCATGAAAAGAGGGCGGGACGTCATGAAAAACTGCAGTGCCTGGAGGTTTGATAGGTGGCCCTTGTCACTGCGAATACGGTCCTTCAGGAGCTCCGGATAGGTTCCGGACTCCAGCATTTTTTCATCATAGTTAGCTTCAAGAAATGCGGCATGACATCGTTGAAAATAGCTGTGATGAATATCATTGGTTGTTCCTAGATCCGTGAATATCCCAACGGTCACCTCCGCATGAGAGATAATAAATCCATGCGGGTCATTTGCATCGTGTGAAATGGGAAAAGCGGTGACTATTAGTTTACCTATGACGACCGCTTCATGTGGAATAAAGTTGCGAACCTGGATTTCGCGCCATTCCAGACGGGTTTCCCGGCGTGTTTCGTTGGTAATATATACGGGCAAGTTATGGCGCTTGGCCAGTTTTCTTAAGCCCCCAATATGGTCCGTATGTTCATGGGTGATAAAAATGGCTTTGACCTTCTTGATGGATAATTCCTGCCGTTTGAGGCGGCGCTCTGTTTCCCGCGAAGAGATTCCCGCGTCAATCAATACAGCCTCCACCTCATTGCCAACATAATAACAATTGCCGTTGCTACCAGAGTTGAGAGACGACACGAAAAGTGACATGGTGCGAAGGTAGATATATTTTGCATCCGTGTTGTGGCGGCTTCCCTGGCAGCCGTTATCTTTACATAGTTCAATTCCAATTTGGAGGAGTTAACACCTCATCTCAATATCCAGTACGAAAGTTTCAAATGGACCTAATTGAATAGTTCAATGCCTCGCTTGCTAAACACAGATTTGCTACACAACGAACTCTCGTTCTCCACTTCTCGGTCAGGGGGTCCCGGAGGTCAAAACGTGAACAAAGTAGAATCAAAAGTCACCCTCAAGTTGGATATTGTTCGTTCCGTCCTGCTCTCCGCTTACGAAAAGGAAATCATCAGACATGCGCTGGCCAGTTACATAACCAAGGATGGGGTTCTCCTGCTTACGGCCCAGGAAAGCCGGTCTCAACTTGAAAACAAAGAGGCTGCCCTCCGGAAGCTGGATGCCCTATTCGTACGAGCGCTCCGGAAAAAGAAAGCCCGGAAACCGACCAAGCCATCCCGGGCTGCAAAATTGAAACGGCTACATTCCAAGAAGAATCAGGGTGAGAAGAAAAAGTGGAGGCAGAAACCTTGATTTCAGATTACACAGAATTCAAGGATTAAAGCGGAAGGATACAACCTCAATAGTATATTTGCGGTCTTGAGAAAATCCAACCTATGCGCCTCGGACAATTAGCCAGACAGCTCTCCATAAAATCAGACGAAATCGTCAAGTTCCTGGGATCGCAAAACATAGCGATTGACAACAGCAATAATGTGCGGATTGATGATTCCCATGTCGAATTGATTCTGCAACGATTTGCGCCCAATAACGAAAGCCTTAAACAGCAGGTCAGTGAGCTTCGTGAACTTCCAGAGGCCGAACCAGAAAGTCCACTTGCCACGCAGGATATTCAACAAGTGGAAACTTCGGAGGAGTCTATTCCTGATTTGATCAAGGCACCCAAAATTGAATTGCCCGGCCTTCGGGTTCTTGGAAAAATTGATCTTCCAGAAAAGAAAAAACCGGAACCGCAAACAGAAGAAGAACAGAAAGAAAGGCTTCCCGTTTCCCCAAGACGCGTTCAACGAAATACTCCGCCGCGTGGACAAAGGAATTCAATTGCCCTGGCCCGCGAACAGGATGAACGTGAGAAAAAACAAACACAGGAGGAACAACGAGAAAAGGATAAGCAGCGTAAGACGGAATTCTATATGAAGCGCCTAAGGCCTCAGCCGCCAACAAAGGCAGCCCGAATTGTAAACGAAGACTATGCTGAAATGCCGCCACTGGAACGTGAAAAGCCCAAGACGTTGTGGGGCCGCTTCACGCGGTGGCTTAATACCTGAGCGCGTCTCGAATCTCTTTATTAGCCTGATATGAGTGCCTACATTATTGTTGATGTAAAGATTACGGACCCTGAGCGGTACGCTGATTACAAAAAACTTACTCCCGCTTCCCTCATTCCATACGATGGCAAATTTGTCGTTCGAGGAGGTGTCACTGAACTTTTGGAGGGAGATTGGCAACCCGGTCGCATTGTTGTCCTTCAGTTTCCTTCGTTGGAAAAAGCAAAAGCCTGGTGGTCATCCGATGGATACGCCCCGGCCAAAGCCCTGCGTCAAGCAACATCCATAACGCAGATGATATTAGTCGAAGGCGTGAGCTGACGGCGCTTTTCGCAACCGCAAGGCTTGTTTGTACTCATCTTTCTTGTTCTGGACATGCGTCCGGTTTTTGATATCTTTAGATTAAACAAGGACTTATGACAATTTCCCGCTCCATCGCGTATGTCTCGTTTGCTGCACTTGCGTTAACACTCGGTTGCCAAACAACAAAGAAAGAAGAAAATGATGCCGACCGTCGCAAAGGCATGATTGAACGCGCTCGCTCGCTGGAGCTGAAAACATCGTACTTGGCTCCTCCTGGAAACCCACTCGAACATCATGCAGCCGGGTTTGCCAAAATTATGTGTTCCGCCGTCTTTATCACGGGGCTTGATCCGGATTTTGCCGCAGAGAATGTGGGCTACTTCAGTGCACCATATGAAGAGCGGGCCAAACTCGGTAAACCTGTTATTGACTTGGAGAAGAAAACGGTCCAGGTAGCTGTTCCTGGAGGGGCTACGCGGACTGCCCTCTATACGGTGGGTCAGGGATGTATTGCGCTGCCCATCGGAGTAGATAAACTCTACTTTACCCCTAAACCAATACCACCCGCTTCGCCGGAAAATGCAGAAGTCCCCTGGCCCATGGGTGACAGAGTCCCTGATAATTCGTTCCCCAAAGAAATTGATGAGGTAAAAGTTCTTGAAGCCGTCAATGCTGCGTTTGATCCGGCGGCGGGACTGACGGCTGCCTTTATCGTCACTTGGAAAGGCCGGTTTCTTGCCGAACGGCATGCTTCGGGAATAACTGAAGACACGCCGCTCGAGAGTTGGTCGATGGGAAAAAGTCTCTCCGCGACACTGATGGGCGTCCTAATGCAGCGGGGAGTCTACTCATTGAATCAACCAGCGCCAATACCCGAGTGGCAGGGAGAAGGTGACCCTCGCGGAAAAATTACCATTGCAAACATTCTGAATATGTCGAGTGGAATCCGAATTCGTGCGCCACAGGATCCGGACTACGATCCCTCCCTTGGCTACCCCGATCATCTCTATTTATACACCGGTGGCGTCAATACGTTTACCTATGCCGCAACTCGCCCGCAACAGTGGCCTCCCAATACCATTGGCCGGTATCGTAACACAGATCCCGTTCTGACAAACTACTTGATTCGCCTCGGTGTTGAGCGATCTGGCGAAGACTATCTTTCGTTTCCTCAACGCGCACTCTTTGACAAAATTGGTATTCGGACGATGGTCATGGAAACAGATCCATATGGAAATTTTCTGACGCAGGGGTATGAATTTGCCTCGGGTCGGGATTGGGCTCGGCTCGGTAATCTCTATCTCCAGGATGGAGTTTGGAATGGCGAGCGCATTCTTCCTGAGGGCTTTGTAAAATTTGTTAGTACGTTGGCCCCTGCCTGGAAAGAGGATGGTCGCCCAATCTATGGCGGATTCTTCTGGCTAAATGGCAACGAAATCTTACCGATTCCAAAAGAGGCGTACTACATGGCAGGTGCAGGTGGACAATACACCATCATCATTCCATCGCATGATCTGGTAGTGGTTCGCCTTGGTCACTACAAAGGCTCCACTGAAGGCACCCAGGCATTGAACAATGCATTGGCCTTGCTCATGGAGGCTGTACCCAAACATGAGTGAGCGTAATCCGTTAGTTCAACATCCATCGTAGGATCAAATAGAGCACCGAAGGACACAACAGGCAACCGAGGCCGGTGTAAAACGTTGCTGTGATGGCACCATAAGGAACCAATTTTGGGTCTGTGGCGGCAAGACCTGCAGCAACGCCGCTTGTTGTTCCAATTAATCCGCCATAGATCATAGCTGATTGCGGGTTATTCAGTCCCATAGACTTGGCAGCCCAAGGTGTTGCGATCGTTACTGCAATCGACTTGATCACACCGGCAGCAATGCTTAACGCAATCACCTCTGAAGTTGCGCCAATGGCCGAGCCGGTTACCGGGCCAACGATGAATGTGCATGCGCCCGCTCCAATCGTTGCAAGGCTTTCTGCATCTCGATATCCCATCAATCCGGCAAGGCCCACACCTACGATGAATGATACGACCACACCCAATACCAAGGCTAGCACACCGGGAAGGCCAGCCTTTTTCATTTCCGAAAAACGGGCACCCATTGCAGTGGCTACGATAGTAAAGTCTCGTAGCAGACTTCCTCCCAGTAGCGCAAATCCGGAGAACAGTCCTACGTCGGCAAGGCCATTGCTGCCTCCCGTTAAGTAACCACCGAGGTAGGCCAACGCAAGTCCTGAAAAAATTGCAATGGCTGGGCCTGGAATCTTCCCATTTGTAAACCGGTTGGAAATCCATGCAGACAAAGCAATGAGTAAGCCGGTTGAGATGAGTGCAATCATTAGTCCATCCCGGATTAATATGTCGGTCAAGCTCTTCATGCCTTGTTTTCCTTTTCTTGAAGGACCTCTTTGCTATTCGCTCGGCTTAGATTCGAAAGCCACGGGACTAAAAAGAAGCATAAAGCTGTCGGAATGATTCCCGTCAAGATCGCAATCACACCACTTGAGAGGGCGCCCTTGACGTTCTGAATAACTGACATAGCAACAATCACCGGAATGTAAAGATTACTCCAGAACACCACGCCGCTTTCAAACTGCTCAGTGAGCCATCGACGATTGTGCATCCATTGCGTAGCCGCAATCAGCAGAATCATGGAAAACCCAACACCGCCAACATTGGCATCAATGCCGATCAGCTGACCCAAGCCCTCTCCAAGCACCTTGCCCATCAGAAAACACGCCGCTAAAATGGCTACCCCATAGATCATCATATCAAAAAAGTTTTTTTATGTCCTTCTTAGTGACCTTGCCCATTGCATTTCGAGGAAGCTGATCCAGTTGAAGAAATCTCCTTGGCACGCGGTAAGCAGAAATACGTTCCTTCAACCACACAGTTAGCTCGTCCAAATTCATTTTTTCTTTCTGCACCACAAGTGCTGCTGCCACAACCTCTCCCCACTCCTCATCGGCCAGGCCAACCACTGCGCAGTCCGTGATCATCGGATGAGTACGAAGCACCTCCTCTATTTCCAGTGCTGAAATCTTGAACCCCCCAGACTTTATGATATCCACGGAGCTCCTACCGAGGATGCGATAATACCCTTCCTCCAGAACAGCAATATCTCCAGTCTTGAACCAGCCATCCGGGGTAAAAGACTCTTGGGTGGCTTCTGGTTTTCTCCAGTATTCCAGAAACACATTTTCCCCACGCACTTGAATTTCGCCTGGCTCATTTACTACAGGGATGTTGCGATCATCGCACAGCCGAACATCAACCCCCTCCAGGGGCAAGCCAATTTTTCCGGCCTTCCTAGGCCCATCATAGGGATTGCTTATGGCCATTCCCAACTCCGTCATACCGTAGCGCTCCAAGAGCTTATGTCCGCTGATTTTCTCCCAGTTGTCCATCACGGATACAGGTAGGGCAGCAGAACCGGATACCATCAACCGCATGGCCTTAAGTGCTGCTGATATCTTTTGCTGTTCCGTCGGGTTCATTCGCTCCCATGCTGCTATCAGCTTATAATAGATTGTCGGAACTGCCATAAACACATTCACCTGTCCTTGAAGAAAAACGCGAAATACGCTGAGCGGATCAAAGTCGGGTATGAATTCGCATCGGGCCCCAGACCACAAGGAACAGCTCAATACATTTATTATTCCGTGAACGTGATGAAGCGGAAGCACACATAGGGTATGATCCCGCGTGGTCCATTTCCAGGCTTTTACGAGCGTCGAAATTTGCGCATTAAGATTTCTGTGGGTTGTAACAACTCCTTTTGGCTGATTGGTCGTGCCGCTCGTGTAGAGAATCATCGCCCGTCTTGTGACATCAATCTCTGGTAAAGAAATGGCTGATGGCGTTTTGTCCGAGACAAGGACCATGCGTTGAATTCCCATTGACTCGCATAGTGGATCAAGAAGGTGCGTGTATGCTGGAGAAGCAAGCACCACGCGACACGCTGCGTCATCCAGTACATACTGAACTGCCGGAGCCGGACTATCAAGCGATAAGGGCACTGCAATTCCTCCCGCCTGCCAGATCCCCCAAAGGCATGAGACATAATTAAATCCCGGCTCCACCATAAAGGCGATGCGTTCTTCCTGCAGATCTTTTCGACTACCCAATAACAAAGAAGAAATATAGTGTGAGGATTCGATCAATACGGAATAGGAATATAACTGACCGTCGGCAAGGATGGAGATTCGTTCGCCTTGTGAGCGAGCCTGACGGATTACTTCAAGCTTTTGCACTTCATATCATTGCCCAAGTGAAGGTATGGCATTTCCAAATGAGAATCGTCGAAAAAGTTTTTTGAAGGAACAAAAAAAACGGGACGTTCGTCCCGTTCCTTTTCTGGTGATCCTATTTTACTGGTGGTGAGGGCGGAGCCGCTGCTTCCTGGAGTGCTACAAACATCTCCTGTGTATTGAAGTATCCATACTGTTCCACCGTTTTTCCACCGACAACTTTTCCTGCCAGGTGCAGGGGAACTTCGACAACCCGACCTGTTCCTTTGACTGTCAATGAAAGTTTACCCCACCAGTGAATCCATCCCTCTCCATTTTCATACGTGACGAATTCTAATCCGTCTGTGGACGCGGCCACTTTATCGTAAGTTGCTCTTCTGGCTTGTTGCCATCGGACAAGCGAATCTGGATCAAACTGTTGATTGTTGAAAAATATCTTAGCGGTATCTGCATAGTCAGCACGATACGTTGCCCAGTCGCCATTGACATACGCCTCGAGAGACTTTTTCTGGCTTTCTATCTCAGGGCCTGTCGTGGCAATAGCAACTTTGGATGGCTGCTGACAGCCCCAGAACAAGAGCACAAC
>JANNAZ010000216.1:0-2872 GCA_031384895.1 Cyclobacteriaceae bacterium | reverse complement strand
CACGTACCTGATGATTTTCCAATTGCGAGTAGACTGCAAAATGAAATACTTTCCCTTCCAATATACCCGGAGATGACAGAGGAAATGATTCAGTATGTAACCGAGTCGATAAAGCAGTTTTACCGGTTATTTCCCTGAACCTTTTGGCTTCAATTAACCTTGAAGGAAAGACTGTTTTAATCCTTTCGCCCCAGGCGTGGGGAAAGATGTTCCTATCGAAGCATCATTATGCTATTGAATTGGCAAAGAAGGGTAATGTGGTCTATTTCTTAAATCCTCCTCAACAGACTGGAAAGGGAGATTTATCGGTTATTGTAAAACCTTCAGGGAATCACGAGAATTTGTGGCTGATCGAACACCGCCTATTCTTTCCATACCGTATTAAGTTTCGAATGAAATGGCTATTTCATTGGCTGATGAAGTGGCAGATCAGGAAGATCCTCGCTAGAATTGAGAGGCCATTGGATATTGTTTGGTCATTTGATATGGTGGATTTGTACCCACTAAGATTTTTCAATACGAGGCTCTTCAAAATTTTCCATCCTGTCGATGAACCTTTGAACCAGGCAGCTATTGATGCCGCCGAGGGAGCCCAAGTCATAATTTCTGTTACGAACGAAATACTCGAAAAGTACCGTCAATACCCGGCGCCAAAATACTTTATCAATCATGGTGTAGCCTCGAATTTCCTATTGTCGGTTGACCTCAGCAAGTCGGAACGGAAGCCTGTACATGTGGGGTTTTCAGGCAATTTGATTAGAGGTGATATCGATAGGACAACGTTGATTATCATTCTTGATGGCAACCCGGATATTGTTTTTGATTTCTGGGGCAGTTATGATGTATCGCATTCTAATATTGGGGGAACGATGGATGTGGAGACCGTTCGCTTCATTGATCAATTGAAGTCCAGGAAGAATGTTCTGCTTCACGGCGTAATCCCTTCGGACCAGTTAGCACTATCCATCCATGTCGTTGATGCCTTTTTGATTTGTTATGATGTGGAAAGAGACCAGAGCAAAGGGACTAATTATCATAAGGTATTGGAATACCTGAGCACAGGGAAGGTAATTGTATCAAACAACATAACGACTTATAATTCCGCGCCTGAGCTAGTTCAAATGGTGAAAGAACGGACCGGGAATGATCAGCTTCCAGTACTTTTCAAAAAGGTGATAGCGAACCTGGGGCTGTACAATTCGCCGGAATGTCAGGAGAAGAGAATAACCTTCGCTGCTGACAATACTTATTCGAAGCAGATTGACCGCATTGAACGGCTTCTGGAGACCATGACGGTTGCACAGGATAATCAAACGGACATGTAGTTTATGAGTTTGATATCAACCATTCGATTTGTTGCATTACATCCATTAAACAGAGGTCACAGCCTAGACGCCGTTGCTCGCTTTGTGAAGTGGCAAGTGAACAGCAGTCTTAACCCATATCCAATGGTTTATCCGTTTACGGATAGGTCAAGCCTTATCATTCAAAAAGGAATGGCCGGCGCTACCGGTAATCTTTACTGCGGCCTGCACGAATTTGAGGATATGTCATTTCTATTGCACTTCCTGAGGAAGGAAGATTTGTTTGTTGATGTTGGTGCTAATGTGGGCAGTTATACCATCTTATCAGCGGCGCATATTGGGGCCGAAACGATATCGATTGAACCTGTTCCGGAGACCTTTGAACATTTGATGAGGAATGTGGCTTTGAATAGGATTCAAAACCGGGTAATGGCCTGTAACATTGCATTGGGATCTTCCAAAGGAGTGCTGGAGTTTACAAGTTCTTTGGATACAGTCAATCATGTTGCTACCCCCTCTGACAAAGGGAGGATTTCCGTACCGGTAGACACCCTGGATGACATTGTTGCCGGCAAGCAGACGCCCATTTTACTGAAGATAGATGTGGAAGGATTTGAGACCGAAGTCATGAAGGGGGCCTCAAAGACACTGCTGCAACGTGATCTTAAAGGAATTATCATTGAGTTGAATGGATCAGGTTCCAGGTACGGGTATGATGAAGGTAAGATACATCAGGAATTGGTAGGCGCAGGCTTTGCCCCTTATTCGTATCAGCCCTTTGAGCGCAAATTGAACCGGGTTGAGACCTATGGGACACTGAATACTATCTACATCAGGGATATTGACAGGGTGAACGAACGAATAAAGGAAGCTGCGAAAATCAAAATTCGTGATCATGTTTATTAAGCCTCTATTCGCTGATGGATAAATCTAAGCCGATAAGCCAGAAGACCAGGATTTCCTACTATCTCAGTCACCCGATCCAATACTATTCCCCGTTGTTGAGGGAGATGGCTAAGGTATTTGATCTGCAGGTATATTATTTTTCAGACGCCAGCATTAAAGGGGCTATTGACAAAGGGTTTGGTCAGCCTGTCAAATGGGATATTCCATTGCTGGATGGGTACACTTCCACTTTTCTCAAGAATATTTCATGGCGTCCATCCTTGTCTAATCGCCTTTTGGATCTGGTCAACCCGGGAGCAGTCAGGTCCCTTATGCGCGATCCTTCAGAAATTATCATTGTAAATGGATGGAGTTATTTTTCTAGCCTACTGACCATTTTTACTGCAAGAGTCCTCGGAAAAAGGGTATGGTTGAGGGCGGAAAATTCGTTGAGCAGGGAATTATTAAAACGAAGGTTATTGGTGGCTCTGAAGAAGCTCCTTCTGAAATGGATGCTTTTCAAATTGGTGGATAGATTTCTTTATATAGGCGACGACAACCGCAGTTTTTTTGAATTCTATGGGGCAGGCAAAAGCAGTCTGATTTACACTCCCTATGCAGTGGATAATGATTATTTTTCCAAGTGTTTTGAGAATAACCGTTCACAGAAGCAGGCCCTGCTC
>JANNAZ010000213.1:0-5345 GCA_031384895.1 Cyclobacteriaceae bacterium | reverse complement strand
TATCAAGGTACGAGATCATCGAAGCATACGTGGCGCGGGGATATTTGGTTGGAGCGTATCCCTTCTCACCGAGGTAGGCGGTCTCCTCGAACTTTCCCATGTAGTGTTCCATGGCCTCCGGCGGGATCTGTAGCGCGAGGTGCGGGAGGGGAAGGGTGTAATACAAGAAGAAGGGCTTGCCCTTTTGTTCGAGGATAAATTCTTTTACTTTTCCAGCCATGAGGTCGATGCTATAGTCTTTGCCAATGAAACCGTTGAACGTTTCATCCGTGGCTTGTCCGGGCGTGATTTTTGTGTGCACTGTCATAGACTTGTTGTTGAGTGCTACCCGCTGACCATTTTCCCAAAGGTGGGTTGGATAGTAGTTGTGTGCCTGCTTTTGGTCGAGGTAGCCATAGAAATAATCAAAGCCCTGCTGGTTTGGACTGCCTTCCGTGTCAGCCATGCCAAGTCCCCACTTACCGATGCAAGCTGTGGCGTAGCCGTGAGGTTTGAGCATTTCAGCTATGGTTTGTGCCGCGTCCGGAAGGGGGGTTTGCCCGCGCTCGAGTTCGTCGGTAAATGAGGCCGGGCCCTGGGCCATTTCTTTGTTGGCACGTACATCGCTATGTCCGCTGTGCATTCCGGTGAGCAATTGGCATCGCGCAGGAGCACAGAGTGCAGTGCCCGAATACATGTTGGTGAACTTCATTCCTTCCGAGGCCAGTCGGCTCAAGTGCGGAGTCTTGATGATCTTTTGTCCATAGGCCTCGATCTCACCATAGCCTAAATCATCAGCGTAAATAAGGATGATGTTGGGCTTGGACTGTGCACAGCTATTGAGGCGGAAGAGCAAAATAACGATGAGGCAGGCTATCAATCGAAGCAGGACCATGGGATAGTTACGCATAAGGGTATTGAAGTGTCACGGTGTTAGTGTGTTACCGTTTGGTTGTCTTGGCCCTTGGCTGTTGTTGTGTTGAACAATGAATGCCCCCGCCCATCCAGTTGATCGGCATTGCGTTGATAAAGACAATTTTGCGGTCGGGGAATTGTTTCTCAAAAATGGCTTTCACTTCTTCCTCCTTTGTCTTTGATGAACCCATGTGCACATAGGAAGGCAGCAGCACGATACCGTTGGTCACCAGATAGTTCATGTAGCTGGCTGCTGGCACGCGAAGCATGGTGTCGCCCACCAATGGGGCCTCAGATGCTTTGAAATCCATTGGGCTCACGTCATACGTTTTATCCGTATCAGTGCTCTTGATATACCGTGTCGCTACCTTGAGTGTGATCAGATCGGGCAGCGGTACTTTGATGATGGTGAGGGATCTTCCATCCTGGTCTTTGGCGTGGCTAAGGATGTCGTAGTTTTCCTTCATCCTTTCGTAGTTCATTCGATTGATGGGATTGAGGTCTTTTTCTTTTTCATCCACCCAGGCCAGCATAACGGTCGAAGGATTGGCAAATCGAACAAATTCATCGGTATGGCCGCCGGTACCGCCACCTACGTAATTGTCGACGATCCGACGGACGAAGCTTTTTGGGTCATCAGCCAATCCCCGTTTCATCCAGATGACGTTGGTCACACCCAAACCCCTCTTGAATTCATCTTCTATTACTTCACGTGAGAGGTCAGGATTTCGCTGGAATACGGTAGCCTCGCAGAGGATGAGCGTTCCTTTGCCATTGACTTCGATCGCTCCGCCTTCATGTTTCACCTTTACTTTTTGGATGACGGCCCCTTCCGTGACAGCCATCAGGCTGTCTACCTGGCCAATTTGTTTTATCCTGGGCAACCGCAGTGTCAAGTATTTATGTATGCTGTCGGAGTTGTTGTTATATTTTTCATTGATCCAACCCGGATATCCATAACTATTCCATTCAAAGTCCGCGACACCAAGCTCACCCTTTTCGTTAATTAAGAACGCGGCCCCATGATCGCGGATCCAATACCGGTTTCTTGGCATGCTGTAAAACTGAATGGTTGTCGTGTCAATGCCGTTGGCGGTGAGCGTGGTTTTGGCAATGCGGAGCAAGCTATCAGAAGAAGCAACCATTTTGACTTGAACGTGGGGAGTTAACGTTCTAATAATGTCAAACGCTACCGGATGATAGGAGAGATACGTGCCTTCCCATCCCAACCAAATGGCATCGTGAGGTTCCCATTCGGCAGGCATATGAAAGGTGGGGCTGGGTTTGCTGCAAGAGAGAATGCCCAACAATAGAAAGCCAGCTAGCGTGTTAGTTATTTTCATGATCATAAAGCTATGCCTTTTCGAGTAGACCCAATCTGCTACGGCACTCAAAAAGTCCATCAAAGTCTATTACATCCTAAACCATTTGACAATAGGGTCAATCCATTCAGTATACCCTTTGTAAATGAATCCATGACTGAGCCCGGTATTGAGCTTGATCTCCTTATAGCTACTGATGTCTTTTCGTCCCTGGAATACACCGTTGCAGGTGCCATGCGGGTCGGTGGTTTCGATGATGGAAAGGAAATTTCCTTTCAGGGTTAAGCCCTGATAGTCCTTATGTGTTTCTGGCCAGCAGCCACCCATCATGACGTATTTCATTTGCTTGTTTTTCAGTTTAGCTGAAACCTGAAGGGTGATGTTCCACCCGGCAGAAGCTCCGAGGATTAGCAAATTTTTGGTGCGTGCACCAAAACGCAAGAGTGAATCAACCTGCTTGACAATCTTGCTGGCATACACGGAATCATCAACGCCCTCTTTTCGCATTTCACTGATCACATGAAACCCACGCTTGCGCAGGGAGTCCAGGATGTGGGAGTACTCATACGGTCCCCACTCGGGCATGGATTGGTTGATGGCATTGTCGCCGAGCATGGTAACAACGCTGCCGTGCTGGTAGAACAAATACTTGCCTGACTTACTTACATTATTGGGAATGCCGGAACCAATCGTCTGTCCGAAGGAGGATGAACAGGCCAGTAACAGGATAATGATTGTTTTCAATCTTCAGAAAGCGTTGTACTAAGCCTGTTGTTTTTGAATCCTGATTGTTATCCATTGTGCCACAGCCATGACAATTGGAATCGTCAATTCGGGTATCAGGTAACCAAGCCACATGGCGTGAGGTTCGGGTAGACCAACAAGGTTGATTGAAATCAGCCGGCCCGTGCCCCCAAGGAACACGGCCAAGGCAACAAGGAAGATCAAGGTGCTTTGGTTCCGTATGGTGACACCCGCCCAGGCGGCGATCAATCCGCAGGAAAGATAGATTCCAGCCATGAACCGGTGAACGTTGTCTAAGCGTGCTGTTGTTTCGGGCTCACCGAGATACATCTGCAAGGCCCCGCCGGTTATGGCAATGGCGGCCAGTAGGAAAAGGCAAATCCTGATAATCTTCTGGCTAGTGAGCAGTGGTTTATTCATCTCATTGTGGGTTTCCAATTCAATGTAAGCCCAATTCCCGATTAACCAATGCGGCTATCGTGCTATGACTATTCTTGTAGGTGCTGAGTTTTCCATCAGTGGATTGCACTTTAGCACTTCAACACCTTAACACTATTTCTTTGCCTTTACCCGAAAATATTCACTCCTCGACCCTTTACATTTATTATACATCGCCACCAGGCCAATCAAAGGCCTTTCTCGTAACGGCACGGTCGGCGCCCTTTTGGCAGCCTCCGGACAATCACTCATCAGCAGTGAAAGCATGCGTGTATAGTTGCGCGACTTCTGTTGCTGGCGCTGGCCTTCGAGCATGATCACCTCCAACTCATCTGAAAGTTCGAAGAAGGCGCTGTCCGCCTTCTCAATGAAGTAGATGTGGCCAAACCGGAAAAGACTAAGGTTTCCCTTGACCAGCACTTCGAGAAAGACATCGTCGCTTCTGCCGATCGATCGGGAGAAAAAGTAAGCACCTGCCCGGGTACAGAAGCCGTGAATAGTACCTGGGTAGATTTCTTTGGGGGTGGCATTCTTATTGGCTTTAAACAGGCAAGGTGTCGGGATATTTGATTTGCTAGAGAACTTAACAAGGCCCCTAACGCTGTCGAGGTTGGAGTTGAGAAGAAACCCTTCCTGGTAGCCGGGTTGTGAGGCAGCGGCGCAGTAGCAAAAGACAACCAGGAAGAACAAGATTATTCTCATACAACCGTAGTTGATACTGAATTGTAGATTATTGTAGGCTTCAAATTACTTAACATCTGTGAAACATCTACATTACCTATTAACTTGCCGCAAATTCTACTGAATTTCCTTCTGGTATGAATCGTATATCCGGGTCAGTTCTTGCAATTATTGCTTGTATAGCATTCGTCATCAATGCTTTTCTCCCAACAAACTCGTTTGCGCAAACTGCACCCAGACAAACCGTAACCCAGTTTGCCGACTGGTTTTCTGCGTCATCCACCATTAAGGCATCCAACCGACTGAGCTTCTTTGTCGATGCACAATTTCGGTTCGTTGAAGGTACCGAAGCCATGCAGCACCAAATCCGAGTCGGTGGCGATATCAAGATCACAAAAGCGTTTTCGTTCATGCCAGTTGGCTACGTCTATATATGGAATTACCAGTACGGAAAGCAACCAGCCGCTTTCGTCAATAATGAGCATCGGATATTTCAGCAATTTACTTATAAACACAAGATGTCAGGATTAAATGTCCAACATCGGTTGCGTACCGAAGAGCGATTCATTCAGAAGCACCATCTAGATCCGAGTAATGGAGATGTCATTAATGATGGGTACTCAAATCAACAATTCCGGATTCGTTACCGTTTGTATTGCACCATTCCATTGACCAAACAAGCGGATCCGACGTCGATGTCCATTGATCCAAAATCATACTACTTGCTGGTGTACGATGAGCTCTTCATGAGTTGGGGGGAAGTGGTTACTTACCATGAGATTGACCAGAACCGTATCTTCGTCGGGTTGGGTTACCAGTTCACTAAGGATTTCACCATTCAATCTGGATTCTTCTACCAGTTGCTGGTAAAGGCTAACGGTGCTCAGCAGGAAAATAACATGGGCGTTGGCACCTGGCTCACCTACAACTTTGATCTTATGAAGCCTTAAGTGCGAAATGTGTGTGCTCAATGATCTGCTTGAACCAATAGGTGTAGTCTCCTGGATTTAGCGCTACGTCATTCTTCAGTTCTTCTACGGTTACGAACTTCCATGCTTGCACCTCAAGGGGGTTGGCTGACGGTGTTCCGTCAAAGGTCGCCGTGAAAACATGGTCTACCTCGTACTCAATGAGATCCCGGTCTAATGCTGTGCGATAAATGAACTTGTAGGCAAACTCAGGGACTGCATCAATGCCCATTTCTTCACTCAGTCTACGTGTGGTTGCAGCGCCAATCGTTTCGTCCGGCCTCGGGTGACTGCAGCA
>JANNAZ010000187.1:0-3356 GCA_031384895.1 Cyclobacteriaceae bacterium | reverse complement strand
CTTCGGTCTTTGTGCCACCCAGGTCGATTCCCCACACGTAAGATCCCTTACTCATTTGCTCAATACTTCACCCGTGAACGTGGTTGCCGCACGAACCAGTCTATCGATGCCTGCCCTTTCTGCATTCTGCCGCACCACATCCCAACCCAATTGTTCAGCCATAGACAGTACGGCTGCCTCCTGGACTTTGATCAGCCGATGCAGGTTGAAATACAAAAGCGCGGTACGTCGAACAAGAAAATCCTCTGCCCTAACAATCATCTCATTATTCAATCCGTACCACAACTCAGCCAGTGCAAGAGAAATTTCCGGATCGCTGTGCGGATGATTCTGCGCATAATCCAGAATGATATCTGATTGATGTCCGTACAGATGAACCAGGTATGTTCCATCGCCTCCCTTCAACCCAAGCTGCTCTACGCGTCTAGCAACCTCTACCGTGTAGGTCTGAATTTCAGCTATCGTCTGTTGGCCGGAACCGGCGAGAAATAATGTATCTGTTGTACACGGCATCCCCGTGCGGTCGGAAAGCCTTGATTCCAAGATCAGGTCAACTACCCTTTCCGCCATCTTCCGGTAGCCGGTCAGTTTACCTCCCGCGATGGAAATCAGCCCGGATTCCGATTCAAAAATCTCGTCTTTTCTCGATAATTCGGATGTGGATTTTCCTTCTTCATGTATCAATGGTCGCAAGCCCGCCCAACTGGATTCAACATCTGCCAGGGTTATATGTACTGCGGGAAAAGTTTCGTTCACAGCATCAACCAAATACCGCACATCCGATAAGGTCGCCCGGACTTCCTGCTTATCTCCTTTGTAATCCGTATCCGTAGTTCCAACATACGTAATACGTCCTCTGGGAATTGCAAAAATCATCCGGCCGTCAGATACATCAAAATAGATTGCTTGGCGCACCGGAAGCCGATGATAGGGCACAACGATATGAACTCCTTTCGTCAAATGCAGAAATTTGTCCTGCCTGGACTTATTCACCTCACGCAAGTCATCAACCCATGGCCCCGTGGCATTCACGACGACCACGGCGCTTATCTGAAGAGACTCCGATGTCAATTCATCCACCGCACGAACTCCTGTCAACTTACCTTCGGAATAAAGGAAGTCAGCAGCCCGAACGTAGTTTATCAGTGTGGCCCCAACGCCAGCAGCGCGCTTGGCAATTTCAATGGTCAGTCGGGCATCATCTGTACGATACTCGGCATAGATCGCTCCTCCCTTAATATCATCTTGCTTTAGCAACGGCTCCTGATTTATAGTTTGCTGTCGTGTCAACATCTTTCGTTGATCTTCGCGCCGTACGCCAGCCAAAAAATCATAAATCTTTAGTCCAATGGAGGTAAGCCAATAGCCCAGTCCTTTGCGCTCGTAAAGTGGAAGCAGCATTTTTTCGGGCACTACGAGATGTGGAGCTAGCCGATGAACAATGGCCCGTTCACTGCCAACTTCTTTTACCAATGCAAACTCCAGTTGCTTCAGGTAGCGTAGCCCTCCGTGAATGAGTTTGGTAGATCGGCTGCTGGTGCCGGAAGCAAAGTCATTTTGCTCGATGAGGGCAGTCTTCAACCCACGTGATGCGGCATCCAATGCAATCCCAGCGCCGGTGATCCCTCCGCCAATGACCAGTACATCAAATCGGTCCTTTCCCAGATGAGCAATACGAGAAGGACGGTCAAAGCTCGAAAGGGTAGCCATTGGATCTTAGCCGTTATCAATCCAGTTCTTCGTCCGTTCAACCGCCTTCTGCCATCCAGCATAAAGTCGGGTGCGGTCTGCTTCGTTCATCTGAGGAAGGAATCTTTTTTGGATTCTCCTGTTTTGAACAATGTCCTTCTTCTTCCACCAGCCAATTTGAATTCCTGCCAGGTAGGCCGCACCCATGGCCGTTGACTCAATCACCTCCGGACGTTCGACCTCGGAGCCAAGGATATCTGCCTGAAACTGCATCAGTACAGAATTAGCGCAGGCACCGCCATCAACTTTTAGGCTGGCCAGCGTGATTCCCGAATCCGCTTCCATGGCCTTCAAAATATCTTTTGTTTGATAGGCCATTGACTCCAGCGTGGCTTTAATAATATGGTCCTTCCCTGTATCCCGTGTTAATCCAAAAATGGCTCCTCTGGCATACATGTCCCAGTACGGAGCACCTAATCCGGCGAACGCAGGAACAACATAGACATCGTTTGAACCCAGTGCCTTGGTCGCAAAATATTCTGAGTCTTTGGATTGATCAATCATGTGGAGGCTGTCTCGTAACCATTGAACTGCTGCGCCAGCGATGAAAACGCTTCCTTCCAGGGCGTACTCAACCTTTCCTTCCAGGCCCCAAGCGATCGTCGTAATTAACCCGTTAGTAGAATATTGAAGATTCGCCCCTGTATTCATAAGCATAAAGCAACCTGTACCATAGGTATTCTTTGCCATGCCCGGCTCGAAGCACGCCTGTCCAAATAAGGCAGCTTGCTGATCGCCAGCTACCCCAGCAATCGGAATTTCAACGCCATCCCATAACCAAGTTCCAAATTCGCTGGCAGAAGGGGAAACAGCAGGAAGCAATGCAGAAGGAATAGCCAACTCATTTAATAATTTCTCATCCCACTTCAAGTCGCGAATGTTATACAACATCGTACGTGAAGCGTTTGAATAATCCGTCACGTGTGATTTGCCCTTCGTCAGATTCCAGATCAACCAGGTGTCCATAGTACCGAAAGCCAACTCGCCACGCGCTGCCCGCTCTGCCGCTCCCGCAACGTGATCAAGAATCCACCTGATCTTAGTTGCAGAGAAATAAGAGTCGATCACAAGGCCGGTCGATTTCCTGACATAGTCCGTCAACCCCTTTGCTTTCAGTCCATCACAGATTGAGGCGGTCCGCTTATCCTGCCACACGATAGCGCTGTAGATTGGCTCACCCGTCTTACGGTCCCAAATCACGGTTGTCTCGCGCTGGTTCGTAATTCCGATTGCAGCGATCGAAGAAGGTGAAATCTTGTTTTCCGAAATCACTTCATGCAGAACCTCAAGCTGCGTTTTCCAAATCTCCATGGGGTCATGCTCTACCCATCCCGGTTGTGGAAAAATCTGAGTAAATTCCTTCTGAGCAATCCCCCGAATCTGGCCATCCCGACTGACTAATACTGCACGCGAACTTGTTGTACCCTGATCCAGCGCAATGATGTATTTCTCAGTACTCATAAGTTTTTGAATTTGTCGCCCCTCAAATCAAGAGAAAAGCCCGAATACATAAACCGCGATCAGTCCGCCTGCCAATGGACCAACGATCGGAATCCATGCATATGCCCAGTCCGAACTGCCTTTGCCATGAATTGGTAATAAGAAAT
>JANNAZ010000162.1:0-12189 GCA_031384895.1 Cyclobacteriaceae bacterium | reverse complement strand
CCACCTACGACCACAGAGACTACGGCCAAGGCCTGGACGAACACTAGCGAAAGCAGGTTGAAAAGTGGATGCCCCGGATTCCCGTAATTCCCAGTTTTGATGGTCTTCATTCTTTTTTATAGGTTGATAGCGCAAAAAGGGGGTTGTTACCGTCGTGTAGGAAACCCGGTGACATTTCTCCTAACTTGTTATTAACCATGTCAGACGAGGAATATTTAGAGGGCATCCGAAACGACAATCCCGCCGTGCAAAAGGCATTCTATGAAAGCTACCAGGACATCGTGAAAGGCGTGGTCTACAAATATGACAGCTCAGGGGAAATCGGGTTCGAGGACCACTACCAGGATGTGATGGTGATCGTATGTACCAAAATCAAGTCCGGAGCGTTGACCGTGCTTACCGCAAAGCTTTCTACCTATTTGCACAGCGTGGCCTACAATCTTCTGCTCTACAAAATCCGGAAGACCGGAAAAACGGTGCCATTGGATGGGGTGGAATCCATCCCGGAATCGGATGGACCGGATATCGATCACCTGGAGATGCTAGCGCTGGAATTGCTGCACGACTTGGGGCCCCCGTGTAATGAAATCATGATCGACTGGTACCTGAACCAGTTAGACTACGAACAGATTGCCGAAAAACATAAATACAAGAATGCGAACACGGCCAAGAAGAAGAAAGGTGATTGCCTTTCACGGGTCCGAGTGGCAGCCGAACAACTTCTGAAATCAAAAGAAATGTGAAATGGATGACCTGGAATTTATAGAGAAATACTTCAGAAATGAACTGACGCCGGAAGAACACGCGCGTTTTCATAAACGACTCTCAGGCGACGCCGAATTCAAGCAAAAATTCGACGCGGAATCGCTCGTTCACAAAGCAATACAGTTCTCACGGGAAAAGGAGAGGATGAAATCCTACGCGGTGAATCCAGTAACAGTGAAAGCGGTACATACACAATGGCTGGACAAAAGAACCCTCATCTCCCTGGGTGCTACGGCACTCGCCGTGTGGATCTTCTCAACGTTCTCATCGAGCGTGACTAGTTTATCACCGGAGTATATCAAATGGGTGGGAATGGTGGCAGCTGTCGCGGGATCGATCGTTGTGTTGGCCCTGAGGAACAGAACCATGAGTATCACGCTGGCCGTCACCGGTCTTTTCAATGGCTTCCTGGTGTTTGTTCTGGCCTCAGGTATCGATTCGATAAACCATGGCGCCGAGGGTACCCCGATGGAAACATCGAAGGCCTACCTGATCCCCTTCACTGGCGACAAGCCTTGGTGGCCAACACAAAGCCTGGAGGACAGCCTTGAGGCGAACCGAAAACAAATGCAGGAATTGCGTAGCAATATCCGCGCGCTCGTTGCATCCAGACTGAATGCAGGGCCCTATTTGAATTTTGGATCCGCAGCCGGGAAGTTCACGCCGGTGGTCGTCCCCCGCTCCTCCACCGTCTCATCCGGCGCAACGTACGAGGCCGATGTCTTCCTGGCCATGTCTCCCGAAGGGCAGAAGTTCGAAATGTCTGTGGATGGAAAGCCAATCTCCATGGAACCCGATCCTTCTGGTGTACTGAAGGGAAGCGTATCATTTACAGCGACCGCAAATCAATTTGACCAGACAGGTACCGTCAGGAAGAAATTCCTTGTAGCCATCAAACTCAGGGATTCGACTTACACGAAGGTTGTGGAATACACCATCGTAAAACCCAGGTAGACTTCTTTCCTTTACACACTTGTTCCCCCGCCCTTTGCCCCTAAAGGGGGGGTGCTACCCCATCGCCTCTCTCAAAAACTCATTAAACGGCTTCATCGCCTTACTCGCCTCCAACAGGTTCTTCAGAAACTTCTTGTCTTTGACCTCCGCGTCGGTAAACTTGTGTGAGGCGATGAACGTGCGGTGCTGCAGCCAGTCGAGGCGCGGATGATCTTTCGGATAACCCTTCGGCGCCGTCTTCATCTTGTCAAAGTCGGCAAACCCGTTGAACCACTTTTTGAAGGCCTTGTCCTTAAATACTTTTTCGAGCTTGTCGCCATTGTAGTCAATCTCCTGACGGATTTTGGAAAGATTGGAAGGATCAGGCATATACATGCCACCCGCTACAAAGCTCTTCCCGGGCTCAATGTGCAGATAGTAACCTGGCTCCTGCATCAGTTTGCCATTGGGCGAAAAGCCCGCTCCCATATTTATCTTGTACGGACTTTTGTCCTTGCTAAACCGAACATCCCGATAAATTCGGAAGGGCAGCTTCTTCGGATTCAACCCAGCCAGGTCGGGATTGAAGTTGATCAGCTCGCCAAGATATGCCGCAACAAACGCCTCAAAATTTTCCTTGGCTTGTAAGTATTGGTCCTTGTGTTTTTCAAACCAGTCCCGGTTGTTGTTCCTGGCAAGCACTGACAGGAACTTTAGAATTTGTGCAAAGTCCATATCCAGAATAACTAAGTTTTTCTAAAGTGCCTCGACTACTTCTTCCATCTTCATACCTCGTGATCCCTTCACGAGAATGGTAGCATCGCGCAGTGGATTTTTCCGCAGGGCTTCCATCAGTGTTGCTTTTGTTTCAAAAAATTTCCCTTCGCTGAAAGTTGCCTCCGCCGATTTCATGAGCGGCCCACACAGGAAGGCCTCAGCAATCCCCTTCTCTCGCAGCAGCGTTCCGATATATCTATGCTCAGCTTCAGCCTCTGCTTCCAACTCATACATATCGCCCAGAATTGCCACCTTCCGCCTTGACTGCACTCGCGAAAGATTGTCAATGGCCGCTTCCATCGAACTTGGGTTAGCATTATAAGCATCGAGAATGATTGTGTTAGTCCCTTTCTGAATCACTTGCGACCTCATGTTGCCTGGAACATATTCCGCTACGGCTGCATTGGCTTGTTTTGAGTCAACTCCAAAATATTTTCCAATCGTCAGCGCAACAGCGGTATTTTCAAAATTGTATGAACCCGTGATCTGCGTTTTTATCCGCTCTCCATTCTCCGCGTCCAAGGCAAGGTAGTGACCGTCGTCCACGAGTGTGCAATGATAGTAATCTCCTTTTGCCGGATAGAACAGCGGTTGCTTGAATCGTTTGGCCATGCTGGCCAGGATCGGGTTTTGGGAATTGATAAATATGGTTCCGCCGTTTTGAATCAAGTGATGGTATAATTCTGACTTACCACGAATGATGTTTTCAAACCCGCCGAACGTTCCGATGTGGGCTTTCCCGATATTCGTAATGAATCCATGCGTCGGATTACAAATTGAACTCAAGGCGGCAATCTCTCCCACGTGATTTGCACCCATCTCCACGATTGCCATTTCATGCGATCTGTCGATCGACAATACCGTGAGCGGAACGCCGATGTGATTGTTCAAATTACCTTTCGTTGCGTACGTTTTGAATTTCTTCGAAAGCACAGCGTTCACTAGCTCCTTGCTGGTTGTCTTGCCGTTGGATCCGGTCAACCCGATAATCGGAATGCTCAGCTGATCTCGATGATGCCGTGCAAGGGCTTGCAAGGCGGTGAGGCAATCCTCAACCAAGAGGCACCGAGGGCTTCCGGAATACCGGGGGTCGTCGACAACTCCATAACTAGCCCCCTTGGCAAGTGCCTCCTCAACAAACTCGTTGGCATTGAATGAAGGGCCTTTCAACGCAAAGAATACCGAGCCGGACGTGATCTGGCGGGTATCGGTAGAAACTTTACCCGTTTCTAAATACTTTTGATACAATTCTTCGATCTCCATGAATCATTCAGTCAGGAAAGATAGCAGTCAGAAATTTTCCAGCGTTAATGGAGTATAAATTATTTGGCGTGCGTCTGCTATTTTTCGTTTGGCTCCTCCCCATGCCCCTTCTGGCCCAGTTCACCTATATCGTGGATCAGTCAGTCCCTGTGGAGATAAATGGAGTTGATCTGAAAAATGCCTGGGCAGGGGGTTTGAATAGCGCGCAGATCAACTCGATGGACCTTAACGCGGATGGAATTGCCGATTTGGTCATTTTC
Organism: Cyclobacteriaceae bacterium; assembly: GCA_031384895.1. Classification (GTDB taxonomy): domain Bacteria; phylum Bacteroidota; class Bacteroidia; order Cytophagales; family Cyclobacteriaceae; genus ELB16-189. Next base: position 8,191 of record JANNAZ010000162.1, on the reverse strand, counting down.
GATAAAACGACCACCCGGATCTCCACTTTCGTTTGGGCAACCACTTCTTACCGATACGCACCCGAATATGAAGTACTTAACTCAGCACATTTGTCTCGCTTCGTGATTACAACTGTGACGGAAAAAAAGATCTCTTCACCTTTGGTCAGATCGGAATTCTTGTATACCAGCAGATTGCGGTAACCGGGAAACCATTCGGATGGAAGAAACTCTCCTTTTTCAACTCAGGTACTGGCCTTCAAAGCGAAGTACTGTTAACGAAGGGCTTCTCTACGAAAATCAATCTCCTTCCCGGCTCAAACGATCTCCCTGATTTTACCGACATGGACGGCGATGGTGATCTGGATGTGCTCAACATGAGGTTCGTCAGCCCGAGCACGGCCGAGTATCACAAAAATTTCAGCATGGAGCGATACGGCACATGCGACTCGCTCGACCTGGAGCGCCAAACATCAAAATGGGGTGGCTTCCTGGAATGTAGTTGTGGCAAGATTGCTTTCGGAAGTCAGACCTGCGCAGACATTGGAGGCCGAACCAATCATACCGGCGGCAAGGCACTGCTCAGTATGGACACGGACGGCGACGGTGATAAAGACCTTGTGTTTACGGAGGAATCTTGTTCATCTCTTTACCAAATGGAAAACCTGGGGACGACGAACGTGCCTGTCCTGGGGAACGTTTCACTTTTTCCAATCGACGATCCGATTTCAATCTTGAGCTACCCTGCACCCTACCTGGAGGATGTAGACCAGGATGGTATATCCGATTTGATCATAACACCAAACCTCAACTCCCGGGAGGAAATTTTCAATGATTTTGAATCCTCACTCTGGCTGTATAAGAACACGGGCTCCAACCTGGCTCCTGTTTTTACACTCACGAAGAATAATTTCCTACAAGATGAAATGATTGAGGTCGGTGACCTCTCTGCTCCTGCGTTCGCCGACCTTGACCTGGATGGTGATCTGGACATGCTTCTTGGCACCTACATTGATGTGCTAAGCGCACGGGGATCACTTACCTATTATCAGAATATTGGAACGCCAATCGCCCCACATTTCAAGTGGATCACCGATGACTTTGCAAACCTTTCTTTCACCTCACTGTACAATATCCGGCCTCAGCTGATCGATATTGACATGAACGGCGGAATTGATTTAGCCTTCACGGCGACAGGCGGGGGCTTGACGAGTCTTTACTATATGCTCTCCAAGAGCGGCTCTGCCCCCTCCTTTGCAGGCCAGCCGCTTGAGCGCTTGGACCTCTCCATCGGGTTGAACGCAAATGCCACATTGGTAGATGTCGATCGCGATGGGCATCTCGACGTGTTAGTTGGTACATCTACAGGGTCGCTAACTTATTTCCGTAATACCGGGTTGGGAAATACATTTTCACTCGCCAATGACGCTTACTTGGGACTGGCCGCCAGCCCATCCCGGCAGTACATTTCCGTGGCCGTAGGGGACCTGGATGGTGACGGGCGAGAGGACCTTGTCGCCGGGGACTACGAAGGCTCCCTGTCTGTCTTCAGCGACTTCCGCTCAGCAGACGCAAACCCGGTAGAGGAGAAACAACTTATTTATGACGGTTACTCAAACCAGTACGTTGCCAGGGACTTTGGTGGGAGCATCCGGCCAGTGGTTGCCAATGTTCTGGGCGTAAACCGGCCCTCCCTTGTACTCGGAAACCGTCAGGGGGGATTGCATTTACTTAGGCATGACAACAGCCAGCCATTGTCGGACACACCAAAAATCTCGCTTTCACCCAATCCAGTTGCTTCCGGCGGGGCATTGACGATTTTGGCAGATCGAAGCGTGATTTTGGAGATCTATACGGCCCTGGGTGTACGGGTTGGGCTATCCCAGACCATTCCTGGAAACCAGCTTACCAACTTCCCCCTTCAAGGAATAGCTTCAGGGCTTTACGTGGCGCGATTTACAGCTGGATCCAAAGCGTCCAGTATGCGGTTTGTTGTACGTTGATATGACCTGCCAGGCAGTGTCTGCTGGATATTTCAAATCCGTCTTGGATAATTAGGGGTCTTTTCCCGATATTTGCAGTCCTTTTCAGGAAAAGCTTAAAAATCAACGAGTTATGGCAAGGGTTTGTGAATTAACAGGAAAGCGTCCGCATTCGGGAAACAAGGTTTCTCACGCTAACAACAAGACCAAGCGCCGGTTCTACCCGAACCTGCAGACCAAGCGCTTTTACATTCCGGAAGAGGGCAAGTGGATAACCTTAAAAGTATCTACAACTGCAATTAAGACGATCAATTCCAAAGGCATCTCTGCCGTGCTGAAAGAAGCCCGTGCGAAGAAAATGCTTGCATAAACAGACAAAGACATGGCAAAGAAAGGCAATCGCATCCAGGTGATTTTAGAGTGCACTGAGCACAAGGCGACCGGTATGGCGGGCACCAGCCGTCACATCACCACCAAGAACCGCAAGAACACGACGGAGCGCATCGAGTTGAAGAAATACAACCCGGTGTTGAAGAAGTACACTCTCCACAAAGAAATTAAGTAATCATGGCAAAGAAAGTTGTTGCATCACTCAAGAAGGCTGACGGAAAAAACTTTGCAAAAGTGATCCGCGCAGTGAAGTCAGAAAAGACCGGTGCGTATTCATTCCGCGAGGAAATCGTCCCCATGGAATTGGTGAAAGACGTATTAGCCAAGAAGGGCTAATCGGATTCTAAAGAATTGATTAAAGTCCCGATCCCGATAGCTATTGGGAGGGACTTTTTTGTTACATCCTCATCCTACCGCTAAGCAAAAACCGATGTCGTTATTTGGTGGTCTGTTTTCAAAAGAAAAGAAAGACTCGCTTGATAAAGGCCTTGCCAAGTCAAGCGCCAGCTTCCTTGGAAAGATCACCAAGGCCCTCGTCGGCAAGTCTACTGTTGATGCCGAAGTCTTAGACAGTCTAGAGGAAGCGCTGGTCAGTTCAGATGTAGGCATCGAAACGACCATAAAAATTATCAAACGAATCGAGGAGCGGGCGGCACAGGACAAGTATGTTGGGGCTCAAGAACTTGATATTCTGCTGAAGGAGGAAGTCGCTCGCCTTTTGACAGAAAACAGGACGGAAGATCTGGCTGATTTTGAAACTCCTGCAGGGATCAAACCATTTGTTATTCTTGTCGTCGGAGTCAATGGCGTTGGAAAAACAACAACTATCGGCAAACTGGCATCCCAGTTCAAGAAAAAAGGGAAGCACGTCGTGCTTGGAGCCGCCGATACATTCCGCGCCGCAGCCGTAGATCAGCTCAAACTTTGGGGACAACGGGTTGGTGTTCCTGTCGTTGCCAAAGGCATGAACACTGATCCCTCAGCGGTTGCTTTTGAGACTGTGGAGGAGGGCATCCGTTCTGGTGCTGATATTATCATAGTGGATACTGCAGGCCGTCTTCATACCAAAGTGAATTTGATGGCCGAGTTGTCAAAAATCCGACGCGTGATGCAGAAGGTGCTGCCGGATGCGCCGCATGAAGTATTGCTGGTATTAGATGGCAGTACGGGTCAGAATGCACTGATTCAGGCACGGGAGTTCACCAAGGCTACTCAGGTTACCGCACTGGCCATCACAAAACTTGACGGGACCGCCAAAGGAGGTGTGGTTATCGGTATCTCCGACGAATTCAATATCCCGGTTAAGTACATCGGAGTTGGGGAACGGGTAGAAGATCTTCAGGTCTTTAGCAAAACGGAGTTTGTCGATTCCCTCTTCAAAAAAAGTTAGCCGCAGTTAGTGCACCGGTAAAACAACCGGCTTTTTCTTTTTCTCAAAAGGAATTCGCCAAAAGACCTGATAGTTAAACCCCCAAGTAAGCCCCTTACCGAGGACTCCGTATCCCGGAACGTCGTATGTACCAAAGGCTTCATCTCCTTTTACTGAGACAGCAAATTTCATCCGTGAGGTGAATCCCATCCAGAATTCCTTCCATATTTTTACGCGGAGACCCGTTACCAACTCAGCCCATACAGCGCTTCCTTCAGGGTTTTTCAGTTGATATTGAAGGGGTGCGAAATAGGGATCCGTTGAAGCGATGTTGAGCGTTTCCATAAACGAAGACCGCGCATACCGAAAGCCAAAGAAAAACATGTTGCGGTCAGGGTCCTTCTTAAGCAAGTTGATGTCGAGTCCAGCCCGCCAATAGGTTCCCTTGTTGTGATAGCCTCCTCCTGTTACGAGTATCTCGTCTTTACTCCAAGAGCCGTAATCCGCAGCCAGATAGAATCGACCAAAATCCGCATCACCATTCACTTCCCACCCATCAAAGCGGTTTGATCCACTCAAGGCGAGGGCGAGTACATCTGTACCGATTCGGATCGAGCGAAAGTAAACTTTCTGCCGAAGACTGTCCGGCATTTTGACACTGACCACAATTGTATCTTCTTCGTCCAACTCTGGTTCCTGAGCCATCGCAAAGGACATCCTCAAGCAGAGGAGGAGGCTAAAGCTTAATCGTAAGATTTGTGGAGCCACCGGTTGAGAGTTGAGTATTCGCTACAGTAACTTGAGAAAAAGACGTTGAGACCACGCCGAGCTCTTGAAAATAGTTAAATGCTCCGCACTTCGGGCTGACTATCTTGGTCTCCCGGGTGTACGAAAGCACGAGGGAATCCATTTTCAATTCATAGAAAAATAAGAAGGTCGTTTCCGTGATTCCCGGATTAATGGGAAGACTCAGAACGGTAACGGTGTCGCTTTTATAGAAAACAGAATCTGTGCTGTACACCTGAATGCTATCAAATATCACAGTACGCGCACTGTCGAAATCTAACCGCTTAAGCGCTATCTGCACCTTGTTAGACGCTGTGGAAATGCAATCTGGCTCATCCAGGCAGGAAGCAAAGAGAAGAAGAAGGATACCCAAGGGGAGAAAGCGCACAAATTGAATTTATTTTCAAATATAAACGTTCGCAACCCAAAGTGCTTATTTTTGCATCCCTAATCAGAAAACCGTGCGGGCACGAGGTAATAAGAAAACGAAAGTAAACATTGTCACTTTGGGCTGTTCCAAGAACCAGGTGGACTCCGAGGTGCTGCTTACCCAGCTCCGGGGAAACGGCATTGATGCCGTACACGAATCGTCTTCTGATGACAACCGCGTAGTCGTGATCAACACGTGCGGATTCATTGACAATGCCAAGCAAGAGTCCATTGATACCATCCTGCGTTATGTCGACGCCAAGGAAGAGGGTTTAGTGGAGAAAGTATATGTGACCGGGTGCCTGTCGGAACGTTACAAGGAAGATTTACAAAAGGAAATTCCATTGGTCGATGCTTGGTTTGGCACACGGGACCTGTCGCGTCTTCTCAAGCAATTCAATGCCAACTATAAGCAGGAACTCGTGGGGGAACGGATTCTCACCAACCCCGGGCACTACGCGTACTTGAAAATATCGGAGGGATGCGATCGGCCGTGTTCCTTTTGCGCTATCCCCCTGATGCGCGGCAATCACATATCCCGACCCATCGAAGAGTTGGTATTAGAAGCCAGAAACCTCGCTCGCAAGGGTACGCGCGAATTGTTGTTGATCGCGCAGGACTCTACCTACTATGGCCTTGATCTCTACAAGAAACGCAACCTGGCCGAGCTCTTGCGGCAACTTGCGAAAGTAGAAGGCATTGGCTGGATACGGTTGCATTACGCCTTCCCAACGGGATTCCCGCTCGATGCGCTCGAAGTGATGGCGGAAGAGCCGACGATTTGCAAGTACCTTGACATCCCACTGCAGCATGGCTCGAGCCGGATGCTCAAACTCATGCGCAGAGGTACGACGCGGGAAAAAACGGAAGAACTTATCCAGACCATTCGCGAAAAAGTTCCTGGCATCGCCCTACGCACGACCCTAATCGCCGGACATCCAGGAGAAACAGAAGCGGACTTTGAAGAAATGATGGGTTTCGTAGAGCGTTCCCGCTTTGACCGGCTAGGAGTCTTTACTTACTCTCATGAGGAGAACACGCATGCCTACTCCATGACCGACGATGTTCCTGCTGAAGTCAAAGCAAGTCGCCTGGAGGCCATCATGGGACTCCAACAGGGTATCAGCCTGGAACTTAATCAGGAAAAAATAGGCAAGATTTTCAAGGTATTAATTGACCGGAAGGAAGGCGGTCAATTTATCGGGCGCACGGAGTTTGATTCTCCAGAAGTTGACAACGAAGTAATTATTTCTGCTAGTGAATATGTCAGGCAGGGGGATTTCTCATATGTCAAAATAACGTCGGCGAGCGAATTTGATCTGAGCGGTAACGTCGTTCCACAACCCGTATAATTTTCGTTAACCTTATCGGAAAATTACCGTTATTCGGTCTATGCTTTTCACCCAAACGCGTTGTTGACCATGCATCTTCAGAAGATTCCTTTTCGGAGCACACGCGCGTTTTCTGAGTTTTTTCTGAAGTACATTGAACAGCACGCTTCCCTTGAGCCCTTTTCCGGAAATTTCCCAACGGTCGCACATTTTAAAGAACAGATACAGGAAAAATCAAAATCCTTTTCCTCCGCCAGCCGAAAAGTTCTTGTTCAGGTCCTCCAGCGTCAATACAAGACTATCATCACCACACCAGTCGTAGAAGGAAATATCAAGTCGCTCGGGACAGAAAATACATTTACCGTAACTACAGGACATCAACTTTCAGCGTTTACCGGTCCGCTGTACTTTATCTACAAGATCGCAACGGTGATCAAGACTTGTCAGCTGCTCAAGAAGAAGTATCCAAAATCCAATTTTGTTCCCGTGTATTGGATGGCCTCAGAAGATCATGACTACGAAGAGATCAAATCATTCCACGTCTACGGAAAGAAATATACGTGGGAAACGGTACAGCAAGGAGCGGTTGGACGTTTTCACACCAAAGACTTTAATCAAGTCCTTGAGCAACTTCCCGGAGAGATCGGGATCTTTCGGGAGGCCTACACAAAAGGAAGTACGCTAAGCGAAGCCGTGCGGCTATATGTCAATGCGTTGTTTGGATCGGATGGCCTTGTAGTCATTGATGCCGACGACCGTGAATTGAAAACATTATTCAGGCCAGTCATCACCGACGACTTATTTCAGCACACCCCGTTCAAACTTGTTTCCGAAACAAACCAACAGCTCGAAGCGCTTGGGTTTCATCCTCAGGTGAACCCGCGTGAAATCAATCTTTTCTATCTCGAGAAAAATATCCGAAGCCGACTTGAGCAGCATGGGGACATTTTCAAGGTCGTTGACACCTCGCTTCAGTTTTCAAAAGAGGAGCTCGTAAAGAAAATAAGTGATACCCCAGAAGTCTTCAGCCCGAATGTTATTCTTCGACCAGTCTACCAGGAAATGATATTACCCAACCTGGCCTACGTGGGCGGGCCGGCTGAGCTGGTGTATTGGCTAGAGTTAAAAAGAGTATTTGAGCACAGCAAGGTGCCCTACCCGATCCTGTTGCCCAGGAATTTTGCGCTGGTGGTTGATCAACCTACGGCTCGTAAAATGGCAAAGACCAAGTTGCATCTTGACGCTTTCTTCGAGCCAAAAAACGAGCTATATAAACGATGGATCACCCAGCATTCGCAGCACGACCTGTCTCTCGATCAAACGCTAAAGACGCTTGAGGCCCTGCTAGCGGAAGTTCAGGCGCGCTGCGCCCGCATCGATGCTACGCTTTCGCCGATGGCAGCGGCGCAGGCTGAGAAGATGAAGAAGATGGTACAAGCCATCGAACAAAAAATGGTTCGTGCTGAAAAACGGTTGCAGTCCGACAGTCTGCGTCAGATTGAAGCCGTCAAGGATGCATTATTCCCCAACGGCAGTCTACAGGAGCGGACCGACAATTTTCTGAATTTCTATCAACACGATCCATCATTTATCCAGACGCTCCTGACCCATTTCGATCCATTCGATTTCCAATTCAATGTGCTGAGTTATCATGACCAAGAAGGAACTGCGAAAGTTGCATCTTGAAAAAAGAAAGGGGCTGAGCGAAGGGGATTGCGCCGCCCTTAACCTGAAGCTCTATTCCATTTTCTTTTCTTCCATTGATCTTTCCTTTATTAAGGTGCTTCATACTTATTTACCGATCGAACATAACAAGGAGCCGGATACCTGGATGATCATCGACCGGGTGCGGCGTGAGTTCCCTCATGTTCGCATCTCGCTCCCTCGGGTTGGACCCGGCGATGAATTGGAAAATATCTATTTTG
>JANNAZ010000105.1:0-6739 GCA_031384895.1 Cyclobacteriaceae bacterium | reverse complement strand
AACCGTGGGATATTTCGTTTCTGACAACAATGAGACAATTGACAATCTTCATGTTGGACTTCAGGATGGTGTAATTATTCCAGGGAGACTTACGCTGAACAACGTCCATCTTGGGCCAATTGCCTGGCAGATTTATTCAATTACATCTGCATCACTGACGATCAATAACTCGACCATTAATGAGATTGGTATTGTTGGCGATGGAATGGTGACGGTTAACAATAGTTTGCTTCAATTAGCCGTATTGGCATGCTATGGGCAAAACAGTGCGTTGACGATAAACAACAGTGACGTCTGGAACCAATCCATTGAGGCTGATAACAATGGGCAGATCACCTTGCGCGATTGTGATGTTTATGGTTCCCATTTTATTTCCAAGCAAGTAACATCCAGGATTTTCGTTGAGGGAGGAGCGTTTCATGATAATCCACCGATTGATCGGAGTACAACATTCGTGGATATCGTCACCGGGTATCCAAACTATAATCCGTTTAGTGCGCCAGGGCCACCCAAAAAATCAGGAACAGGCGTGATTACCTGTATAGGGGTTGCCAGTTGTAATTGGTAGCATGCTGACTGTTGGACAATTTGAGTAGCGAGAGGCGAAAGCCGCCAGGCTAAAAATTGAAATACCGGGTTATGGAAAAGGACAAGTAACCGGAATTCTCAAGGGTGAGGGTTTCACCGGGAAGAGATTTTGGAATGTTGTAGGTATAGCTCAGGAGGAAGGTCCAGTTTTTTTCCGTAAAAGTGATTGGCATTGAAAATCCGTAGTTCATGACACCGAACTCGGTGTGGTTTATCTCATAGTACAAAGGGACTTTCCGAACGTGGGTGCGGTTATACAAGACACGGAGATAGGGATTTGGATAGAGGGCATATTCGGTTACGAGTTCTGACCCAAACAGCACGGCGATCGACGGAAAGAACATGATCCGGTCAAAGCCCAACCAATTTCGCTTCATTAGGTTTAGTCCCAGGCTGGGCATCACCCGGTGTGCTGTTCGATCGCCAAAATAGAAGTAATAGTCCAGGCGCATGACTACAGGCTTGAATTCAAAGTAGTTGGAGATCCCAAAATTATTCGTGTATGGAACCGATACGGTACTGTCTGATGGTTGATTGTAGAAATAGTGGCTGTACTCACTCAGAATTGAATAATGTTTCGTGAACGTGTGCAAGTAACCAATTGATGCCACGGTCAGGTAGAAGCTGGGGTTATATTCATTGCTCCAGTAGGTTGACACGTCTGCGTAGGCGCCTGACTTATGGTAATAGGATACGCCGGGGGCCAGACCGAATTGCTCCACGTTAAACGTCCGGTTGTCGGCGGTGATGTTGCTGTTGTAGCCAAGCCGTATGGCCAGCTGGGAGCGGTCTTTTCTAGCAAACAACCCTGGATCCGTTTTGAGCAGGCTATCGAGCAGGTCAAAGATCTGGAGGGAATCTTCAGCCGTGAAGAGTGTGGTCAGTGAGTCGAGGGAGAGTGCGCTGCCTGATAATAGCGAATCAGCGGCCTGCGTTTGGGGAAAAGCAGGGTACGCTGAAAGGAAAATGAGAACAACCGTTAGTTGTCGTGTCAAGCGCGATCTAGTTTCTGTTTCGCCTCAGCCGCTGATTCTCGCGGAATGTTTCTTTTCGCTGCTGGAGCGCCCGACGCTGTTGCAATTGATTGAGGATTAGCTGCCGGAAATCCTGCTCGGCTTTGCGGAGACTGATCATTTGCTGGGCCGAGATGACCCGCAGAATACGGCCGGAATAATCTCTCTCCAGGTCAACCTCTCGTTGCCTGATGTTAAGGCCAAGGTTGATCAGTTCTTGCTGCTTGGCGGGATCTGGATTGTTGGGATCAAGATTCCGTTGTGCATGTTGAAATTCCGACCGCATCTCTCCACGTTTCATCGAGAACTCACGGTAAACGGGCCAGAATTTTTCCGCCTGGTCGGGGGTTAACCCGAGCCGGTTGGAGATGAGCGCAATCCGGGCTGCCTCCACTTTCTCCCTCACCTTTGGGTCAAGGGTCTGCTGGGGAGGTAACGGAAGATCATCCTGAGCCTGAGCACCCCGGGAGCTTCCCAGTAGTATCGCTGCGAGTAAGAGTATATATATGTTTTTCATTTTCTTTTCACCTCGTTGGTCGTATCAAATTCCTGTTCCAATTCATCCAAATCCAAATCCGTCAATTCGATTTCATTGAGGGCATTGTCTTCTAACGCACTCGCTTCCTCCTGATCCAACGGAACGAATTCAAGGAGGTCATCTGAATTCAATTCACTCTCTCCGAGGTAGGCGACCAGCTGCTCTGAATCGATGCCAGCGAGCAGTTCCTCTGAGGACAGAGCGGCAGGGCCGTTCCAAAAGAACACAGCTACGGCAACCAGGGCCACTGCGGGGAGGGCGAATTTGAGGGCAAAACTTCCCCATGCCAATTCCGGCTGCTTTTCTGTCACCCGGGCTTGAATGACACCGGGGAGCCGATCGAAGTACCCATCAGGGACCTCAAAAAGCGTCTTTTTCGGTATGTCTTCCAGTTTTTTCATGCCTTTTCTTTGACTAGTTAAGTTGACAAAAGTTTAATCATTCTTTAAAAATTCCTCGATTTTCTTCACCGCGTGGTGGTAGCTGGCTTTCAGTGCCCCCTCCGAAGTTCCCGTCACTTCGGACATTTGTTCGTAGGGCATTTCTTCATAGTATTTCAAGTTGAAGACAAGCCGCTGCTTGTCCGGTAGGGTAAGCAGCGCTTTCTGCAGTTTTTTCTGGATTTCATCCCCGGCTAGCGATGGAGATGACTCGATTTTTTCAGCTAGTTCCCCTTCCACGTCTCCGATGGGTAGGAAGAACCTTCGGCGTTTCTTTTTAATGAACGTCAGGCATTCGTTGGTGGCAATCCGGTAGAGCCAGGTGTAGAGTTGAGCGTCTTCGCGAAAACTGTCGATGGCCTTATGCACTTTGATGAAGACTTCCTGGGTTACGTCATCGGCGTCGTCGTGGTCAATGACCATTTTCCGTGCGAGCCAATAGACCCGTTGCTGGTAGGTTCGTACCAGCATATTGAACCCATAGCTTCGCGTTTCCGGGTTTCGGATTTTGGCTAACAGTTCGTGGTCCTCCAAGGGGTCTGGTCTAACTATCTTTTAGACAATAATAAGGAGGAATGGTTTAATCTGCGAGGATTGACGGGTTAACACCTGCGTTACACAAATTGCTCAAGTGCATCGGCCAGCGCCTCATATTGCTCTTTGGAATGAGCGGGGAAATTTGCAAAGCGCAGCTGGGTGGATTTGAACGCACCATACCCGTCGCCGGGGTAGAATCCTTTTGAAATAAGGTAGGAAGTGAGTTCCTGGATTCGATCCGGACATGAAACAGTAATTACTGTCTTTGACCGGCTATCCTGATCCTTGACAAATGCGCTGATATCTTTACGACGCTCGAGGGCTTGATAGAGCACTGCTGCTTTGTAGTCCGTTTCCCTGCGAATCGTTGTGATTCCTCGTCGAAGGAAATCAGCGATGACCTTGCCCAGCAGGTAGATGCTCAAGACATTGGGTGTCTCCGGTGTCTGGTTCTTTTTGGCAAAGGTGCTGAGTGTTGGGAGGTTGTGATAGGTGCCGATGGACTTACCCTGCGCCTGAAGACGTTCAGCCTGTGCAAGGCACCGATCGTTGTATATCCAAACGCCGAGGCCCGCCGGCAATCCAAATCCCTTCTGTACGGAGAAGAAAACAGAGTCAAACGCTGTGTAATCAAAATCCGGGTAGGGGAGCGAGCTTACCGCGTCAACAATGATCAAACTGTCCGGGCTTTGCGCACGGATTGACTTCATGAAGGGAAGCGTGAGTGAAACGCCGGTGCTGGTTTCGTTGTGCGTGAGGGCAATTAACTCCTGACCGGGCGGTATGGTCACGGCCTGGAAGCCAGTGCCTGCGGCAGCCTCCGTGACAGTTGCCTGTATTCCAAGTTGCCGACTGACTTCAAAATACTTTTTGGAGAACGCTCCATTTACCAAGTGAAAGGAAGTATGTCCGGCTAGATTTTGAATGCTTCGCTCCCATACTTCTGTCGCCGAGCTGGTGAACGCAAGTTGAAACCCGGCTGGAATACCGAGTAAATCACGGAGGCCCTCATTGACTTCTGTGAATATCGATTCAAAGGATTTACATCGGTGGGAAATGGAGGGAACCCCATCGCGAAAGGCCCTTTTCATATGATCAGAGACCGTGAAGTAGAGTTCGGATGGGCCTGGGGTGAAGTTGATCATCGGTTAGAATAGGGTTGGGCGCTTTTCAGTGCAAAAGTACCACGGGGCGAGGCCCGGGACAAGAATTTTGATCCGGTGATTCTTTGCCACGGATTCCACGGAGGGGCACGGATGGGTAGTGAAGTCGAGAAGAAATGTGTTGATTTTCTTGCTGTGACGAGTCCGGTTACCAGGTGTCCAGTGTTATCCCAGTGGTTTTCTGAGCCTCTAATTGTCTGCAGTTCAAACCTTAGGACAATCCCTTCTTCATCTCCTTGACCCGCGAGCTGGCCGAGCTACCCCAATAGTAGGCGGCAATGGCTAGTACAATATCGCGTACCGCTGCGCGACTCTCGATGAAGATCTCACGCATGTCCTCGGGGATGCTGCCCTGGGTGGAGACCACCACCGTGAAAACAAAGCAGAGCAGAATGACGATTCCGAAGATCGTCATGAACCAGTCGATGTGGCCGGTGGCCATGACAAATTCTTTTTCCCGGGCTCTTGCGCTGTCTCTGTCGGCAAGCTCTTTGTCGAGTTCGTCGAGGTGTAGTTTGTACAGTTCCATGAACTGCTTTTTGTCCTCTTCCCGGAGATGATCAGTGTTGCCGAGCACGACATCTTTCAGTCGCTCAATGATTCTGACTCCGGGCACGAGGTCGCCGAGACCTTCCAGGAGATGGGCGAGTCCCTTCTCTGAGAGGAATTTTCCGATACGGGTGTCTTTGAGAGGTTTCATGTGGTTATTTGGTTAAGTGGTGATATGGTGATTTGGTTATGTGGTTATATGGTGATTTAGTGATTTGGTGATTTGGGGGCGTAGGGTATTGGGTGTTGAGTCTGGCGTTTTGACTGCACTACCCAAAACCTAACGCCCAATACCAAACATCTTCTCCGTCGTAACAATAGCTTCAAACAGCGTCATGGCAATCCGACCTTGTCCTGCATCGCTCAGCAGAAACTCTGCTTCGCGGCGATTGTCGAAGAAGAGGTTCTCGACCAGGAGGGCGGGGCAATCTGTTTTGCGTAGCACGTAGAAGTCTTCTTCTTTGTCGGCGTCGCCGTCGGAGCGGTCTTCGCGGGATTTGAATTCTTTTAGTTCCCGTGCGTAGACGGCACTAAAGATCTTGCCGATCGCATCGCTGCGCGTCTCGCCCTTCGATGTGTACACGGCGAATCCTGATCCTTTACCATGCGCCCCTTCGGGCATCGCATCGCTGTGAATAGAGAGATATATGCAACGCTTGTCTTTGGCGAAGAGATGATTGGCCCGAAATACTCTCTCTCTTAGAGGCGTGTCGTGTTCGGGGTCATGGACCATCGCATGGTCGATGCGTGCCTCAATCAGGAGATCGCTTAGCTTCTCGACGATCGTGCGGTTGTTGACGCCTTCGTAGAAGGTTAGGCCGTCGGCGAAGATGTGCATCTTGGCGGGGGCTGTGGTATAGACGCCTTCGGGGGTCAGGCCTCCGTGGCCGGCGTCGAGGAGCCATTTGTAGTTTGTCATTTTCGTTTTTGGTTTTGGTTTTGGTTTTGGTTTTGAGTTTCGGGTTTCGGACTTCGGTCTGCTGTTGTTTACTGTTCACGGTGCGTCGCCTCACCCCCGGCCCCTCTCCCCCGGTACAAGACCGGGGCAGGCGGAGAGGGGAGGAGTTGAATCGACTTTCGCGGTCCCCCCGCCCCCAGTTCCCTCCTCAAATCCTGTCCGTGACTCCGCTGATTTGTTTTGTGTGTCAGAGCATACGGGATGGTGGATTCGAAGAGGGTTGGGCCCCGGACTTGTTCCGAGGTTAGAGGGTTACTGCGAGATAACCTTTGTTACCGGGGCGGTCGAAGGCAACAGCCTGGATCGTGGTGCCGGGCAGCGATGGATTGGCCACGGTTGCACGGTACGACCAGATGTTGATCTTCTGAAGGTCCGGTCCGGCCTCGCCCTCTTCGATCACGGAACCGTCGCCGGCGGTGATCACGATCTTGACACCCGTTACCATGAAGTCGTCGGTGGCTTTCACGGCGATTGTGTCGCCGATATTTCCACGATAACCGATGGCCTCGATGTAGTGCACCTTCGGTGCGGCCAGGTAATCACCCATGGCCACAACATACGCCGAGCGTAACTTGCCCGTGATGCCCGTTTGGTACAACTCTTTGGAGGCTGGCAGTCCCATCTGCTGTTTGGCATACTGCACAGCTTCCCGGAATTTGTCCAGCACGGCAGCTTGGCCTGCCGGCATCTCCGTTTTCGGTCTGGGGCGATGGTTTGACACAACGACCCTACCTCTCACCTTGCGAACCGAAACGGTCTCACCCAGTAAGCCGCTGAGTTCGGTCTGCTTTCTTTTAGTACTCATAACTTTATTTGTTTTTTGGTTTCACATGGTCGCCCTCGCCGCTGCGCCAACCTTTGCACGCTCCACCTTCGCTAGCATCGGTGGACCCGTTGGTTGGCACGGTCAGCGTTTGCGCCTTGCTTGGGTCAAATGTGAAGCGCCCGAAAAG
>JANNAZ010000089.1:0-27689 GCA_031384895.1 Cyclobacteriaceae bacterium | reverse complement strand
GCCCACACCCCGGATGCGCTAAAAAATGTTTTGGAGACAATTACCAATTTCAGAACGGGTACGGAGCAGGTCATTTCCATTGTCGGTTGCGGCGGAAACCGTGACCGTACCAAACGTCCGCTGATGGCTGCTATCGCTTGCAAATATTCAACTAAGGTCATTTTTACTTCCGATAACCCGCGCGATGAAGATCCGATGGAAATCATCCGCGAGATGCAGAAGGGTGTAGGCCCCACAGATGCAAAGAAGACGCTCGTGATGGTCGACCGGGAGGAGGCAATCAAAACCGCGTGCATGTTGGCAAAGGAAAAGGATATTATTCTGATTGCGGGGAAGGGGCATGAAACCTATCAGGAAGTGAAGGGTGTGAAGAGACCCTTTGATGACCGAGAAGTAGTATTTCGGATGCTTAAAATGTTTGCGAATTAATGCTCTACTATTTTTTCAGCTATATCGACCAGCAGTTCAACTTCCCCGGCGCGGGTGTGTTTCAATATATCTCCTTCCGCGCCGGTGCCGCCGCCGTTTTGTCTTTGCTGATTACCATTACGTTCGGAAAAAAATTGATCGAGTACCTCCGCAATAAGCAGGTAGGCGAAGATATCCGCGACCTGGGGCTGGAAGGACAAATGCAGAAGAAAGGAACACCGACCATGGGAGGCCTGATAATCCTCGCCGGGATTCTTATCCCTACATTCCTTTTCGCCAAGTTGGACAACATTTATATCATCCTGTTGGCAACAACAACCATTGGGCTTGGACTAATTGGATTCCTGGATGACTACATCAAAGTCTTTAAGAAGAATAAGGAGGGTCTTGCAGGACGTTTCAAAATTGTAGGACAAGTAGTTATTGGGCTGGTAGTTGGGCTGACGTTGTATTTTAACAGTGACGTGGTCGTCGGCGAGAAAGTTAGAAGTGGCCGTGCGATCGAAGCTTCTGTGGTGAGCACGGAGCAAGTGACCTCCATGAGCTACGTGAAGTCAACGAAGACCACCTTGCCTTTCTTCAAGGACAATGAATTTGACTACGGAAAGGTTCTTCCTTTTTTGGATGCAAACTATACCTGGATCCTTTATACGCTGGTGGTTGTCCTTATCGTCACGGCAGTTTCAAACGGCGCAAACATCACGGATGGGATCGACGGGCTTGCTGCGGGCACTTCCGCCATTATCGGCCTGACGCTGGCCATTTTTGCCTACTTGTCTGGCCGGGTGGACTTCAGTTCGTACCTCAACATCATGTACATCCCCAACCTGGGAGAGTTGGTGATCTTCTGCACGGCCTTCGTCGGAGCCTGCCTTGGTTTTCTATGGTACAATTCCTATCCGGCCCAGGTATTCATGGGAGACACCGGAAGCCTTTCGCTGGGGGGAATTATCGCTGTGGTTGCTTTGGCCGTCAGAAAAGAACTGATGATACCGTTGCTGTGCGGAATCCTTGTTGTTGAGAACATGTCCGTGATCATGCAGGTGTCGTATTTCAAGTACACGAAAAGGAAATATGGGGAAGGGCGGCGGATTTTTCTGATGTCTCCCCTACATCATCACTTTCAGAAAAAGAACATTCACGAATCTAAGATTGTAACCCGGTTTTGGATCGTGGGCATATTGTTGGCTATTCTCAGTTTGGCAACCCTGAAACTCCAATAAGATGAGCGAGCGTATAGTCATTCTTGGAGGAGGAGAGAGCGGTACAGGTGCGGCTATCTTGGCAAAAGCCAAGGGACTGGATGTGTTTGTTTCTGATCAGGGAACATTAAAAGACGCCTACCGCAATGACTTAATCCAGCATGCCATTCAATTCGAGGAAGGCGGGCACTCCGAAGAGAAGATTCTGTCGGCGCAACTCGTGGTGAAAAGCCCGGGTATCCCTGACAAGGCGGACATCGTGAAAAAAGTGCGCTCCAAAAAAATCCCGATCGTCGATGAGATCGAGTTTGCCTGCCGTTACCTCAAGGGAAAAATAATTGCCATTACCGGGACAAACGGCAAGACCACCACTACGCTACTCACCTATCACTTGCTGAACACAGCGGGCTTTAGCGTGGCTTTGGCCGGCAACGTAGGGGAGAGCCTTGCCCGCAAAGTGGCTACGGCTGACTTTGATTGGTACGTTCTTGAAGTCAGCAGCTTCCAGCTCGACGGCACCAAGACTTTTCATCCGCATATCGGAATTCTGCTCAACATCACGCCAGACCATCTGGATCGCTACGAGAACAAAATGGCGAACTATGTTAATAGCAAGTTTAGGATGATCAAGAACATGGGTTCGAAGGATTACTTTGTGTATTTCCTTGACGACAAAGTTGGTGGCGGTGAGGCCAGACACAGGTCAACAGAAGCGTATCGCGTAGAGATCTCGCTTGATCCAGAGGCCATAACATCAGCGCGCTTCGACGGGAAGAAGATGGTGTTTCAGTTTGGCAAGAAGTCTTTCAAGATAGCCCAGTCTGAGACAACCCTGAAGGGTGTTCACAATCTGATTAACACGATGGCGGCTGTCTCTGCGGCCCACCTCGCAAAGGTTCCCGATGCACGGATACGGGAAGGCCTGAAAACATTCAAGAATGCGCCGCACCGCCTGGAGCACATCGCCACCATCAACGGCGTGGAGTTCATCAATGACTCCAAAGCCACCAACGTGGACTCTGTCGTGTATGCTTTAGGAAGCTACGAGAATCCACTCATCTGGATCGCCGGCGGAATTGACAAAGGGAATGACTATGCCTTGATCCGCGACGCAGTAAAGAAGAAGGTCAAGACACTTATTTGCCTCGGCAAGGACAATGAAAAGCTCAAATCTTTTTTTGGTTCAGTTGTACCCAGGGTGATGGAAACACAGGATGCCCGCGCGCTGGTACGACTGGCGTTGGACGCAGCGGAGGCGGGCGATGTTGTATTGCTGTCGCCGGCATGCGCAAGCTTTGATTTGTTCAAGAACTATGGAGACCGGGGTGACCAATTCCGGCAGGCCGTGCTTCAGTTAAAAGAAGAGAAAGAGAAAGTAAACATTTCGTGATATGAAAAAGGTCAAGGAGTGGGCAGACAAGAATTTACAAGGTGACCCGGTCATCTGGGCAGTAGTCTTTGCGCTATCGATGATCAGCATCCTGGTCGTCTATAGTTCAATCGGTACACTGGCGTACAAGCGAACAATAAGCCCGGAAATGTATCTCGTGAAGCACACGTTCATGGTCATGCTTGGGTTGGCAGCCATGTGGGTGGGTCATAAAGTTGACTACCGCTATTACTCGCGTCTCTCCCGCTTTGCCCTTTGGATCAGTGTACCCTTGCTGGTGTACACATTTACAAACGGTACGTCCATCAATGATGCCGCTCGCTGGATTACGCTGCCAATTTTAAATACATCGTTTCAACCTTCTGACTTTGCCAGCCTTGCCTTAATTATCAACCTGGCGAGTATGCTTTCGAAGAAGCAGCAAAATATTGAAGACATAAAGGACTCACTAATCCCGATGTTGATTTGGTGCGGTGTGATCTGTGGACTCATCGCCTTGACCAATCTTTCAACCGCAATGCTATTGTTCGCCACGTGCATGTTGGTCATGTTCATCGGTCGGGTTCCGGTAAAGTATCTGGCCATGCTGGTATTGATCGGCCTGTTGGCTGGAGCAGTCGCCTTGAAATTTGGCGTTCGGGGGGAAACAGCCAAGAACCGAATTCTCAGTTTTATTAATGGAAGCGAACTACCCTTTCAGGCTAAGCACGCGCGCATCGCTGTGGCAACCGGCGGGGTTTTCGGCAAGGGCCCTGGAAACAGCGACCAGCGCAACATTCTGCCTCATCCCTATTCTGATTTTGTATATGCGATTGTAATTGAAGAATACGGGCTCATTGGCGGCGGTGTGGTTCTTATCCTATACCTCATCCTCCTGCATCGCGGAATGAAAGCGGCGTATAATTCGGAACGGGCATTCGGCGGCCTTCTTTCGGCTGGACTAAGCTTCGATTTGGTATGTCAGGCCATGGTAAACATGGGCGTTGTGGTGGGACTTGGGCCGATCACAGGACAGCCGTTGCCATTGATCAGTATGGGCGGAACGGCTCTACTGTTCACGGGCCTTTCGGTAGGAATCATTCTCAGCGTTAGTCGTGGAGAACAAGAAGAAAATTGGGGACAAGCAACCTCAAGTGATGAATCGAAAAACATGGAGGCTAAAGCAGCATGAGCACTATCTCACATACCGGTGAAGGGAGATTCAGATTGATCGCAGACCAGTATACGGAGTCATATACGTTCAGTTATACTCGTTGAATTTGGAAACGAAGCAACCATATAGACTAATTATCAGCGGCGGCGGCACCGGAGGTCATGTATTTCCGGCAATTGCCATCGCCAATGCATTCCGCGAGCGGCATCAGGATGCCAATATCCTCTTTGTGGGCGCTGAAGGAAAAATGGAAATGATACGGGTGCCGGAAGCCGGCTATCGGATCATCGGGTTGTGGATCGCGGGGATAAAAAGAAGCATGTCCTTATCTAATGTCATGTTTCCTTTCAAGTTGATCGCCAGCTATTGGAAGGCCCGGCAGATCGTGAAGGATTTCAAGCCGGACGCTGCTGTTGGAACGGGTGGCTATGCGAGCGGCCCGCTCATGCTGGCGGCTACACGGATGAACATCCCTACGCTACTCCAGGAGCAAAACTCCTATGCGGGGCTTACAAACAAGAAGTTGGCCGGCAAAGTGCAGCGGATCTGCGTCGCCTATCCAGGTATGGAAGCCTATTTCCCGGCAGAGAAAATTAGACTGACTGGAAATCCAGTTCGGAAGGATATCCTGGATGTGACTTCAAAGCGCGAAGCAGCGCTTCAGCATTTTGGCTTCACGGATACAGAGCGGACCCTTCTTGTTCTAGGCGGAAGCGGCGGGGCTCGGACAATCAATGAAAGCATGGTGGCCGGATTGGACCAACTGATTGAGGCCAATGTTCAGGTGATCTGGCAGACTGGCAAGGTGTATTACGAAAGCGTGAAAGCGCAAGTGGCCGGCAAGAACCTGGGGCGGGTCCGGTTGGTTGATTTCTTGAAAGAAATGGATCTGGCCTACGCTGTTGCAAACGTAGTGGTATCCCGAGCTGGGGCCCTTTCTATTTCTGAATTGTGCCTGGCCAAGAAGGCGGCTGTCCTCGTGCCCTCACCCAACGTAGCCGAGGACCATCAGATGAAAAATGCAATGGCATTGGTAAAGGAGTCTGCTGCTTGCTTTGTTGCAGACAAGGATGCGCTCACCAACCTAACGCGTGAAGTGCTTGCACTTCTTGGTGATCGGGCCCGATGTGAGAAGCTAAGTGAACGAATTGGAAAATTGGGTCGGCCAAATGCTTCCCAAGATATTGTGGCCGAACTTGAAACCCTTATGGCGTGAAATTCAGCGACTACGATAGTATCTACTTTCTAGGAATCGGAGGCATTGGCATGAGCGCCCTTGCCCGCTGGTTCAAACACAAGGGTCTGCGTATTGCCGGGTATGATCGTACACCCACTCCGCTAACCCATGAGTTGATTGAGGAAGGCATGGAACTTCACTTTGATGACAAAGTAGAATTTATCCCCGGGTATATCTCACGGGAGAAAACGCTTGTGATTTTTACGCCCGCCATTCCAAAAGATCATGCTGAATTCAATTACCTGAAGGACCAGGAGTTCACCATTCTGAAACGATCTGAAGTTCTCGGGCTCATTTCGAAAGATTTCCACACGATAGCTATTGCCGGAACGCATGGCAAGACTACTACGTCGTCGATGATTGCACACGTTCTCAAGTGCGCCGAAAAGAATATGGTAGCTCTCCTTGGCGGAATTACCACGAACTATGATTCGAACCTGGTCATGCACGGCGAAGTCACGAAAGAAACCATTGTAGTAGTAGAAGCCGACGAGTTTGATCGCTCTTTCCTGCGGCTCCACCCAAATAGTGCGGTTGTCACCTCAGCCGACGCGGATCACCTCGATATCTATGGTGACCACCAGACCATGCTTACGGCCTATCGGCAGTTTATCTCTCAAATTGAACCAAAAGGTTCGTTGGTTATTCATCACAGCGTGGCCAAGTTGGCAGAGGCCAACGCTCAAATCAATGTTAAGACATACGGACTTGACCAGGGACAATTTTTTGCCAACAACGTCACCACGCAAGATGGATTTTTTACATTCGACCTGATTGGCAACGGCCAGAAGATCGAGCATATCAAGCTCGGCATCCCGGGCTTCCATAACGTAGAAAATGCGATTGCCGCAGTGTTGGCAATTCGACATCTTCAGATCGATGAGAAAATTGTAAAAGATGCGCTCGCGTCTTTCCGGGGTGTCAAGAGACGCTTCGAATACGTGTATAGCAAGAATGGCTGTGTTTATATCGATGACTATGCGCATCATCCTGCTGAAATTGAGGCCTTCCTCCGTTCACTCCAGGCGATGTATTCGGGAAAGAAAATCACGGTTGTGTTTCAACCCCATTTGTTCACTCGCACGCGGGATTTTGCTGACGGATTTGCGAAAAGCCTTAGCCTGGCCGACGAACTGATCCTGCTCGACATTTATCCGGCCCGCGAACTACCGATCCCCGGAGTGACTTCTGATATCATTTTTAGCAAAGTGACAAGCCCGGTAAAAATCAGGACATCCAAAAAGGACCTGCTGTCTACGCTGGATACAATGGATATTGAAGTGCTCGCCTCGGTCGGAGCTGGTGACATTGACTTGTTTGTAAAACCGATACGAAAAATGTTAAGCCGCAGATATGAAGCCTAAGTTCACCATACGAAAGGAAATACAAATCGGCCTTGGCTTGGGCATTGTCTTCTTACTCATTGCCTTCAGTGAACGGAAGCAGGGCGGAGTCAGGTGCAAAAAAGTGATAGTGGAACTGGAGAACATCAACGATAACCACTTCCTGGATGAATCGGACGTCAGCCGACTCGTGGAAACCAACAGTCAGTCGCTAGTGGGAACGTCCATCAACGAAATTGACCTTAAGGCCATCGAGAACGCCTTGACGATCGACCGACATATTAGCGATGCGGAACTCTACGGTGATTTGAAAGGAAACCTTATCGTCCGTGTCGAACTGAGGAGACCAATCGCCCGGTTCGTCCAGGATGATGCGCCTGATGCCTACATCGCTGAGGATGGCGTGATCATGGGTGTTTCAGAGAAGTTCTCAGCGCGTGTCATGATCATTAGCGGAAAGTTTATCAAACACCTGTTGGAGCCAGGGAGCCTGCGCAAAACACCGGATGGCATAGCACTTATGGAAATGATTGAATTTATAACGGATGACCCATTTTGGAAGGCACAAATTGCTCAAATGGATATCAATCAAAAGGGAGACATCACGATCTATCCACAAGTCACCGGCCAGGTAGTTGAATTTGGAAGTCCTGCAAAATTCGAAGAGAAATTTCGGAAGCTAATGGTTTTCTACAAGGAGATCCTGCCTCAAAAAGGCTGGACGAAATATGAACGGGTCAATTTGAACTATGAAGGACAGGTAATCGCTCACTAACTATAAAATTGAATTTTTTAAACAACCACTATAAACTTTTGAAGCTATGGAAAAAGGAAAAATAGTCGTAGGCCTGGACATCGGCACAACGAAAATCTGTGCGATTGTTGGCCGTAAGAATGAGTATGGGAAGCTCGAAGTCCTGGGGATGGGCAAGGCCGAGTCGGAAGGGGTTATCAAAGGTATTGTAACCAACATCGACAAGACTGTGTTTGCCATTGACAAGGCGGTTAAAGAGGCCAGCGACATGTCTGGCATCGATATCGGCGTGGTCAACGTTGGGATTGCCGGTCAGCATATCCGGAGTACAATCCACCACGGAAGCATCACCCGGCTGTCAAACGACAATGAAATCAGCATAGAGGACATCAGCCGCCTGACGGAAGACATGTACCGAATTGTTATCCCTCCCGGAAGCGAGATCATCCACGTTATGCCACAGGATTATACGGTGGACTATGAAGAGGGCATAAAAGACCCGGTCGGTATGAGTGGTATGAAGCTGGAGGCAGACTTCCACATCATCACCGCTCAGACCAGTGCAATCAACAACATCAACAAATGTGTTCGCCGTGCAGGGCTGGAAATTGACAACCTCATCCTGGAGCCCCTGGCGTCGAGCCTTGCCGTTCTTAGCGACGAGGAAAAAGAAGCGGGCGTTTGTCTGATCGATATTGGCGGAGGGACTACAGACATCGCGATTTTCTATGATAACATCATCCGGCACACCGCAGTCATTCCCTTTGGCGGCAACATTCTGACCAACGACATCCAGGCTGGACTTATGGTCATGGCAAAGCAAGCCGAGCAATTGAAGACCAAATTTGGAAAAGCCATCGCAGAAGAAGCCAACCCGAATGAAATCGTCTCCATACCCGGAATACGCAACCGTTCGGCTAAAGAGATTTCGGTAAAGAACCTCTCCAACATTATTCAGGCCCGGATGGAAGAGATCATTGAGATGGCGCATACCGAGATCATCAGCTGTGGGTTTGAAAACCGCCTCGCCGGAGGTATTGTGATCACCGGGGGTGGTTCTCAATTACACAGCCTGAAGCATTTGGTCGAGTACATGACGGGTATGGATACCCGCATTGGATATCCCAACGAACACTTGGGCAAGAGCAAACTCGAGGCTGTGAAGAGCCCGATGTATGCTACCGCCGTGGGCCTGGTCCTCGCCGGTTTCCGCTCACTCGACGAACGCGAAGAGCGCTATCGCGAAGCGATGGAAAACAAAGTGACCGTGAAAGTCAAGAAATCAAAGCCAACGTCGGACTTCTTTAGCAGTATACTGAATAAGACGAAGGGCCTTTTGATCGATGATCTGGACGGGAAAAACGAATACTGACAATGACCACGATCACCCTTATTACGGTCATTACTGCAATTAATATGATTGCGGTGATTGCTGTGATTTCTTTGATTACGATGGCCGGAACGAAAAGAAACGTATCGAATAGCTTAACCAATAACACCATTAAACACCAATAGTCATGTTTCAACCAGGAACGACATACAAATTTGATCTGCCAAGACATTCGAAGTCAATCATTAAGGTGATTGGCGTAGGTGGCGGTGGCAGCAACGCAGTGAACCACATGTATCGTCTCGGCATCAAGGATGTTGAGTTCATCGTGTGCAACACAGATCTCCAGGCACTGAACAGCAGTCCGGTGCCGACAAAACTCCAGATTGGCACTAGCCTAACCGAAGGACTCGGTTGCGGTGCCAATCCCGAAGTAGGCCGGGCAGCGGCGTTAGAGAGCAAAGACCAGATTCGAGAGGCGCTCGCCAATACGAAAATGGTATTCATCACGGCCGGTATGGGCGGAGGCACGGGTACTGGCGCAGCGCCTATCCTCGCCAAGATTGCCAAAGAGATGGACATCCTCACAGTAGGTATTGTTACCATGCCGTTTGGCTTTGAGGGCAGAAAGAAAATCGCTCAGGCCCAAGCTGGCTTGGACGCGATGCGGGCGAACTGCGACACCGTGCTCGCTATTATGAATGATCAGCTTCGTCAGATGTTTGGCAACTTGTCGATCAGCCAGGCCTTTGGAGAAGCGGATGGCGTGTTGACTACCGCGGCAAAAGGTATTGCGGAGATCATTACGCTTGCCGGATATGTGAATGTTGATTTCCAGGATGTACGCACAGTGATGCTAAATGCCGGGGCAGCCGTAATGGGCTCGGCGGAAACAAGCGGAGAGGACCGCGCGATCCGCGCTGCACAACAAGCGCTTGCTTCCCCCTTGCTTGACAATTGCGACATCATGGGGGCTAAGCGCATTCTCTTATCCATTATTTCCGGAGAAGAGGCTGAGCTCCAGATGGACGAGCTGAGCTCAATCACAGAGTATATTCAGGAACAGGCAGGAGACGATTGTGAAGTAATCTTCGGTCACGGTGTAGATTCAGAACTTGGAAATTCTATCCGGGTTACGGTCATCGCAACTGGTTTTGCTGGCGAAGGCAGAGCGGCTACACGGAAAGTGGAAGAGAAGAGAGTGCTGGACCTTGAACGGAGTCAAAGTTTCGTAGAAGAATGGACTGACCAGTCTCTGAACGATCGAAACTATGAAATTGAACTTAAGGTGTCAGAACAGATTTCTTTTACCGACACATACATGGATGAGCCTGTCGTAGATATCACGGAAGAAAAGGTGACTACCCAGGAGCCAGAACCTGAACTGGTGCCGGTTCCGTCCTCCCATGAGCAGCCTGTTCAGACTGAATGGATTCGCCCAGAACTCCCAGAGGAAAAGGTAGAGGAATTGCCTATAGTAAAAAAGGAGGAAGAAAAACCAGAAGTCAAAAAACCGGAACGTCCTTCACGGAGGGATGAAACACCCCAGGCCGAACGTCACTATACCATGAGTTTGTTTGATAATCCCGAATTGGAAGCCCGCAAGGAAGAGACCGAAGATGAGCAAGAGGATGAAGATGACGACATCGGCAAATTCAAGGACGACAAAGAGGAGTTTGAGCTGGGAACCCAGGTATCAGCAGATCAACTAGTAAACGAAGAAGGAATGATGGAAATGAGAAAAACAAAAGAAAGGCTGGAGCAACAAGCCAAGGAGCGCCGGGAGAAACTCAAGGCGGCCCGTAAGCAGGAAATGAGCAAAGAAGAGTTCAATGAGAAGTGGACGCTTCCAGCCTATTTGCGCAGAGGTGTAAAAATGGAGAATGTGCCCCATTCCTCCGAACGCTTCATTTCAAAGTACAACTTAAATGATGACAACAGTCTGCTGGGAAACAACAAGTTTTTGCATGACAATGTTGACTAGAATAGTTGCTCGTTGTTGGTTGTTAGTTAGTAGCGGCTCAATGCTAGCAACTCACAACTTACAACTGTCAAGACATGGCATTTCCGGCGTGACTGGCTATTTACTCCATTCGTAGTGGTTGTTGGTGGTAAATATTTTTTGCCGGCGCCGGAGTGCCTTCTTTTTGATCGGGTATACTTTGGCAGTATGTGATTTTTAGCTGCTCCCGGTCGAATGTTTTTTAGCTAAAAGGCCGCCCTGTACGAGGGGCGGCTTTTTCATTTGGCGATGACCCAAATAAAAACTTATCTTCCTGAAAACAAGCGCAATGTCCAAACGATTAATCATCCTAAGTATTCTAATCGTCGTCCTGGCGGGCATTTACTTCATGGGCCCGGAGCCCGATCAACCGGTCTGGGACCCCGCCAAAATTTCAGTGCCGACTGATCCGGAAGCACTGGAAAATTACATAAGCGCAAATGAGGCTAAACATCGGCTCAAACCCGAAAATGAGGCGCGTATCGTGTGGGCTGATTCCTCAAGAAAGAAAACGGAGTATAGCGTGGTGTACATCCATGGATTTTCTGCAAGCCAGGAGGAAGGCGATCCCGTTCATGAGGAGTTTGCGAAGAAATTTGGGTGCAACTTGTACTTGGCGCGGATGGCCGACCATGGAATAGATACCACAGAGCAACTTTTATATTTCACTGCCGACCGGTGGTGGAAAAGCAGCCGGGAGGCACTTGCCATTGGCAGGGCGCTGGGAGACAAGGTGATCATAATGAGTACCTCCACAGGGGGAACTGTGGCCTTAGCGCTCGCAGCGGAATATCCAACTGAAGTATTTGCTTTGATAAACATGTCGCCGCTTATTGCTCTCAAAGACCCGCTTGCCTGGGTTGGGCCTCTTCCCTGGGGATTGCAGATCGGCAGGCTGGTCAAGGGCCATTACCTGTCGCCTAGTACTACGCCAGGTACGGATACCGCTCTATTTTATCGATACTGGAATCGAACCTATCGGCTGGAGGCTGCCATTCAATTGACTGAAATGGTTGATAGCAAAATGGACAAAAAGACTTTTGAGAAGGTCGTGGCACCTAGCCTCACGCTCTATTACTTCAAGAATGAAGAGGAGCAAGACCCATCGGTGAAGGTTAGCGCTATCCTCGAAATGCAAAAACAACTTGGCACGGCTGATTCGCTCAAAGTGGCAATACCCATTCCGAATGCCGGAGATCACGTTTTGGGTTCGCACGTTGTGTCGAAGGATATCGAAAGTGTGAATCGCGCAGTGAGGCAGTTCGCCATCGAGAAGCTGCATATGAAACCGGTCGCTGATGAAATTCGTTGATTGACGCCTGGATTGAACTCAAAAAAAGAGTCGATGCGCCTTAGTACTGCTTTTGCCTTCATTTTATTGATTTCGTTATCAACCTGTCGAACCAAGGAAACGATTGTTATCCCTGATGCGGATGATGATAATGGTGGCCTGTTTTTACCCAAGGGATTTGGAGCGTTGGTTGTAGCCGACAGTATTGGGCCATCCAGGCACTTGGCGGTCAATGACAATGGCGATATTTATGTGAAGTTGCGAATCACCACGGGAGAGCTTTATGATCGCGTGGCAGGCAACATGGCATTGCGGGATACCAATAAGGATGGTCGAGCAGATATTTTTGAACGCTTTGGCGATTACCCGAATGATGGAAGTTTTGGTACGGAAATGCGGATACACAACGGCTATTTGTATTTCACCACGGAGCAGGTGGTGTATAGACAAAAATTAACACCAACGAAATTGATTCCGGATTCCAAACAGGAAATATTATTCGTTGACCATCACCCTCTTCAATGGCATAATGCCAAGTCGTTGGCTTTCGACAATCAGGGAGGCATGTACATTACATTTAGCGCACCAACCAATGTTTGTGAAGATTGGAATTCAGTGGGAGTTGATTCGATAGCAAATGTTAAAGGAGAATTTCCATGCCATGAACTAATTGATCAGGCGGGCATTTGGAGGTTTGATGAAGATGGCCTGGAGCAGTCCCAATCGGATGGCCAACGGTTTGCAACCGGATTGAGAAGTGTTGTTGCCATTTCTTGGAATGAGGAGGATAACAGTTTATATGCGGTGCAGCATGGGAGAGATTATTTGTATGGCCATGCCCCTCAATATTATAGCCCCTGGCAAAACGCCATTTTGCCAGCAGAAGAGTTCGTGAAAATTGCGGAAGGCGATAATTTTGGTTGGCCCTACAGTTATTATGACCATTTCAAACAAAAGAGAATGGTAGCTCCGGAATATGGTGGGGATGGTATCCGGGACACCAAGGACTTTGCAAATCCAATTATGGGACTACCCGCACATTGGGCGCCTAACGATTTGTTGTTTTATAAGGGCAATCAATTTCCTCCGCGATATAAGAAGGGCGCGTTCATCGCGTTTCATGGATCAACCAATCGGGCCCCATATCCTCAAGCGGGATATATTGTCGCTTTCATCCCTTTTGAGAATGGGAAGCCAACCGATACATGGGAAGTCTTCGCAGACGGTTTTGCGGGGGTTGACACGATTGTCAGCATGAGTAATGCAAAGCATAGACCCATGGGTCTATCAGAAGGACCGGATGGATCTTTGTATGTATCTGAATCAAAGCAGGGTAAGATATGGCGTATTTTGTTTACTGCGGACCCGACAAAATTTGGGCAGGAGCAGCTAGCCGATATGGAAAAGAGAAAATCGAGAACCTATCTTAAAGTACCCGATGAAACGGAGGATATCTTACACTTGAAGTAACCACGCGTGTGTGGCGTGTAGCCAATAGCTAAACCGCTAGCGGCTGTGGCTTATGTTCCTCATATGAATTCGCGCTTTCTCTAAATCTTCGGGAGTGTCAATGCACATTCCTTCTTCGGCATCAGTCTCCACTGTTCTTATACAGTATCCGTTTTCAATCCAGCGGAGTTGTTCCAGTGATTCGGACCGTTCCAAATCTGATACGGGGAGTTTTGTAATGGCCTGCAGAATATCCTTGCGATAAGCATACAATCCCACGTGACGGAAAAAGATTCCATGATCCAGCCAAGTGCTTTGTAGCTGCTTCTGGACAAATGGAATGGGTGACCTGCTGAAGTACATGGCCTCCCGGTGCGAATTTAATACGACTTTCGCCTCATTGGGAGACATGAGTTGCTCCAGGTTAATGATGCGCTGAATCAACGTAGCCAGTTCTGTATGTTCATCGAGGGAGGCACATAACAGATCGATTTGCTGGGGGTCGATGAAGGGTTCATCACCTTGGATGTTGATGACAAAGTCAAACGTTTCTTTTTGCAGTGTCATTGCCTCACAGCATCGGTCTGTCCCACTCGGATGCTGGTCGGAGGTAAGACAGGAATGCCCACCAAAGCCAAGCACGTGCTCATGGATTTGCAGATGATCGGTGGCCACAACTAGTTCAGTGAGGTATTTTGCCTTTTTGCATTGTAAGTAGACCCGTTCGACCATTGATTTTCCGAGCAGGTCGGCAAGGGGTTTGCCTGGAAAACGGGAAGAGGCGTAACGGGCAGGAATTACTCCGAGAATTTTCATAGCTTTTTTTTCACACGCAACGAAGAGCCTTCTGTGTCTATAACCTCGATGGCATCACCCTTTTCTATGTACTCTCCGCGCGTAAACGCATCGTACAGGATTTCTTCAATTATGACTTTTCCGCTTGGACGCAGAATCGTTGAGGCGACACCGGTCTTGCCCATCAGGGGTATGGTATTAAAATTTGAAGTGTATCCCTGGCCTGTCTCCTGTGTCTCTGTCGAGGTAAACTTCCGGAACGCTTTGGATTCAGTCAATCGCGCACTCCCGAAAATCAGCAACATCGCTCCACCGGAAATTCCACCTAGGGTGGCAAAGAGGGCAACCACAATGTCGCCAAGTGGCACGAAATCAAAATTGAAGAAATCGTTGTTTAGCATGATCAGCACCAGGGACATGATCGTGAGCCCGATTCCCAGCACGCCGGCAACGCCAAACCCAGGGATCACAAAGACTTCAAGGGCAATGAGAATGATGCCTATGAACAGTGCGATGATCTCCCAATATTCGGCAAGCCCATTGAGGTAGTAGGGCACGAGATAGAGAACCAGGGCGATTGCTGACGCCAGCAGGGCAAACCCGATGCCCGGTGTCTGCATCTCAAAATAGATTCCGCCGATGATGATCAGAATAAGCAGCCCGCTGATAAAGGGATTCAAGGAAAAAGCAATGATTCGCTCCGCGAGCCCAAGCTTGAACCGATCAATCTCATAGTTGATTACCCTATTTCGCCGAAGGATTTCTTCAACGGATTCCACCTTTGCTTCACAATACCCATTTTCTATAGCCTCGGTTGTGGTGAACGTAATCACTTTTCCAGCTTGCTTAATGCTGTCGATAACGATCTTTTCATCTACCATGCCCTCGGCAATCCGCGGGTCGCGTCCATTTTCTTCTGCTGTAGCGCGCATGATAGAACGCATATACGATTGGTACTTATCCGGAGCTGCCTGTCCGCCAGCCCCCTCCACGACCGTGGCGGCACCAATGCTTGCCCCTGGCGACATGTAGATGCTATCGCAGGCAATGGAAATCAAGGCACCTGCGGATGCCGCATCCGAATTGATGTATACCCAGATGGGTTTCTTAAAGTCCATGATCAGATCCACTATCTCCTTCGCATCGGTGAGAACACCTCCGTACGTGTCCATTTCGACAACCACATAATCTGCTTTTGTGCTTTCGGCATGCTCCAAAGCAAGTTTTACATACCGCAGCATACGCGGGTCAATTTCAGCCTTGATTTCCATGACCATCACTTTCGGCCTGCTTTGTCCATAGAGGCAACCCAGTATCGTTGTAGATAGAATGATAGCCAACCCGAGAACCTTCATGTGCTTGATTTTTGACAAAAATACTAAGTAAATCGACGCATAGGGGTTGTGGGATGGCCTGTGGAAGTGGTAATTTTCGATGTAATACAAAAGATATGTTTCAAGTGTTGTTATTTGGCCTTGCCAGTTTGCTGCCTGGAGACTCGCTCCGCATGGAGCTGATCAATGGAAAGCCTCATGTGGTCCATCAGGTAGGGGAGAAAGAGACGCTGTACAGTTTATCGAAGCGATACGGTACCACCGTAGCAGATATCCTGGTGCAGAACCCCACGGCCGATGCCGGCCTGGAAGTAGGGCAGATTCTCAAAATACCCTATGTCGGGAAGGCTAAGCCTCCGGTAACAACAAAAACAGCCGATGGGATTGTGCATCGTGTGGCTCCGAAAGAGACGCTATTCAGCATCGCCCGCCACTACAATGTGTCGGTGGATGACATTCGCGCATGGAACAATTTGAAGGACAATCCGCTGTCCGTTGGTCAGGAGATACTGATTCGGCAAAAAACGGTGACTCCACCTGTTGAGATCAAACCAGTGGCAACGGCCGCCAAAACGCACACTGTAGCAGCCAAAGAAACGCTGTATTCAATCGCCCGCATGTATGGCATGACAGTTCCTAAATTGAAGGAATGGAATAGCCTAACCGATGCGGAACTAAAGATTGGGCAGGTACTATCTGTTGCCGCCCCCGCCCCCGGCGAAGTCCCACCGACGGTGGTGGTACCGGCCACACAGCCAGTCGTTGCTCCCACCGATCCGGCAAAAATCTCTGAAGGGTTGAGTGGCGCGAGTGAACTAAAAGAATCCGGGACAGCAGCGTTGATGGAAGGAACAGAAGGCAATAGGAAGTACCTGGCGCATCATCCAACAATCAAGCCAGGCACAATCCTAAAGATCCGGAATCTTACAACAAATCAGGAAGTTTTTGTGCGTGTCACCGGGCCATCAACGGTTGCTGATCCAGCTGTGCTGATTTTCATATCCAAATCTGCCTACGATCGGCTTGGAGCAACGGAGACGCGATTCAGAGCCGAGATCACGTATTATCGGTAGGGCAAATGAAAATGCACGCCCTGATTGTGGCGACTATAGCTGCTTCGGCAACTGCGGTTTGTGGTCAGAACCTGGTTATCAATCCAAGCTTTGAGGAGCGCACTCGTTGCCCGAATAATTTCAGCGCGAACAGCCGCGATTTTAACCTGCCTGGTTGGAAATCAGCCAATACAGGAACTCCGGATTATTTTAACCAATGTAGTTGGGGAGACTGTGATGTTCCCTTTAATTGGGCGGGGGAGTCTAATGCACATTCAGGCGTCGCCTATGCCGGCGTGTATGTCTGGAGCAGGCCAAACAGTAAACCACGGAGCTACCGGGAGTACATTCAGGGCGAATTGCAAAAGCCCCTAAGCAAAGACAAGCTGTACCGGATTGAATTTTATTTCAAACTTGCTTCGTATTCGGTGTATTCCGCAGATCGGATTGGCCTGCTGCTTAGCGATTCTTCGATCTTCGTCGTGAACGATCAGGTAATAAACCGGAAGCCACCCCTTTCGTGGATCCTAAATGAGCCCATTAGTTCAGGCGCCTGGGAACTGGCTACCCTTGACTACCGGGCCACTGGAGGAGAGCGGTTTGTTATCATTGGAAATTTCTATGATAATTTGACAACGCAATTTGCATCGTTGGAGATCCGTAAGGGGAAAAGCCCGATGCTCAATGGAAGCGCCTATTTCTATATCGATGATGTTGCCGTTATACCACTGGATCTTCCGGAGCCGGAACCCCTGGTCTGGTCGGACGGAAAGGAAATCAAGCCCGAAGAAATCTATGTGCTGAAGAATATTCAGTTTGAGTTTGACAAGTTTGTTCTCCTCCCGGTCTCGTTTCCGGAATTAGATAAACTGGTCCGCATCCTTAGCGAAAAGCCTCAATGGACGGCGGAGCTGACGGGGCACACGGATGATATTGGCAGTGAGGAGTACAACCTTGAACTGAGCCGTAACCGGGCCAAAAGCGTAGCCCAATACCTGGCATCCAAGGGAATAGCTCAGGAGCGATTGACTGCCCAGGGGTTCGGCAAGCAGCGGCCGTTGACACCGTTGAAAGATGAAGAGGCCCGAATGCTGAACCGGCGGGTGGAAGTACGTTTCCTGAAATAAGGCAGTGTCCCGCACCAGGCGAAATACCGAGGACCTCCGAGCATTCTTGGATGAAATGGCGGATCGCTTCAATCGACCTGAATTTATTCTCAATGATCCGATTTCTATCCCACACCAGTTCAGCAAGCCTCAGGACATAGAAATCGCTGGATTCTTTGCCGCTGTGCTTGCCTGGGGGCAGCGCGTCACCATCATCAAGAGTTGTCAATCGTTGCTGAACCTGATGGGTGGCTCCCCGCACGACTTCATACTTAATCATCGTCCCACCGACCTGCGAAGAATGGAGGGCTTCAAGCATCGAACATTCAATGGTACGGATCTGTTATACTTTATTTCTTTTCTTCGGTCCCATTACCGCACTCATTCTTCGCTCGAAGAATTGTTCCGTGTTCACCCGGAAGAAAAAACGGTGGAGCACGGGCTGATCAATTTTCATGACCGGTTTTTTAGCCTTCCGGAATTCCCAGAGCGAACTCGCAAGCATATTGCCACACCAGTCCGTCACTCCGCTTGCAAGAGAATGAACATGTATTTGCGCTGGATGGTACGCCAGGATAAGCGGGGCGTGGATTTTGGATTGTGGAGTTCCATTTCACCTCGTCAGTTGGTATGTCCATGCGACCTCCATGTTGAGCGCGTAGCGCGCAAGCTGAAACTGATACGAAAGAAACCGATGAACTGGCAGACGGCCCTCGACCTGACGGAGCAGTTGCGCAAGCTGGATCCTGATGATCCGGTCAAATATGATTTTGCCTTATTCGGCCTGGGGATTACGAACGCGGAGCTGCTGCCCGCCGCAGGCGATCGTTGATCGCTCGTCCAAGGCCATGATCCGGAACTTCTTCCGCAACGACAGCATCGACATCGTGCTGGTCAAATTCCCGAAGCATGCCAAATAGATTTCGCGCAGCTTCGTGAAGGTCACCCGAGCGAGAAAGGACGCGATGGTGTTGGGAAAATGGAACGTCACTAATTGTAAACGTGAGTATCCCGGGTCTTTTTAATTGATGTTTTTTAATGAGTTGTGCTACGTTTCCAAGGAAGAACGGTACGGTTGGAGCATAGTGACTTTGAAGTTGTCCAGGAGTCACCGGTTGTGAGTTGGCATGGGCTTGAATCCGTACTTTTCCGATCACAGATTCGATGTGTTCAACTCCGAGCCCGCCAAGTCGGTAAATAATGGGTTCTCCTTCTTCCCAGCCGATAATGGTTGATTCAATGCCGACGCGGCAAGGCCCGCCATCAAGAATATACGGAATTTTGTTACCCAGTTGGTCGTAGACATGTTGAGCTGTTGTGGGGCTAACGTAACCAAACGGGTTGGCGCTGGGCGCAGCGAGCGGGAAGGAAAGGGTTTGCAATAAGTGCCGTGTGAGGGGATGGTCTGGGCACCGGAGCCCTACGCGGTCGAGTCCGGCTGTTACCAAGTCGGGAATGATTTTACTTTTTGTTAGGAGCAAGGTAAGTGGGCCTGGCCAGAAATGTTGCGCAAGAGTTAGCGCATCGGCTGGAATTTCCTGAACATAATCTTTTGCACGCAAGAGCGAAGGGACATGAACAATGAGGGGGTCAAATCGAGGCCTGTCTTTCACTTCAAAGATTTCGGCTACTGCTTCTCCATTCAACGCATTAGCGCCAAGTCCATATACGGTTTCTGTAGGAATGGCTACAAGCTTTCCCTCTTCTAGGAATTTTCGGGCGACGTCAACGGATGGACCAATCACAGCAGGCATAGATTGCAAAGTTGCAAGAAAAAATGATCATCCGGTTATTGCCCAACTGAACTACTTGGAGAGCTTGGCCCGCAGGCGGACAAGTGATGACTCCGGGTTGTACCGCTCGAGGTCATCCAACGGCACCCATCGCACATCATGGGACTCCTCACTTACAATAAGGGGAATTGCGGTTGAGGCTTTCAACAGGAAGCGAATGTCATAATGATCGTGTGCAGGAAACTCTTTTCGTTCAGGAATAGGATGGATGTCTAAATCGTAGATATCGGCTGACACAAGTTCAAGTTCGATAATTCCGGTCTCTTCGGTTGCCTCACGCAGAGCTACCCGGACAACGTCCCGGTCTCCATCGGCGTGGCCTCCGGGCTGAAGCCACCGGTTGAGCTTGGCGTGATGAACCAGCAGCGTTTGTGAATAATCCTCAGAAATAATGAATGCTGATCCGGTGATGTGTCCGGGCAGGTGGGTCCGCAGAAAGGCATCCGGGTGTTCCAGGAGTTCAAGATACCGCGTAGCTACCGTGGCTTCTGCAGGAAAGCGTGCGGCATAATCCAGGATTTGCGTCTGGATCAGCTTCTGCATGGTCATTGAATGATGACTGTCGCCTTGTTAAATTTGTTGGCTTCCAGTTTTCCAATCTGTTCGCCGGCACCCAGATTGTCTTTGTCTCCCTTGCGGACAATGACAAAATAGGAAATGGCTTTCAATTCTTTGAATTTCACAATCCCCTTATTATCCGTAATTGCCTGGGCCGCAGGATTCTTCTCCGCATTAAAATCCGATTCGGAGTCATAGATGACTACGCTTGCCCCTTCTATGGTATTGCCTAGTTCATCCCGGACTGTCAGCGTGAGTGATGTTTTGATGAGTTGCGCTTCTGCCAGCGGTTGGATGCTTACTAAGAGAAGAAGAATGAGAATTGCCTGTTTCATAATTTAGTGGGGCTTTAGTTGAGATTCAAGATGTGTGGCATAATTGATCCCAAGGCTTTTCAACCGTGGAAGATGAACGCCCATTCGCTTGAGAAAGTCTTCATAGTTCCTAGCTCCTTTGGGTGACCAAACGACTTCAGCCAGGGCGCATGCGCGCGGATACGTCATGTAGGCTGCATACTCAGGCGTTTTGATATACTCCGTCCAGAGGTTGGCCTGGGCGCCTAAGATGAAACGAGTTTGTTCTGGCAAGAGCGACGCGGGGACTGGCTCATAGGTGTAGACTTCTTGAACCGAAGTAAATCCGCCGATGGCCAAGGGTTCGTTGCCGGTGGTGTCCTGATAGTGATCGAAGTACATCCAGTTTCCCGGAGTCATGATGACCTGATGACCTTGCTGTGCTGCCGTGATGCCACCCTCTTCTCCGCGCCAGCTCATTACTGTGGCATTGGGTGCAAGACCGCCTTCAAGGATTTCGTCCCAGCCAATCAACCGGCGACCTTTATCGTTCAGGTATTTCTCAATCCGCCGAACGAAGTAGCTCTGAAGTTCATGCTCATCACGCAGTCCTTCTGTCTGGATTCGCTTTTGACAAACACGACACACCTTCCACCGGTCCTTGGGAGACTCATCGCCACCGATGTGAACATACGGGCCAGGAAAAAGGGCCACAACTTCGTCCAGTACACTCTCTAGAAATTCAAAGGTTTCTTCCTTGCCCGCACAGTATACATCCGGGTATACGCCCCATTTCGTCCCAACTTCATACGGACCTCCCGTGCATCCGAGGGTGGGGTAGGCAGCTAATGCCGCTAGCGAATGTCCGGGCATTTCGATTTCAGGAATAATGGTTACAAATCGATCGGAGGCATATTGCACAACCTCTCTGATTTCATCTTGAGTATAATAGCCGCCGTGGGGTTTCCCATCAAACGTTTCTGGGGTTCCCGCATGACCAACCAATGTTTCCTTTCGCTGGGAGGCAATTGTTTGCAATGCAGGAAATTTCTTGATCTCAATGCGCCACCCTTGATCTTCGGTGAGGTGCCAGTGAAAATAATTGAATTTGTGAAACGCAAGCCAGTCAATATACTGCTTCACAAAAGCGGTTGGGAAGAAATGTCGACCTACATCGAGGTGGAGACCGCGATAGGGAAATCGGGGATAGTCTACAATGTCCAGGAAGGGCATCTCTCCGGTATGAGTTGGTTCAGTCAGGAGTTGAAGCAGAGATTGTATTCCATAGAAAATTCCGGACCCCGTATTTGATTGAATGTGAATGCCTGACCGATCCACGGTAAGGTGATGGAATCCTTCTGGGACCAGCGTATCATAGGAAACACCTTGCAGCGTTATGGGTGTCCCATCGGGGGATGTCCGGTAGGATCGTTCTTTTAGCGCTTGTTCCAGGAAGGCGACCAGCCGCTTTCCCTCTTCCGTATTTGGCGCATTGATCTGGAAAGCAGGACCGATCACCAAGTCACCTTCAAGCAGTTTAAGGGATACCGGTTTTGGAACAAGGGAAGGTGGAGCGGGTGACTTGTTGCAGCCAACCAAAAGCGAGGACACGAAGAAAACAAAGAGAGGCAACCGCATAAGGTCACATAGTTACGGCAGCCAAAAGGATTTTGAAAGAAATTTTTGCCTGCCAGCGGCGAACAGGCTTAGCGGAGGAGTGCCACTCCGCCTCGTCGCTCTTGAGTTCCCCGCTCCGGGTGGAATGAACTTACATACCTAATGACGTAAGAATAGGATCCGCCTGGCACCGGCTGACTCGGCGAGTTATTTAATCCACCGTTCCAGCTAAAATCACGGCTGCTGGAAGTATACACCAGCTCACCCCAGCGGTTGAAAATAAAAATCTCAAAATTGTCGGTGATAAACCGGGTGAAAGCAAAGAAGTTTTTGTTTACGTCAATCGAGGAGCCGGGCCGAAACGCATTGGGTGCATCAATTTTTGGCTGACAGTCATTGAGCACCACCACTTCATCGGCAGCAATGCAACCGAACGAATTCGTCAGGTCTACACGGTATTTCCCCTCACTGTCGGCGGTGAGAACTTGCTGGGAATAGCTAATCGTCAACTCGTTTTTGAACCAATCGTAGGCGGTAAACAGGCCAGGATCCAAATCAACCTGGCTGGTACTTGGGTCTGTATTTTCAGGGTCGTTACAGATCACAGTTTGGTTCGGCAGCTTTCCGATCGGAATTGGCGCACGGATTATGTTGATCAGCGCTGGGGTGATACAGGTAGCTTTGGAAACCTCCACTTTAAACGTTCCGGCATCCAATTGACTTGTCGTAGCGGCAGTCTGGCCACCAAGCAAGACGTTGTTCCGGTACCAGGAATAGCTTACGCCAGTGGCAGTTGTTATTGCTGTCAAGGTAAATGGCTGACCATCTTCACACGCCGGGGTTGCAGTCAGGCCGGCATCAACAAGGCCTGTAATTTGCACGGCCTTGACTGCCGATTTGGGCGTCGTGCAGCCGCTTAGCGTGTTGAATAGTTCGGACTGGAAAGTGTCTCCATCATCGGCAACTCCAAGGCTGATGAATTGACCGATGGCGCTAATGGCTGCCGAACCATTTCGGTACCATCGATATGTATAAGTGCCCGACGGACTTGCCGTGAGGATCACGGAATTCTGGCACGGGTCGCCTTGTGTGAAATCAGCTGTGGGATTGTCGAGCACGACGATGTCATCCTGCGTATTCGGGCATGTACCGGCACCCCCAGATGCCGTAAGCGTATACGTGAATGTACCTTGACCGGAAACCTGGATGGAGGAGCCGGTTGTCGATCCAATAATTCCGGGGCCCGACCATGCGTAGGTGGTGGCCGGACTAACGGCAGTAATAATTGGCGGGGTAGCGCAAATACCCGTGTTGTCAAAAGTCAGAGCCAACGGGGCAGCCGGGGTCACAGCAAAATTATTGATGTTGAAAATACATCCGGCAAGATCAGTAACCTCGATGGTGTATATCCCCTGGGGTACCGGGGTGGTATTGAAGACTGGCATAAGAATCCCTCCAGTCGGACCTGTAATGATGGGGGGAGAACTATTGTCGGTCAGCCGGTATTGAAGCGGGAAATTCCCCGGCAAGACGCCGACAGTCGTTACTTCGATCGTTACCGGATCACAATTGGGCAAAAGGCCAAGAGCCGTAGCAGTGAAGGGAGCATCAGACAACCCGAATGATTGGGAGATGGTACATCCTGAAATCTGATCTGTAATTACGCCGGAGTATGTTCCTGCGGGTAACAAAAAGAGAGGATTGCTGTAATTAAGTGTCGAAGGGGCTAGTTGATCAATTCCTTGATCATTGAAGCCTCCTGGACCGGTAATGAAATAGGAGTAGGGTCCGGTAGGAGGGGCCGTCGTGAACAATTGCACGGCAAGTGTTCCATTTGTCCCGAGGCAGGCGGCTGGATTCGTTCCGGAAATCGTAAAAGAAGGCGATGCAATTATGGTAAAGGCTGCCACATCGGTTATCGAACAAGTTGTGATGGGATCTGTCACGACAACCTGGTAGTTAAATGCCCCGGGGATCGTCGTATCCAGTGCACGACTCTGTGCATTAGTTACACTGCCGCCATTGACAGTCCAAACAAAGGTGGCTCCAGGATTCTGTGCATTGAGCGCTGGTGTAAATGAATTCTGACACAACGTTAGGTCTGGCCCAAGGTCCACTTGTGGTTGGTTGTCGGCCACAAGCGTGGTGCCATTCGACGTGCAGCCGGTAGCGTCTGTAATGGTTACCGATACGATTGACTGTTGACTGACCAAAAGCGATTGGGTAGTTGCTCCTCCAGTCCATAGATAAGTGAGCCCCAAAATACCACCTGTATTTGCATCCAGTGTTACGGGTCCATTACATAAAGCTGCTGCTCCTGGAATCGTCGGCGCTGCAGGAGGATTGACAATGGTGACATTCTTGGTTAAGGTGGTGTCCAGCTGACATCGGTTGGTGAGTCTCATGCTTACTAAATAGGTAGCGGGCAGGGCATACGTGTGCTCTACCGTTGAGCTGTCACCCGCATTGGCGCCGTCACCAAACCTCCAGAAAAAATGATCAATCGCATCCGTTGGCGTTCCGATAAACTTTGTCGGGCTGCCCAGGCAGACGCCGCTTAATTCTATCCCTGGGCCACCGGTAGCATTTGAAATTTGCTGGATGAAGTTGGGTAATCCAAGGCGGGAGTTGGTCCCGCCTGCCAACGCAAATCCGTTTAGAGTGAATGAGGAGAATTGCGTTGTGTCATCATTGGCTTGTATTGTTCCCAGAAAATCATTTCCGGCTCCGTTCACCGCCACATATAGACGGCTGTCCGGTCCTTGCTGGATGGCTCCCAATTCGGTGGGTTGCGTAATCTTCTGTTTGAAGTAAGGTGCGCCAATTGAGTCGATGAAGTACTCGAAGATGTGGGATGAGCCAAGGCTGCCTTTCACTGTGGCGAAGACCTTGTTTCCTCCCGGAGAAAATTCTACACCGTATACCTGACCGTTAGGTTCCTTTAAGTCAATCTTGCGATAGTTTGACAGTACACCAGAAGAGTCAGTTAGTTGAAAGAGCTCCACCAAGTTGCTCGTTCCCGGAGTTGCAAGTGTAACGGCTAGTGTATTCCTCGGTCCTAGTTTCATGTAGCCCTCCGAGTTTTCTACTGGACTAGAAAGATGATCTGAACCAATCGCGGTCAGCACCGGAGAACCAATGCCGGCTGAACTGATCGGGTAGGCCCGGAAGGTATTGTTTCCAAATTCATGAATGATAAGCCACTGGCCGCTGGCGGTGATGCGCTCTGTGCTGCGCGAGAATAAGGTGAGGTTCTGCTGAACGATATCGCCGAGTCCGCCATTGAGCTTGAGGTCAAATAAAGAATACCGCACTACATTTCCGGAACCTCCGTTCACAGCCTCATTCGTAAAGATATAATAGAGTGTTTCGTCACCTGGTACTGGAACAATGATGCTCGATTGCGACGCCAGTGGATCACCCCCAATTACCGTAGCAATTAGTGCGTCCGTTTTGTCGTACACATTGGTTCCGTCTGTGTAGAAAATCGTCTTTCCGTTGCGGTCACAAATGATCGCGCATCCTTCCGGCGCATCCATGTTGCTGTTTGACAAGGGGACGGGAGGAGCAACGTTGAAATCAATTCCAGCCCGGTTTCCAAAATACCAGATGTTCGCCCGCTGATCTTGAAGGCCGTACTCCTTCACGTTGACGCCTGCGTATGCCGAGCATCCCGACCCGTCGGAGACCACCACGTAATAGTAACCTGCAGAATCCGGCATCAGGGTGTCGCTGGTATCGCCATTAGACCAATTGAAGATCGGCGAAGAGGTGCCTCCTGTTACTTTCACCTTAACAGAAAATCGAGTAGGCGAAGAGGTGCCTCGGGGAGGGGGGAATTCACTTCGGCAGGCTGTCGTGTCCTGAACTAGATCTAGTTTCAGTGGAAATGCCTGAATGTTAATTGATTTGGTTGTCGACTGTGTTTGATCCTGGAAGAAAGCTGTCAGTCTAACATTATACGCTTGAGCAGCACCGTAAAGATGGACTGGGCTCCAGTTTGTTGATCCAGACGCATCCCCGAAATCCCAACGCACACTGTCCGCTCCGGGAGTGACGATTGGAAAGAAAGTTGTTTTGTTGTTCTCGCACGTTCCGGTCGAAGTAAAGTCAACGGTAAGGACTACCCGAGTCCGCCCCGCAAAAGATGGGAATTGGGTGGCAGCAAACGTAGTCGGACTAAGAACGGCTGCCGTGTACTTGACTTCCGAAGCAATCGTATCAGGCTTGGTCATCTGGCCAACGAGAAAAGGTCCCAAATTGACAGCTTGATACAAATGATAGATTGAACTGTCCGGGGCCATTTGCACTCCGTAACTTCTGAAGATGCCCGCGGGCAGGACCGATGTTAGCGTCGTCAGTGGATTCAAGTAATCGTATTGAAGCAGATTGGCGGCAACGCCGGCTTCACCGTGACGGGAGAGGTACAGAAAATCACCAGTCATCGACCACTCGATATCGTAAATCGATTGATTTGTAAGGGTAGGCAGACCGGAGTTAAAAATGAAGCGATCAAAATTCACTACACCGGAGCCAGGGATGATATCCAGAATGATTGCGTCGGTGTTCGTGTCCTGTGGTGATACGGCGATCTTGTTCTTGCCGGGATGAAATGCAAAGTTCGCGGCAGAGGTTGGTAACCCAAGCCCGGACGTAGTGACGGTGTTGAATGTTCCGGTATAGCTAGCCGCAGTTATCGCCGTAACTGAATAACTATCAGAATTGATTGGCTGCGTCAGTAGCCAGAAGTCGACGCCATTGCTGTTTGGAATAATTGTCATGGCCTCCGCCCGATTGATCAATCCGGGGATCGCTATATTCTTGGACTCAAGGTCTCCCAGCGCAGGCTCCGGGAAAATGGAGTTGCCAAACAGATTCATGTCCACAACACTGACGCTGATCGAACCGCCGGCTGGAAAATTGGCAGTATTAGTGAAGATAAAATACTTCTTGTTTTGGCCTGGTACCGGGCAGATTGCCGTCGGCTGATTAGCCGACGTATTGGCCGTTAGACCGGAATTGGGCATCAGGCCGTGTCGGGAATCGAAGACCATGATTCCATCCGTATAGAAAAGGAGGTTGGCATTGGTAGGGTCAGAAGCGGTTGCGCCTCCACCCGTTCCGAATGGAATGGCCTGGGTTACAATGGATGGTTGGGCAGTGATCCGGTTGAACCGAATCGCCTGATTAGAATTGCCAAAATACCAGTTGTATCGCTCCAGATTCTGTGAAAACCCCGCGATCGTCAGCAAATTCAGGGTGAGGAAAAGGAATAGTCTCCGTATCGGCATCGTTTCCATCATTCGCTCCATCACTCAACCTGCTGATTCATAGTTACAATTCCAATCTTAAAACGATCAAACCACACTAAAGTATATAATTTGGTTGAATTTGTCGTTAGGTAATGGTGTTGGACAAACTTTCATAAGAGACTCAAATAGATTTACTTTGCCAAGATGAGGAAACTGTTTTACCCCAGTTTGGTGTACCGGATGTTACCGTTACTGGTTGTATTGATGCTGGCAGCGTCCCGATCGGTAACTGCCCAGGATCCGCAGTTC
>JANNAZ010000078.1:0-6970 GCA_031384895.1 Cyclobacteriaceae bacterium | reverse complement strand
AAAGCTCTTTTACTTTTTTCTGTTGGTCCGTTCCACTAAAATTGAATTTGCTTACATATGCCCTTGCATTCATTTCTTTTCCTCCAATAAGGATTAGATCGTTACCGCCTGTGATGGCCTGAAATACCGTATCCTCCGGCTTGAGGTCGTCATGCTCCTGATCGACGTATGCAATCTTCACGGTATCGCCTAATGAAAAGGTTCCAGCATCCGGTTTTTCATTCCCTGTGATCAGCTTAAACAAGGTAGTCTTGCCGGCACCGTTCGGGCCGATGATTCCGACAATCCCTGCGGGAGGAAGTGAAAATGTCAGGTTCTCGTAGAGCAGCTTGTCTCCGTAAGCCTTTGATACGCCGTTGGCTTCGATGACTTTGTTGCCAAGCCGCGGTCCGGGTGGAATGTACATCTCCAGTTTCTCTTCACCTTCCCGCGCATCCTCGCCCAATAGTTTTTCGTATGCACTCAAACGTGCCTTCCCTTTCGCGTGCCGCCCTTTTGGGCTCATCCGTACCCATTCAAGTTCGCGCTGTAGTGCCTTCTGTCTCTTTGATTCTGTTTTCTCCTCCTGTTGCAGTCGTTTCTGCTTCTGATCCAGCCAGGAAGAGTAGTTGCCCTTCCAGGGAATTCCCTCGCCGCGGTCCAGTTCCAGGATCCATCCGGCTACGTTATCGAGAAAATAGCGGTCGTGGGTGACGGCGATGATGGTTCCTTTGTACTGACGAAGATGCTCCTCCAGCCACTGTACCGATTCTGCATCCAGGTGGTTCGTTGGTTCATCCAAGAGCAGTACATCCGGCTCTTGCAGCAGCAGGCGGCACAGGGCGATCCTCCGCTTCTCACCGCCTGACAAGTGCTCAACTTTTGCATCGGGTGGCGGGCACCGCAGTGCGTCCATGGCACGCTCCAGCTTATGGTCAAGATCCCAGGCGCCGATAGCATCCAGTTTCTCCTGGATTTCGCCTTGCTTGACGATCAGCTTATCCATTTTGTCCGGATTCTCCATGATTTCCGGATCGCCAAATTTTTCATTAATGGCTTCAAATTCTTTCAAAAGATCGGCTGTTGCTTTCACGCCCTCTTCGACAATCTCCTTGACGGTTTTTGATTTGTCTAGCTGTGGTTCTTGTTCCAGCATCCCCACCGAAAATGTTAGGTCGGAAACAACCTCGCCCTGGAATTCCTTGTCAATTCCTGCAATGATGCGAAGGAGTGAAGACTTTCCGGAACCGTTCAGA
Organism: Cyclobacteriaceae bacterium; assembly: GCA_031384895.1. GTDB lineage: Bacteria > Bacteroidota > Bacteroidia > Cytophagales > Cyclobacteriaceae > ELB16-189. The sequence goes on along the minus strand of JANNAZ010000078.1, from coordinate 5,735 downwards.
CCCAGAACGCCAATTTTGGCGCCATAGAAGAAGGACAGGTAAATGTTTTTCAGGACTTGTTTACCAGGAGGGTAGATCTTGTTTACCCCCGTCATGGAAAAGATGATTTTTTCGTCAGCCATGGATCAAATGTTGATTTAAGCGGGCAAATATGCAGTTTTTAGTCAAGAGTGCAATCGTATAGACTGGCCTAATTCCGGGCCATTCAGGCGATACGTTGGATTCCACCCAACAATGCTGGTAGCACCTATTGACAATGGGGTATTTAATTCTATTTTTGCGGGAATTTTAAACCTTACTATGTATTGGACATTGGAATTGGCCTCATATCTGGAAGACGCGCCTTGGCCTGCAACGAAGGATGAGTTGATCGACTTTTCTATTCGTTCGGGAGCACCCCTGGAGGTGGTTGAAAACCTGCAGGAGCTGGAAGACGATGGTCAGCCATACGAGAGCATTGAAGAAATCTGGCCGGACTATCCGACGAAAGAAGATTTCTTTTTCAATGAAGATGAATATTGATTTGGTGATTCAATGACGAATTGGTTAAGTACCAACACCTAGTACCCAGCACCTCGTACCGAGTTTCGCTTTCCCAATAACGCCTCCGCCACAATAAGATCCTCCTCCGTGGTGATCTTGATATTTTCGTAACTTCCTTCAAATAATGAAATGGCATGTCCTGCCCGCTCGGCAACGCTGGCGTCATCGGTTAGGCTTGGGTCCTCCTTCATTTGATAGGAACTGCGGATGAGATCCAGATCGAACGTCTGCGGCGTCTGGATGAGGCGGAACTTCGAACGATCCACGGCACGCGTCGTGTCCTGATCGGTCATCCGTATTGACTCTTTTAGGCGCACGGCTGCGATGGCAGTTTTGTGTACAGCGGCCAGCCGAAAGGAGGCCCCGATAATATCTTCGCTAACCAGGGGCCGCACGCCATCGTGGATAGCTACCAATCCACTACCGGACAATTTCTCAAGTCCACGTCTTACCGATTGAAAGCGCGTATCGCCACCCGTCTGGAGAATAACCTGATGCGAAAAGTGATGAAGGTCGACCAACTTGGTCCAGGTGATCACATCGTCCTCCGGAAGAACCAGGACAACAGGAATGGACGGGGAGTAGCGGAAGAACGCTTCCAGGGTATGAAACAGCACGGGCCGTCCATTTAACTCAATGAATTGTTTCGGCGTGGCGCTCTTGATTCGGGTTCCTTTGCCACCAGCAACAATCAGGGCGTATTCTTTCTTTTCCAAAATTGAAATCGGTAACTTTTCAAAAATAAGCAATTCTCATGTACCGATACGTGCTGCTCCTGCTGAACACGATTGCATTCGCCCTGTTGGTTCACCGCCTCCTGAAGATCTATTCTCAGCTGCCATCGAGCCCAAAGAAGTCGGTGGTGATGACGGCCGGCTTTATCCTCCTGGTGTTGCCTGTTACGATGATCTTTGGCTTTATCAAACCAACTCCAGTCTATCTGGTGGTCTACCCAATCGGGATTGGTTTCTTTGTTTACTTCTTTCGGCTTCAGGACTGATGAACGGATAGCGAAACGTCCGTCATCAAGTGTACCCTGCTTGAAACTTGTTCCCTTTTGCCATTTAGGCTCAAATTATCAGCATCGCATCGCCGTACGTCAGGAACTTGTATTTCTCCTTCTTGGCGACCTGATATGCCTGCATAACCAGATCAAATCCCCCAAAGGCTGTAGCAGTCATTAGTAGGGTCGACTCCGGCTGATGAAAATTGGTCACCAATCCACTGCAAATCTTGAATTCATATGGAGGGAAAATGAACTTGTCGGTCCAGCCTTCCCGTTCCTTCAGGCGGTTGTTCGCTGACACGGCTGTCTCAAGCGCACGCATGGAGGTCGTTCCAATCGCACATACCTTATTCTTCTCATCAAGCGCGCGGTTCACTGCTTTTACCGCCTCAGTTCCCACGATGAAGTTCTCCGAATCCATTTTGTGCTTCGTAAGATCTTCCACATCCACGGCGCGGAAGGTTCCGAGGCCGATGTGAAGTGTTACGTAGGTCATATCAATTCCTTTGAGCTGCATGCGCTTCATCAACTGTCGAGTAAAGTGCAAACCAGCCGTTGGTGCGGATACGGCACCTTTCTTTTTGGCGTAAATCGTTTGAAACCGTTCTTTGTCAGCCGGCTCTATTTTGCGCTTGATGTATTTAGGGAGGGGCGTCTCTCCCAGTGTTTCCACGATCTTGTCGAACGCTTCCGAATCTCCGTCAAAGAGAAAGCGGATGGTACGACCACGCGATGTGGTGTTGTCGATCACCTCAGCGACCAGGTCGCCATCACCAAAGTAAAGTTTGTTGCCCACCCGGATTTTGCGTGCAGGATCAACCAATACATCCCATAGATGCATTTCTGCATTCAGCTCGCGCAGCAAAAAGACTTCAATTTTAGCACCGGTCTTCTCTTTCCGTCCGTACAGGCGGGCCGGGAAAACCAATGTGTCATTCCCAACAAATACGTCTCCTTCGCCAAAGTAGTTGACAATGTCTTTGAAGGCTTTGTGTTCAATCTTGCCGGTTTCCTTGTGGATCACCATCAATCGCGCGTCGTCGCGGTTCTCAGCCGGGTGAAGGGCAATCAGGTTGTTGGGGAGGTCAAATTTAAATTCAGATAACTTCATAGATGGAGTTGGGGTAAATTCGGGTGTTGAATAGGGGGATCCGGTATTGGAAAATAATTCGTACTACCGGACAGTGTGTGCATAAGCTTACGGGCTTTGGGCCTCTTCACGGATAAGGCCATTTTTATTATGAGGCAGCAAAAATAGACGATTTGTTTTAATTCAGCGATTTTACAACCGAAATGAATTAATTGACGTTTATTTGCTCATGCTAGTTTTGCGCCTGATTGCCGAGAGTTTTGCCTTTGCCTGGAAGGCCCTCAAGTCCAATATCCTGAGGACGGTACTATCTCTCCTGGGTGTCACCGTAGGCATTTTTGCCATCATTGCGGTGTTTACACTGGTCGATTCGCTGGAAAAGAACATCAAGGAAAGCTTCAACTTTTTGGGTACGGGAGTTATTTATGTAGGTAAAATGCCCTGGAATTTCGATGATCCCGGGTACAAATGGTGGGAATATTTCCGCCGCCCGAATCCTTCAGTCAATGAATTCAAGTTCCTTAAGGCCACCTTGCGCAATCGTACCGCCATGTCGATTCACGCCGCGCGAGGGGGCGTAGTTATCAAACGTGGAAGCAGCAGCATAGGTGATATCGGCCTCCGAGGCACAGGAGATGGATACGAAGACGTTTTCGATATGAATATTGAAATTGGCCGCTATTTTACCCCCGATGATGTTACAGGTGGCCGTAGTGTGGCGATTATGGGTTTTGAGGTGGCTAAAGCACTTTTTCCAAATTCAGATCCGATTGGTCAGAATATCAAGATCAGAGACCTGAGCTACAAAGTCATAGGCATCTTGAAACGCGAAGGACAGAGTTTTATAGGCATGCGGAGCAATGATTATTCCGTGCTGATCCCCTACAATTCCTTTCGAAAATTATACCAGACGGGGACGGGCAATTGGCGCGAAGCAGAATCAACGATTAGCATCAAGGGGTCGGAACTAGATCTGGGGCTAATCGAATTGGAAAATGAAGTGCGCGGTCTCATGCGCGGCAGACGGGGCATCCGGCCAAACGGAAAAGACAATTTTGCCCTCAACCGTCCTGAAATGATCGCCAACGCTATCAGCGGATTGTTTGACGTTGTAGGAATTGCAGGCTGGATCATCGGAGGGTTTTCTATCCTGGTTGGCGGATTCGGTATTGCCAACATCATGTTTGTTTCTGTTAAGGAACGTACACCCATCATCGGGCTGCAAAAGTCATTGGGCGCAAAGAACTACTTCATTCTCTTTCAATTCCTTTTCGAGGCAATATTCCTAAGCCTCATTGGTGGACTGGCAGGTATCTTCCTCGTTTTCTTATTGACCTTCCTTCCTTTCGGTAGCCTTGACGTTGCCTTGAGCGCAAAGAATATTATCCTTGGCCTTGGTGTATCCTCTGTGATTGGATTGATTGCTGGTATTGTGCCTGCAGCGGTAGCCGCTCGTATGGATCCAGTAATTGCCATCCGCGCCAACTGATAAGAGCCCCATTACTTTTTGATGAAAGGTCACGTACTGCACGTGACCTTTCCTATTTTAGCAGAACCCGATCTGTCCTCCCTGAGTAGGGCGCGCCAGGCGTAGATCTTCCCAACCCGTTATTAACTTTTAACCTATATGAAAATTGCCACAATTCTGATTCTCGCCTGCGGCATGGTCCTTCCATCACTTGCTCAGAAGTCATCGGCGAAGTGGGATGTCTCAAGCCCAACTGGTCAATGGAACTACAAAGAAGTACCGCTCTCCACCGAGGAGGGAACCTGGATGAACCTTGACGTTAGTCCGGATGGAAAGCAGATTGCCTTTGACCTGCTGGGGGATATCTACAGCATGCCCATCGGCGGAGGTGATGCAAAAGTGCTGCGGAGTGGCGTGCCTTTTGAGATTCAGCCTCGGTTCAGCCCAAACGGAAAGTACATTTCATTCACAAGCGATGCAGGGGGAGGCGACAATGTTTGGATCATGAAAGCCGATGGCTCCGACGCGCGTCAGGTGACGAAGGAGGACTTCAGGCTGCTCAATAATGCCGTATGGACTCCGGATGGGAACTACCTGATCGCCCGGAAGCACTTTACTTCCCAACGATCCCTCGGGGCTGGAGAAATGTGGATGTACCATATCTCCGGAGGAAGCGGCACCCAACTCACGAAACGCCGGAATGATCAGCAAGATGTCAACGAGCCCACCGTATCACCGGATGGCAGGTTTCTCTATTTCTGTGAAGACATGTACCCGGGTGGATTTTTCCAGTATAACAAGGACCCCAACGAACAGATTTATGTTACCCGCCGGTATGACTTCCTGTCAGGGGAGCTCACCGATATTACAGGTGGACCAGGAAGTGCAGCGCGTCCACAGATATCCCGAGATGGAAAGAAACTGGCTTTTGTAAAACGCGTGCGGGAAAAAACCGTGCTGTTCATTCACGACCTTGCCACTGGCGAAGAATTCCCTGTTTATGATGACCTCTCCAAAGATCAGATGGAGGCTTGGGCGATTTTTGGCGTTTACCCGAATTATTCATGGATGCCTGACCAAACCGCGATCATCCTGTGGTCTAAAGGAAAGATTCGCAAAATTGATTTGACATCATTGGCCGTCACCACGATTCCCTTGCGTGTTAACAACACGCTTAACGTGGCGCAGGCCCTACACTTCACCAACGAGACGTTCCGGGAAACCTTTACGAGCAAAGCGATACGTCATGCAGTCACCTCACCAGATGGAAAGATGCTCATCTTTAATGCAGCTGGTTATTTGTGGCAGAGAGACCTCCCGAACGGGGTACCAAAACGTCTCACCGCCGGGACCGACCCGGAGTTTGAGCCCAATTTTTCATCGAGTGGATCAGAGATCACCTATGTGACATGGAATGATGAACAGCGAGGGGCCATTATGAAGCTTAGCCTAACCGTAAAGGGCGCGCGACCTATGAAAGTGACTTCCGAAAAAGGGACTTACCGTCAGCCGGCCTATTCCCCGGATGGAACCAGGATTGTATTTGTCAAGGAGGATGGCAATGACCATCAAGGGTACACATTCACAAAAGACCCCGGGATTTATTGGATTTCTTCTGGAGGCGGAGT
>JANNAZ010000069.1:0-4930 GCA_031384895.1 Cyclobacteriaceae bacterium | reverse complement strand
CCCTCCCAGTTCCCAGTACCCAGTTCCCAGCATTAGGCATTAGCCGTATCCGCCAACGCCTAACACCCAACACCTAAAACCTATCGCCCAGTGTTACAGCACACGTTCCAGCGTGGCCTTATTTCCCGGGCGGTCGAAGGCAAGAGCCTTGATCGTGGTGCCGGGCAGTGATGGATTGGCCACGGTTGCCTGGTACGACCAGATGTTGATTCTTTGAATATCCGGGCCGGCTTCACCCTCTTCGATCACCGTACCGTCGCCGGCGGTGATCACGATCTTGATACCCGTTACCATGAAGTCATCGGTTGCTTTCACGGCGATGGTGTCGCCGACATTTCCACAATAATCGATGGTCTCGATGAAGTGCACCTTCGGTGCGGCCAGGCAATCACCCAGGGCCACAACATAGGCCGAGCGCAACTTGCTTGTGATCCCCGTTTTGTACAACTCCCTGGAGGCTGGCAGTCCCATCTGTTGTTTGGCATACTGCACCGCTTCCCGAAATTTTTCCAGAACGGCAGCGCGAGCTGGTGATACCTTCGTGTTCGGTCTGGGACGATGGTTTGATATAACCACTCTGCCTCGCACCTTGCGAACCGAGACGGTCTCACCCAGTAAGCTGCTGAGTTCTGTTTGTTTTGTTCTAGTGCTCATAACTTTTTTTGTTTTTACCCCGGCCCCCCACCCCGGACTTGTTCCTGGGCCGAGGCCGGGATGGTTTCACATGGTCGCCCTTGCGGTTGCGCCATGCTTGGGTCAAATGTAAAACGCCCGAAAAGGACGTTGTCCAGTTCTGTCCACTTCTGTCCTCCCTTGTCTAGTTTTGTCCACCTTTGTCCACGTCCGTTTCCCTATAGAATAGCAGGAGCATAACAGGAGGATAGCAGTGGCATAACAGGAGGATAGCAGAGGGATAGCAGGAGCATAACAGGAGGATATGAAGAGCATAACAGGAGCGTAGCCAGGCCGTAGCCGCTAAACATGCCTGCTAAATAGGGCCAGAGCGGGGGCATGAATACGCGCGCTAGATAGGGCTAGATCCATGCAGGACCCCCAAGGGCAGGGTGCGGATGGACCACAGGTCCGCCTCAAGTCCCGACCAACCGGTGCAAAAGCCTCTTTCCGAGGAGGAATTACATTCCAAACTCTGTCAGGATTTCAGAATTCGACTCAACTGGTGATCTCAATTCGGTTGATGAAATTGCGAACATGACTGATAGAATAAACTTCCCAAACCGGAGAGCATAGTATGACAAAAAGTGTAGCTGTACCCGATGAAGTGGTTATGAGCAAGATTTACCTGATCAGAAGTAAAAAGGTGATGCTAGATATGGATTTAGCCGAGTTATATGGAGTAGAAACAAAGCAATTAAAACGAGCTGTCAAAAGAAACATAGATCGCTTTCCGGATGATTTTATGTTCGAGCTGAACGATCATGAATTCAAAAACTTGAGGAGCCAATTTGGCACCTCAAGATCGGGCGGGGTTCGTTATGCCCCAATGGCATTTACAGAGCAAGGAGTATCTATGTTGTCCAGTGTTTTAAACAGCAAAAGGGCCATTTTCGTAAATATTCAGATTATAAGAATCTTTACCAGACTTCGCGAAATGATTTTGACTCACAAAGACATTTTGCTGAAGCTTGAAGAACTGGAACGAAAAGTTACCTATCAGAATGGAGATATCAAGTTAATCTTTAAATACCTGAAAGAATTACTTAACCCCAGAACAGAATCCATGCGGAAGATTGGCTTTAAGCACACAAAGGAAGATTAACCATCTAGCGCGTGTGTTCCACAAGTGGTTCTGGCGCGACGTCAGTGCGTGCCTGTCTAAACTAGGAAGCGAAGTTTGGATAGCACTGTTCCTGGTTGTGTGAACCCTGCCGTTGGTGTTCCCGTTTCGGGGTCACCAGCAACTCACCAGTTCCATGGGAAGCTTGGATACCACTGTTTCTCGATATGTGAATTGATTTACCTGGCTTAAGGAATTTTCAATTGACAGCTGGTGCCATCAATGCTTCGTATGAAAGACTGGTTGGGCACGCGTCACAGGACCTGTCTGCCGAAGGCATGACGCCGCGCCAGAGGGTTACATGAGGACAAGCGCGCGCTATAGGGAGTATCCTGTTTTGCCCGATCCTCCCTCACTCTCCTCACTTCTCCCTTCTTCTCCCCGCTTGTACGTTTACGGACACATGTCCATTGAGCTCGAATTCGCTGTTTTTGGGGAGGTGAAGGCCACTGGCGAGGCTAGAAGGGCATTTTATCGTGATTTAACTGGTATGGATATGGTAAACATCTGGTAACAACTGGTATTTGTCTGGTATGGATATGACACGCTCTGGTATGGATCTGGTATCCTCCTGCATTCGTCTGGGCTTGGGAGATGTTAGGCAGCATGTCATACCCGGGTTTTCTTTTCGGATTTGTGTTTCTATATGCTCAATGGTGTCGGGATCATAGGCATGAAGGAGTTCTTTTACTACCTGTGTAATTGTCTTTCCATTGGATTTTTCAATGAAGCCCGTTCTTTCTTTTTCTGTGATTTGCTTGTCGAGCCGCATCAGGCGGTTGGCCAAAGTGGTAAGCATGTCTTCATCGCGGTGCCCCATGTGTATGCCTTCGAGTACTTCCTTCAAACTCATGCCCGGCTTCTTCTCCAGCGGGCGGCTGTCGGTCTTCTGGCTTTTCTCTACACCAATGGCATCGATGATTACAAAATGATCCTTGGTGTATTTGGCAGCGGGTGTGCCGGTGGCTTTCAGTTCTTCGAGGCTGCACGTGCGTGTGCCGCGGCCTTTCATCTGTTCGTAGTACGTGCGGCTCTTTACATCGCGCATAAACAACAACACTTCCAGCGGGCGTATGTCGGTGCCTGTAGCAATCATGTCCACCGTAACAGCCACGCGCGGGTAATAGCTGTTGCGGAATTGTTGCAGTACGCTCTTCGGGTCTTCTTCGCTTTTGTAGGTGATCTTCTTGCAGAACTTGTTTTCTTCCGCGAACTCTTCACGTACAATATTGATAATGTCATCCGCATGGCTGTCGCTCTTTGCGAAGATGAGCATTTTGGGGACTTCAAACTTTCCTTCACTGTCAACCCGATCAGGAAAGATGATGGGCAGTTGTTCCTTCACTGCCTGCACAATCATGCGAATCTGATTAGGGTTCACCACTTTGTCGTCAAGCTGCTTGGCAGTGTACACCACATCTTCATCGAGCGTGTTCCAGAATTGTCTGCGGGTAAGTTTTTCGCGGCTGCCTACGTATTCGCCCAAGGCAAGGGCTGAGCCTTGTTGGGTGATCTTGGTCGTGATTTCAAATACATTGTACGGCACCAGCACGCCATCTTCCACAGCTCGTTGATAGCCATAGTCGCACACCAGGTTTTGATTGAAGTATCCAAAGGTGCGGTTGTCGGGTGTGGCCGTTAAGCCAATCTGAAAGGCATCGAAGTAATCGAGCACCTGCTTCCATAAATTGTAGATGCTGCGGTGACACTCGTCAATAACCACAAAATCAAAAAACTCCATCATTGTCTTTTGATTGTACACCACCGGCATGGGTTCTTTCTGCTTCCAGGTTTTTTCTTCGGGGTTATCCTGCTCATCGCGTTCGTCCAATTCCGTTTCTTTCAGAATAGAATACAGGCGCTGAATGGTGCTGATGTACACCTGGCTATCGGTAGGAATAAACGAACTGCTCAAACGGGTAACCCCATACAATTCAGGAAAGAGCCGGTTGTCATCCTGTGGCAAGTATTTTTTGAATTCACCTTCCGCTTGTTCGCCCAGGTTCTTGGTATCCACCAAAAACAAAATGCGTTTTGCTTTCGCGAATTTCAGCAACCGATATATGGCGGTGATGGCAGTGAATGTTTTACCCGAACCCGTGGCCATTTGAATTAATGCCTTCGGTCGGTTTTCACGAAAGGAAGTTTCGAGATTGGTAACGGCAGTGATCTGACAATCGCGCAAGCCATCGGTAGGCAATGCAGGGATGTCGTGCAAGCGCGTACGAAGCGTCTTATTTTCTTTCAACCAGGTTTGAAAAGTTTCCGGGCGATGGAAGGTGAAGACGGGTCGTGATCTTGGCTTCGGATCGCGGTAATCTGTGAAGCGGGTTACTTCGCCTGTGCTTTCGTAAGCAAAGTGAAGGGGATCGTTATCAAAGTATTTGAGTTTGCCTTCGGCATAGCGAAGCGATTGATCTTCCACGGAAGTGAGACGAACGCCCTCTTCTGCTTTCTTGGCTTCAATAACACCGATGGGTTTCTTATCGATAAAAAGAAGATAGTCAACAGGGCCAGTATCAGTACGGTATTCGGTAACTGCCACCCCTAACCCCGCAGCAAGATTGAGTTTGCTTTTAGGCTGAACAATCCAGCCACTCTCGGTGAGGAGACGATCAATGTGATCGCGGGCGATTTGTTCGGGGTTCTGGTTCACCTTTAAATGAAAAATGCCCAAAAAGAGGGCTTTTCAAATATAGGCTTTAATTGACTAAAAATCAGGGTGCTGCTGGACATCCGCAACTGAAATGAGGGATGGAATTAGTTATTCTAACGAAAGGTAGCGAACCAATCCCACCGCTATGACCCAGCCTCTCCTGAATGACCTTTTTGCATGGCCAACCTGCTTGCCCGGATCGCGGCACGGAAACCGGTGGGAAGAAGCGCGCATCCGAGAATGGCGGCCCAAATTTCAGGATCAACGATGGGGACGGTGGTGAACAGGGTCTACGGCCAATGAGGACAGCGTCCGCCGTAGCCCGCCGCATCGAAGGCTAAGCTTTGAAATTACGATGAGATTAAAAAGCGAAGCCCGCCTTCGGCGGGCTTGTCCCCCTCTCCTGTGAGGAGAGGGGTTAGGGGTGAGGTGTGGAGCTGCAGGGAATCGAACCCTGGTCCAGAGAAGATAAACGTGTA
>JANNAZ010000047.1:0-4874 GCA_031384895.1 Cyclobacteriaceae bacterium | reverse complement strand
CGGCAACCGGGGAGACGTACTTCTGGCCATCAGCACTAGCGGTCAGTCTACCAACGTCATTAAAGCAGCAGAAACTGCAAAACAAAAGGGTATGATGGTCGTCGCCCTCACTGGTAAGGACGGCGGTAAACTTGGTCCATTGGCCGATGTAGAGATTCGCGTACCTCATGCCGGATATGCCGATCGCACGCAAGAAATTCACATCAAAGTCATCCACATCCTCATCCTGCTGATTGAAAAGCGGGTCGCTTAGCTGGGTGCTGGGTGCTGGATGCTGGGAACTGGGTGCTGGGAACTGGGTGCTGGGAACTGGGTGCTGGGAACTGGGTGCTTGGTGCTAGGTTCGCTTACAAAAACTAGTCATGAAAACCGTTTTCCCTGAATTCAGGGGTGATGGGAATTTTCTGCTTCTTGATCTGGTAATTCACAATTCTGATAAATCCTGGTCAATGGTAGCTAAGACTTTTGGCAGCGCAGTCTTTGGTGTGGACGCCCGCACGATTACGGTGGAAGTGAATATAACTTCGGGTCTACACTTTCACCTCTCCGGCCTTCCCGACAGCGCCGTGAAGGAAAGCGCCCACCGTGTTGAGTCCGCCATGAAGACGGCAGCGTATTTCATGCCGCGCAACAAGGTAGTTGTCAACCTTGCGCCGGCCGACATCCGCAAAGAAGGTTCTGCCTATGATCTACCCATCGCCATCAGTGTGCTCCAGGCATCAGGACAGATGGAAGGAATCGATTTAGAAAAATACGTTATTATGGGTGAGCTGGCCCTCGATGGCCTACTGCGTCCGATCAAAGGGGTACTTCCGATTGCCATCCAATCAAGAAAGGAAAATTTCAAAGGCTTTGTTCTTCCTAAGGCTAACGCACGCGAGGCCGCCATTGTTGGCGACCTGGATGTCATCGGGGTCGAGAGCCTCCAGGAAGCAGTTGATTTTTTTGAAGGAAAGAAATCCATTCAACCCCTCCTGGTTGACACCCGCGAGATTTTTGCGAACAAGAGTAAAAGTTATGACGCTGATTTCAAGGATGTCCAGGGCCAAGAAAACATCAAGCGTGCATTGGAGATTGCTGCCGCCGGAGGGCACAACGTGATCATGATTGGCCCTCCCGGTGCAGGTAAAACGATGCTTGCCAAGCGCCTGCCCACTATCCTCCCGCCTCTTTCGCTACATGAAGCGCTGGAGACCACAAAGATTCATTCTGTTGCCGGGAAGATCGGCAAGGACGGTTCGCTGCTCACTATCCGTCCGTTCCGCTCGCCGCACCATACGATTTCTGATGTTGCCTTGGTGGGCGGCGGAGGGAACCCACAGCCCGGTGAAATTTCTCTTTCGCACAACGGCGTGCTCTTCCTCGATGAGCTGCCTGAATTTAAACGTTCGGTTCTCGAAGTGATGCGCCAGCCGATGGAGGAGCGGCGGGTGACAATTTCTCGCGCACGGATTTCGATTGACTTCCCGGCAAACTTCATGTTGGTCGCCAGTATGAATCCGTGTCCCTGCGGGTATTACAATCACCCGGAAAAAGAGTGCGTGTGTGGGCCGGGTATTGTGCCAAGGTACCTCAGCAAGATCAGCGGCCCGCTGCTTGACCGGATCGACCTTCATGTCGAGGTGGTGCCTGTTAGTTTTGACGAAATGACATCGCAACGTCAGGCGGAGACAAGCGAAACGATCCGCGAGCGGGTAGTCAAAGCACGCGAAATTCAAACTCAACGCTTCACGGGCCAGGCTGCCATCTTCTGTAACGCCATGATGCCTTCGAATGTGGTAAAAGAAATTTGTGTTGTGGGAGACTCGGGCATTGCCTTGCTAAAGACCGCTATGGAGCGGCTTGGTTTATCAGCGCGTGCCTACGATCGGATTCTGAAAGTCTCACGAACGATTGCCGACCTGGCAGGCACGAAGGAAATCCGGGTGGAGCACTTGGCAGAAGCGATTCAGTATAGAAGCCTGGATCGGGAGGGGTGGGCAGGATAATGAACAGTTGATAATTGAAAAGTGAATAATGTATGGATTGGTGTTAATGTGGATTACAAATCACAGTGAAATATGCGATCTTGGGATTTGTTCTAAAACTCTGATTTGCCTGTTCATTAATTCATGAAACGGATCGTATTAATTTACGGAGCCGCGCTGGCGGGGCTGATTGCCTTGCTCAAGTATGTTGAGTACCGGTTCCTTGTCAGGGACTTCTCTCTGGAGGTCTATATTGGCGTCATCGCTGTACTGTTTATGGGTCTTGGGATCTGGGCCGGGCCAAGGTTGACCCGACGCAAGGTGGTGTTGATAGACCCTAATTTTGTCCTGAACGAAGCGGAGCTCCAGCGCCTGGGCATCAGCAAACGGGAGCACGAGGTCCTGGACCTGATCGCCAAGGGCCACTCAAATCAAGAGATCGCCGACAAGTTATTTGTTTCGGTCAATACAGTGAAAACCCACCTTTCCAACCTATTTCTAAAACTGGATGCCGCCCGCCGTACCCAGGCAATCCAAAAAGCCAAGAAATTGCGGCTGATTCCCTAATTCTTTTGGATGATTTGGTTAATTTTTTGCCCAAATCATCCTTTCGGGTGAGGGATGTGACGCTCTCAACTGGTTGGTTTGGGCAAACGAAATAGAATCCTTATGAAACGAATCGTATTCATTTACGGACTCATCGGAGGCGCCATCGTGAGTGCCATGATGCTTATCACCATGCCCATGTATAAATCGGGCACGCTCAACATGGAAAACGGCGAGGTGGTGGGCTACTCGAGCATGGTCATCGCCCTGGCCCTGGTTTTCTTTGGTATCAAAAGTTACCGCGACAAGCATCTCAATGGCGTCATTAGCTTCGGCAAGGCTACCCAGGTAGGTCTCCTGATCACGCTGATTGCATCCGTCATGTATGCGCTATCGTGGGAGGTATCGTATAGCCAGATAGGCGAAGAGTTTACGCAGAAAATGACCGAGCATTATTTTGAAAAGATGAAAGCGAAAGGGGCAACCGAGGTGGAGCTTACCGAAAAGAAAGAACAATATGCTAAGTTTGCCGAGATGTACAAGAATCCAATTATCCGTTTCGGACTTACAATCATGGAGATCTCTTGGGTGGGTGTGGTGATCACCCTGGTGAGCGCCGGATTGCTTCGAAAAAAGGAATTTCTCCCAACATCAAACATATCAGCATCATGAAGCGCGTGACCGGAATTGGTGGGCTATTCTTCAAGACAGAAGATCCCAAGAAAATCAAGGAATGGTATGGAAAGCATTTGGGATTTGATGTAACCGAATGGGGATGCTCATTCAAATGGAGTGAGTTGAATAATCCAGGTGCCGAGGCGCCGGCCCGCACGGAATGGAGCCCGTTCAAGAGCGACACCACTTATTTCCAGCCTAGCGAAAAACAATTCATGTTTAACTACCGGGTCGAAAACCTGGTTGAGTTGCTGAAGTTACTTCATGAGGAAGGCGTTACGATAGTGGGTGAGATGCAAGAGTTCTCTTACGGAAAATTCGCCTGGATCATGGATCCCGAAGGGAACAAGATTGAATTGTGGGAGCCGATTGATGGAGGATTCTAGCGCTAGTCCCTAACTACCCCATCCACTGTAAAACAAGGTATCCGATGATGACCACCAATAGGCCTATCGCTACCCATCGGGTGACACCAAAGGATTTGGAGAACTCGTAGCCACAAATCGGACAGGTATCGCTCTTCTCATCGATATCCATGGCGCAGGATGGGCATTCCTTTTTCTTCATTGCAGGCAGCTACTTCTTCTTGATTTTCTCGAGGCCTTGCGGCGGCATAGTCAGGAGTACCGACATCAAATCTACCCCATACCAAAGGTTGCCAATCCGGACGTTTTCGTCTTCCGCGTGCTGGTTGTTGTCATGGTTCACCATGTTGACTGAAATCCCGGGTTTTTTCAGGCCGTCAAAGATCAGCGTAAAGATGCCGTTGGATCCGCCCTCGCTTGGCTGCAAGACAAGCTTGTCGCCTGTAAAGGAGCGCACTGCTTCAATCACGGGAAGTACAGCCGGGTGGTCCATCGGTACCTTGGCAGCGGGGAACCCAAATTTTTCGCGTGTGACCTTGACGATCTTGGGATACTTCAACCGGGCCTCATGGTCCGGATCGGAGTAAACGATATGCCACCCCTGCTTTCGGATATGGGTCTCGACCAGGTCAAGCATTTTTTCAGGATCATTTCCTTTGACCAGCCTTAGGCTAAGTGCGCCAACGGCAGAATTAGGAATAACATTGCGCGCAAGCGAGCCAACGTTTCCGCTGTAAAGTCCCTTCACCGTTAATGATGGCAGGAGCAGCCGTTCGAACAGTGGCTCTCCGTTTCCTTCTGTAAAATTTAGTTCCAAATCTTCTTTTAGTTGCTGTTCGATGTTCGGGACTTTCGCCAGCTGTGCACGCTCAAACGCGGAGATTGGTTCTACAGAGTCATAATACCCTTCAATGGTGACACGACCTTGGGTATCCTTCATCGAGGCCAGCAACTGCGAAAGCATGAACCCAGGGTCCGGGGCATAGTTGCCATAGTGTCCGCTGTGTAGCGGTCGACTTGCGCCATAGACCATCAGCTCCATGTCGGTAACACCTCTGCCTCCAAATTTCAACGAAGGATCCCCTGTCTGAAACACAGGCCCATCGCACAGCAACCACAGGGTGATATCGTCAAACAGGACATGGTATTTTTCGAGATACATTTTCATATTGGGCGAACTGGATTCCTCTTCTCCGTCGAAGAACAGTTTGATATTGGAGGTATACCCCAGGCCTGAAGCTCTCAGTGCATCAATGGCGGCCAGCAGCGCGATGATGGGCGCCTTGTCATCACTGGCTGATCTGGCGTAGATCCGCCAGTC
>JANNAZ010000326.1:0-3377 GCA_031384895.1 Cyclobacteriaceae bacterium | reverse complement strand
GTTGAAAAACCGTTTAGTATGGGTATGTTCAGCTGCACTGAAAAGTTCTTGAAAACGTTCTCTTGCAATTGTGTTTTATGCTCAGTCGCTTTCACTTCTGTTGCCACCGTAGATCCGCCAGGAATTAATGCAAATACATCTTCGCCTCCAGCAGTCACAGCGGTTCGTGTTGTCGATGTAGTGAAGGTACCGTCAGGAACAAACTGGCGTGAGGTCAATGGGGCATCGCTGGAGTTGGAGGATATGGTTCCGTTAAGGCCTAGTCTGGGCAGATAAGTGCCCTGGCTGGCCTTGAGTGCATAGTTTGCACTTTCAACTTTCAACCTGCTGCTCTGAATTTCAGGCATCGTTTCCAAAGCGATCTGATAAATTGCTTCAGCGCTGGAATCGAGTATGAGCGCGTCCGCAGGAATATTTGGAACCTCCACGTCTAATGGGTTGGAAGCAGGAACCTGCATGGCTTGCTTGAGTTGAAGGATAGAAAAATTCAGCGCGTTCTCTTGATTGATCACGTTAAGCTCATTGGTGGAAACTTGTGCATCCTGGTTGAGCTGATTGGACAGAGAGAGGGAACCCGCTTCCACTTGCTTCTTTATTCGTTCCAATTGTTGCTGACTGGAGTTTAACTGGTAGCGGGAATTGTCCAGAAGTTCTTTGTTGAAAATGACATTAATGTATAGGGTAACTACATTGAGGATGACATCATTCTTGGCTTTTTGCAGATCCTGGTTTGAAGCCAATAAATCACGCTGACTTTGCTTAAATGTGTTTTGAATACGCAGTCCTTGAAAAATTGGAAGATTTCCGCTCATCGAAGGTGAAATCGTAGTCGAGTTTCTGTCGACATATAAGTTCGTCGTCGGATTAAGCGCCCGACCGTAGTTTTGCGTGTAAGAACCAAACGCACTCACTGAGGGTAGGAACGATCCCTTTGCCTGGAGCATGTTTGCCTTGAAGGTCTCCACATTATATACAGACCGTTTGATCCGGAGGTTATTCTCAAGCGCGACATCCACGCATTCTTTTAGGCTCCATTTTTTTACTTCCTGGGTTTGGGCATATGACTCAGAAAGCCCAAGCCCGATAATCAATACAATGCAACCTACAACTCGTGCCATATTCAATTTAATAATGTTAATCATGCCAATCAGGGTCAAGGTCAGATTTGCGGTATATAGATAACTTCCTGTACCCAGCTAAGACTCTTCAGGTATTCCAATGTTACAGGCTTGATCCCGGAGTCCATCTCAAGCACCAGGCAGGCAACATCAAATTTTCCCCTGCGGGAAACTGACATGGTGGCAATGTTGCAATCGTCATGGGCCAGCACACTGGCAATGAAGGCGACACTTCCCTTCACATCACCGGCAGTTATGATTGTCGTATGAAGGTTTGCGCTAAAATCGGCCTTGAATCCGTTGACCTCGGCGATGTTTATGATCCCCCCACCTTTGCTCTCTCCGAGAATTTCAATGGATTTTTCACCCTTCTTGATCTTCACGCGGATCGAATTTGGATGAAGCGTTGATGCGTTTCCAACAGATTTGAAGTGGTATACCAACCCGGCGGGCTTGGTAAGCTCAATCGCCTCTTTGATCCGCTTATCATCTGTTTTATACCCCATGAGCCCAGCAAGAATGGCCCGATCACTTCCGTGACCTTCATAGGTACGGGCAAACGAATTATAGAAGGTTATTTCAGCGTCTTCGGGAACTCCACCAAGTATCTTGTGAGCAGCCAAACCAATCCGTACAACCCCGGCAGTATGTGAGCTTGAAGGACCAATCATTATGGGTCCAATCATATCAAATACACTGCTTTTCTCTTGCATACCGCTTTAATACGGAAAAATCACCCAAAAGGATGTCCCTAATGCGTATTTCCCTTATAAAAGGCCACAAAAATAGGATAACGGCAAGCAAGAAACCAAGGTCTACTAAGTCAGACGGCAATTGGTGCTTTAATCCCGGGATGGTATTGGTAATTAACTACTTCAAAGTCTTCAAATTCATAGTCGAAAAGCGTTGCTGGCTTGCGCTTGATCACCAGAGAAGGTAGGCTGAACGGTTGACGGGTTAATTGGAGATTTACCTGATCAATATGGTTCTGATAAATGTGAACATCGCCACCAGTCCAAACAAAGGTGCCCGGAAGGAGCCCGCACTGCTCGGCAACCATATGGGTTAAGAGAGCGTAGCTGGCAATATTGAATGGCACGCCGAGAAAATAGTCAGCACTCCGCTGATAGAGCTGGCACGAAAGCTTTCCGTCGGCCACATAGAACTGGAACAGGGCGTGGCAAGGAGGCAAGGCCATCTTATCCACGTCCGCAGGATTCCAAGCGGTCACCATATGGCGTCGCGAATCCGGCCTTGTCTTGATTTGATCAAGCACCTGCGAAATCTGGTCAATGTGTCTGCCATCCGGTGCGGGCCAACTTCTCCATTGGGAACCATAGACGGGGCCTAACTCACCGTGCTCATCCGCCCATTCATTCCAGATTGTTACACCATTGTCATTCAGGTATTTAACGTTCGTGTCTCCGTTCAAAAACCAAAGTAACTCATAGATAATAGATTTTAGATGCACCCGTTTGGTTGTCACCAGTGGAAAACCCTTCGAAAGGTCAAAATGCAATTGTCGCCCAAAAACCGAAATGGTGCCGGTGCCTGTCCTGTCCGCTTTGGCGGTTCCATTTTGTAGGATATCCTGCATTAAGTCGAGGTACTGGCGCATAGTATTGCAAAGAAATGCACTTCCAGAAGAAATTCCTCATGGTAAGACCAAAACATAAACACAAAAAAACCCGCCCCAGTTTGTAGGGGCGGGTTTCCAGTATATCCTTCTATTGATTAGTCACCGTTGGGCGATATGGTTATATCTTTCGATCTGCCGTTCACCGTGATGGTAATTGTGGTATCACAGGTTCCGGTACCAAAATCAATCGTTACTTTCTTCTCCCCGGCAACCAGTTCTTTTGTTCCTTCAACTGGTAGCACCATTTTGCTCTCGATAGCACAAGCTCTCTTGAAGACCAGGGGCTTGGTTATGGTCATCACATAGGTCTTCCCTTTGCGCGTGATCCCGGAAGCCTGTCCTGTGACAGTCCATGAGTCCTCCAAGGGGTTAACTGCGCGATTCCATGTACGGGTACGGGTAGAAGTCCGGGTTGCTGTCGATCCGTCCGTAAAGGTGACCGTAACCTCTTCCGTAATGGTAAACTTGGGACTTTCTTCGGTGCTCGCTGTCGCATTCAATTCCGTGCGTGTACCTTCAATCTGAATTCCATCAACAAAATAATCAATCGTTGTGATGGTTATCAGGGATCCAGGCATAAACCTACGGCCGTGGAATTCAATAACAATCTTTCCTTTCCT
>JANNAZ010000324.1:0-4192 GCA_031384895.1 Cyclobacteriaceae bacterium | reverse complement strand
GCTTTTCTAACGGCCCATGCGCCAACCAACAAAAGCTATGAAACCAACTCCAATTGTTAAGTCCTGCTTGTTACCTGATGGCAGAGAAATTACTATCGAAACCGGCAAACTCGCCCGCCAGGCAGACGGTTCTGTCGTCCTCCGGATGGGCAATACCATGATCCTGGCAACCGTCGTTTCAAACAAGGAAGGCAAAGCAGGAGCAGACTTTCTGCCTCTTTCCGTTGACTACCAGGAAAAATTTGCCTCTATGGGAAAGATTCCGGGAGGCTTCTTGAGACGCGAAGGAAGATTATCAGATTATGAGATACTCATCAGTCGATTAGTGGACAGGGCCATAAGGCCTTTATTTCCAGATGATTACCATGCAGAAACGCAAGTTAATATTCAACTAATATCTGGTGACGAGGCAGCTTTACCAGATGCCCTCGCCGCGTTTGCTGCCTCCGCCGCATTGTCAGTTTCAGACATTCCTTTCCAGGGACCTATCTCCGAAGTGCGGGTAGCCCGCGTTGATGGAATCTATATTGTAAGCCCAACACTGGAGCAGAAGGAGAAAGCCGATCTTGACCTCATCGTTGCAGCATCTATCGACAACATACTCATGGTCGAAGGGGAGGCCAAGGAAATTAGCGAAGAGGACATGTTAGAAGCCATGAAGATCGCACATGAAGCGATCAAGATTCAGTGCCAGCTTCAAATCGACTTAGGCAAGGAGGCTGGAAAGACCGTGAAGCGGACTTACAACCACGAGAACAAGGATGAAGCACTGAAAGCAGAACTGCATAAGCTTATGTACGACAAAGCCTATGCCGTTGCAATGAAGCAGACACCGAATAAGCAGAAACGCTCCGAATTGTTTGGGCAGATCGAAGCCGACTATATCGCTCAGCTACCTGCTGATTCTACAATTGACAAGGCACTGGTGAAGCGGTACTACCACGATATTCAGAAGAAGGCATGCAGGGACCTCGTTCTCAATGAGCGGGTGCGTCTGGATGGCCGGAAGACAAATGAAATACGTGGGATTTGGTCCGAAGTGGACTACCTGCCTTCCGCGCACGGATCAGCTCTGTTTACACGCGGCGAAACCCAATCGTTGAGTACAGTTACTCTCGGTACAAAACTGGATCAGCAGATGATTGACGGAGCTATGTTCTCCGGGTCAAATAAATTCATTTTACATTATAATTTCCCTGCCTTCTCTACAGGCGAGGTGAAGCCTAACCGCGGACCTGGCAGACGGGAAGTAGGACATGGCAACCTGGCGTATCGTTCCCTGAAGCAGGTACTCCCGGCGGAAGAAAATAATCCGTACACTATCCGCATCGTCTCCGATATCCTTGAATCAAACGGTTCGTCTTCAATGGCAACGGTTTGTGCCGGATCACTCGCACTGATGGACGCTGGACTTCCTATTACAGCTGCCGTTTCTGGAATTGCCATGGGGATGATTTCAGACAAAGGACGTTATGCGATCCTTTCTGATATCCTCGGAGATGAGGATCACTTGGGAGATATGGATTTCAAAGTAACGGGTACCGAGAAAGGTATTACCGGTTGTCAGATGGACCTCAAAGTGGAAGGGCTCACCTACGATGTATTGAAAGAGGCGCTGATTCAGGCGAAGGAAGGACGACTGCACATCCTCCGCGAGATGCAGAAATCAATCCAGCGGCCACGCCCGGATTTGAAACCACATGCTCCAAGAGCATTCAGCATGATCATCGACAAAGAAATGATTGGTGCGGTAATCGGACCTGGTGGAAAAGTGATTCAAGATATCCAGAATACGACAGGAGCAACGGTGGTTATCGAGGAGAAAGACAAGAGGGGCCATGTAAGTGTTTTCGCAACAAACCAGGCGGCAATGGATGGCGCGTTGAAGCGCATCCGGGCTATTGTGGCGATCCCCGAAGTAGGCACCGTGTATGACGGCGTAGTTAAATCGATTATGCCATTCGGTGCCTTCGTAGAATTCATGCCAGGAAAAGACGGTCTGCTACACATCTCCGAGATAAAGTGGGAGCGCCTCGAAACCATGGATGGCGTTATGGAAGTCGGTGAAGAGGTCAAAGTGAAGTTGATCGAAGTAGATAAGAAAACGGGCAAATTCCGCTTATCTCGCAAGGTCCTGTTGGAAAAACCTCCAAGAAAAGAGGAGCCAGCGCAGGTGTAGTTGACAGCGAAGGTTTTTGGAACTAATTTATCGGCCGGATGTTTTGACGACTAGCTAACAGGCCCATGAGACAGCTAAAAATCAGCAAGCAGATCACGAACCGGGAAAGCCAGTCTCTGGACAAATACCTCCAAGAGATAGGCAAGGTTGATTTAATTACGTCTGACGAAGAAGTTCAGCTCGCCAAACGGATCAAGGAAGGTGACCAAGTCGCTCTGGAAAAGTTGACCAAGGCTAACCTTCGCTTTGTAGTTTCTGTCGCCAAGCAATATCAGAACCAGGGCCTTTCCCTTGGAGACTTGATTAATGAAGGCAACCTTGGATTGATCAAAGCGGGCCAGCGCTTTGATGAAACACGGGGGTTCAAATTCATCTCGTATGCCGTCTGGTGGATTCGTCAATCGATTCTTCAGGCGTTGGCCGAGCAATCACGCATCGTACGCCTGCCTCTCAACCGTGTCGGTTCGCTCAACAAGATATCCAAGACATTCTCCGAACTGGAACAGAAGTTCGAGCGTGAACCTTCAGCTGAGGAATTGGCTGAGGTACTCGAAGTAACTACTGCTGAGGTGGTCGATACGATGAAGATCAGTGGACGTCATGTAAGCATGGATGCCCCGTTTGTTCAGGGTGAGGAAAACAGTCTGCTGGATGTTCTTGAAAACGATGGAGAAGATACACCCGATCAGGGCTTGATGACGGATTCACTTCGCCGTGAGGTACAGCGGGCGCTTTCAACATTAACCCAGCGGGAATCCGATGTTATTGCCCTTTATTTCGGACTTAATGGCGAACATGCCATGACACTGGAAGAGATCGGAGAAAAGTTTAATCTGACCCGCGAACGCGTGCGCCAAATCAAAGAGAAAGCGATCCGACGGCTTCGGCACACCTCGAGGAGTAAGGCACTTAAGCCTTACTTGGGTTAAGAGTATTTGAAATAGAAATAAATTCAAAGGTCTCTTGAATGGGACCTTTTTCGTAGTACCAAACTATATGGCAAAGGAAAAACTGAAAGTATTGATTATTGGCTCCGGCCCCGCCGGTTATACAGCGGCTATTTATGCTGCCCGCGCTGGGTTTACACCCATCTTGTATTCGGGAGGGCAGCCGGGTGGGCAATTAACGATCACGGGTGAAGTGGAGAACTATCCTGGCTATCCGGAAGGGATCGACGGCCCTCAAATGATGATGGATCTCAAGGCTCAGGCAGAGCGGTTTGGCACACAAGTTCGCGACGGGATGGTAACCAAAGTGGACCTTTCGGCGTACCCGCTGCACGCCGTTGTAGATGAGACAATCGAATTGGAAGCAGAGGCGATCATTGTCGCTACCGGCGCCAGCGCGAAGTACCTGGGTATTCCGTCAGAGCAAAAATTTATGAATAAGGGCGTCTCGGCCTGCGCAGTTTGCGATGGTTTCTTTTACCGGGGCATGGATGTTGCTGTGATCGGAGCAGGAGATTCCGCTGCAGAAGAGGCTACCTACCTGACCAAGCTTTGCCCTAAAGTCTATCTGGTCGTTCGGCGGGATGAAATGCGTGCCTCCAAGATCATGCAGCAGCGCGTGAAGACGAATCCAAAGATTGAAATCCTTTGGAATAGCGAGACAGAAGAGATTTTGGGAACCGACGATGTTGCGGGAATGCGAGTGATCAATACCAAGACCAAAGAGCGTCGGGAGATTGCCATCAAAGGCTTTTTTGTTGCGATCGGTCATGAACCTAACACAGCTATTTTTAAAGGTCAACTCGACATGGACGAAACGGGTTACATTAAGGTGAAGCCGGGATCTACACGGACGAATGTTGAAGGCGTATTTGCAGTCGGGGATGCGGCTGACCGGGTGTACCGGCAGGCAGTCACAGCAGCAGGAACAGGGTGTATGGGCGCCCTTGATGCAGAGCGATTTCTTGCGGCTCGTGAACATGAGATGGCCCACGTATGAAACTGGATATCCTCGTACTTGCAGCGCATCCGGACGACGCCGAATTAGGGTGCGGAGGGACAATAG
>JANNAZ010000428.1:0-10692 GCA_031384895.1 Cyclobacteriaceae bacterium | reverse complement strand
AAATCCGGCCATAAAGTAGGCGTGGTTGACTTGACGCGAGGAGAACTAGGTACACGCGGTACCGCTCAAACCAGGGAAAAGGAAGCGTCAGAATCAGCGCGGCTGCTTGGATTAGCTATTCGAACAAACCTGGATTTACCGGATGGTTTTTTTCAAAACCAGGAAGGCCATCAACGGAAAGTCATAACGGCCATTCGCACGTTCCGTCCAGACATCGTGCTGGCTAACGCAATACAAGATCGTCATCCAGACCATGGGCGCGGTTCTGACATTGCATATAGCGCTTGTTTCTTGTCAGGGCTTTCCAAAATCGAAACCACAGACGCGACAGGAGCAAAGCAGGAGCCGTGGCGACCAGCTGCTGTGTATCACTATGTGCAAAGTCAATTTATTGCGCCAGACTTTGTTGTGGATATTTCTGCAGAATGGGAACAAAAATTGGCAGCTATCAAGGCGTTCAAGACCCAATTTTTTGATCCATCCAGCAAAGAACCAGTGACATATATCTCCACCCCGGAATTCATGAATATGCTCGAGGCAAGGGCCATTGAGATGGGCCATGCAATTGGTGTAAAGCACGGAGAGGGCTTTGTTGCACGACGTTGGGTTGGCGTGCGGTCGCTGTTTGACCTGATCTAGGGAGCCAGCCGGCTAATCGTCCAGCCCGTGTTGCTCTTGCTGTAAAGAATACGATCATGCAAGCGGTTTGGGCGCCCTTGCCAGAATTCAATCCAGTGCGGATCCACTTGAAATCCACCCCATTGTTTTGGTTTAGGAAGCGCTGATTTGCCTTCAAATCGTTTTTCAATTTCTTTGACGCGCGCAACAAGTATTTTCCGGTTTGCGATGACTGTACTCTGCGGAGACGCCCAAGCCCCAATTTGGCTTTCGCGCGGACGGCTCTGGAAGTAGGCAGTAGAGACATCTTCAGCAATGCGGGTCGTGACTCCTTCAATTCGCACTTGACGTTCTAATTCCGGCCAGAAGAAGTTCAATGCGCAAATTGGACTTTCCTCCAGGTGAATTCCTTTGCGACTCTGGTAGTTGGTATAAAACACAAAACAACCGTTTTCAATCCCCTTAAGCAAGACGATTCGCGAGGAGGGCAGGCCCTTTTCGGATACAGTGGCCAGGTTCATGGCACTGGGTTCTGGCACCTCCGTTTGAATGGCCTCGTGCAACCACTTTTCGAATTGAGCGAGGGGTTGCTTGGCTACTGTACTTTCGTCTAGCGTGCCTCGTGAATATTCTTTGCGTAAGTCAGACAGGGATACCATTCGGTTTATTTACCGCAAAGATGGTGACTTCTTTCCATCCAAATTCCCGCGAAAGAGTAATTTTTAGGGGTTCATTTGGTGGTTTGCGGAATCATGGTTTTATTGGAGAAGTGAAATATGGAATTCTTCAACTACAAGAATAAAATCAAACCGGAAAGGGGGAGGCTTTTGATCTCAGAACCTTTCCTTCCGGATCCAAATTTCGAGCGGACCATCATTCTGCTATGTGAAAACAACAGCGAAGGATCGTTCGGCTTCGTGTTAAACAAGCCGTCCTTAGCCAACGTCAGCGATGTGATGGATGACATCAAAGATTTTGATACTCCGGCATTGGTTGGCGGGCCTGTTCAACAAGACACCCTCCACTACCTTCACCGACATCCTGGCATTGCAGATGCGGTGGAGATCCTGGAGGGAGTGTATTGGGGGGGAAATTTTGAGAGCGTACTCTTCTTGCTGGAGACCAAGCAGATGGCGAACAAAGACATCAAGTTCTTCCTGGGCTACAGCGGCTGGTCAGCGGGTCAGTTGGAGGAGGAATTGGACCAGGATTCGTGGATCGTCAGCGACAAGGCAAAAGAAGAGCTGATCTTTGATACAGAGCCCGAATCCATGTGGAAAAAGACATTAACGGTCATGGGGGGTCGGTTCTCCGTTTATTCAAATTATCCGAAAGACCCCCGGTTGAATTAACATAGAATGGGTAGTTTTGCGGTCCAAAACAAGCAAAAGCAGAGTTATTGAAATTTGATGGAAACTGAAGCGAAAGAAGAAGGGTTGGATGTGGCGAGCGATGCGCCAGAGCAGGCATTAGAGACTCCCGAAGCGGGCGGTGATTTGCTCGCCGAGGCGGTTCACGAAAACGACTATTCCCAGTTAACCAAGAAGGACATTGTTGACCTCTTAAAAGAACTGGTTCGGGACAATGATTTCCGGAAGTCTGAATCCGCCATCCGCGCAGTCAAGAACAAGTTCGAGGAGATCCAGCACCTGGAGAAAACAGATGCATTGAAACGGTTCATAGAGCAGGGTGGAACGATTGATGACTTTGACTATCGCCTCGACGTTCTGGATATTGCATTTGAAGCTAGCTTCAAGCTCCTCCGGAACAAACGGCTCGAACATTTCCGCTCGATGGAGCAGGAAAAGAACGACAACTTTCGGAAGAAGACGGAACTCCTGGACACCTTGCGTGAGCTGGTTGACGGTGAAGACAATAGGCACAGCTTTGACAAGTTCAAGGAAATCCAAAAGCTCTGGAAGGAAGTCGGTCAGGTCCCGGTTGCAAAAGTTCGTCCGCTCTGGGCAAGCTATCACGCGTTGGTTGATCGATTTTACGACAACCGGACCATTTATTTTGAGCTAAAGGAACTTGACCGAAAGAAAAATTTGGAGGCCAAGCTCGAACTATGCCTGCGCGCTGAGAAACTTGCAGATGTCGACAAGCTTAATGTTGCGATTCATGACCTCAACGAGCTTCATGAAGAATACAAACATATTGGCCCGGTATCCCGGGATGATAAAGATATCCTGTGGGGGCGATTCAAGAAGGCCTCCGATGCAGTATATGAACGGCGTGATGTGTTCGTTTCTGTGCTCCATGAGCAACTGTCCAAAAATCTGGGCCAGAAAGAGGAACTTATCAAAATGATTTCTGAGCTCGGTACGTTTCAGTCCGACCGGATAAAGGAGTGGAATCAAAAGACGCTAGACGTCCTGACTGCCCAGAAAACCTGGGGCGGCATTGGTGCTGTGCCCCGGAGCAAGGCCAAAGTAGTTAACAAACAGTTTTGGTCGGCATTCAAGACTTTTTTTGCCAACAAGAGCAAGTTCTTCACTAAACTGGATGAGAGCCGGACAGAAAATCTTGCTAAAAAAAGAGAGTTGGTGAAGCAGGCAGAGGAACTGAAAGCTAATATAGATTGGCAAAAAACATCCAATGCCTTAAAAGATCTTCAACTCAAATGGAAGGAGATCGGGCCTGTGCCTGACAAGTACCGGGAGAAGATCTATCAGGAATTCAAAACAGCATGTGATTTCTTTTTCGAGCAGCGACGCGTCAAGTTTGAGGCAGCCGACCGGGAGCAGTCTGATAACCTCCAGCAAAAGGAGGCGATTTGTGCTGAGTTGGAATCCTTGATAGCACAGAAGGGCGCCACGCTGGATGGATTGAAAGAGACACAACGGAAGTTTCAATCCATTGGAATGGTTCCTCGTGGATCTACGGGTGATACGAAAGGGCGGTTTACCACCCTGTTTCAGCAGGCAATGGCATCCATAGAAAACGTGGGCCAGGGAGAGAAAGATAAAGTGATGCTGGACATCCAGTTGGAGAATCTCAAAACTGACCCGGATGCTGCCTATAAATTACAGCAGCGGGAGCAGGGCCTACGCAAACGCATACAAAAAGAGGAGAATGACGTGGCTTTGTTAAAGAACAACCTCGGTTTTTTTGGCCGGAGCAAGAATGCCGACAAGATGCGCGAAGAATTTGGAGTGAAGATAGCCACATCCGAAACAGAGATTGCAAGCCTGAAGTCGCAGTTGAAACAGCTGCGGGCCGCGCTGAGGTAAAACCAGGCGTGTCTATGTGCCTGTGTGTCTTGGTGTATGCCCCCGAAGCGTCTCGCGTAGGTTAGTCTGAGTGTCTGGTTCTGGCCAGAAGATTATGAAAACATACAAACGCATTTTGAATCACAAGCAGGCAGTTTCAAAGAACCACAAGCTCTAAACGTCTACCATCGATTGCCCGGTTTCCCGGTGACCGCTCCGCTTGCCGTTGATCTTCTTGCCATAGCCCGGTGGCTTGAATAATAAGTGGATAGGTTTGATTTGAAAATGATTTCCGATCAACTCGTTTCTGACAAAGAAGGCATTGATTCCCATGTTGTCACAGCCCACCAGGGTATACCCTTTTTCAGCGCCCAATTTGTAAAGTGCCAATAGACTTGCGCCATAATAGTTGGTGCCATCCCATTGAGCAATTGGATTATAGGGTACCGTTGAACTTTCCGTGGGGGGGATGGTCGCGTTGTATTCAATCGCTACGACTCTGGGTGAGTATCCCTCCAGGGCTTTCCAGATCCAATAGTCATTAGAATCAATATCAATCGAGAGCAAGTCAAACTCCCTGGGAATATTGTACTTCTGGAGTAGTGTGTTAATATTTTCTGCGGTAATAAATTCTTTCTTAATAGAATCATTATCACCATTTCCGTCCATACAAAGGCAATGCCATTTTTGTTTTTCCAAGTAGATCGTGTTCCCTTCCTGATCATGGATACCAAATTCCACGCAATGGCGATTGGTTGTTCCGAGTTTGTCAAAGATGACCCGGAGGATCCCATCCTCGCCGTTTTGCGAGTAGTACCGCTGTTCAAAGAGGTTGATATTTTTGATCGGCTTTCCCTTGTAGAGCCATCGGAAGAGGTTAGCCAGGATATTCTTATGAAAATAGTGGACGAGCTTGTAGTAGTAGGTAGCTTTCCTCTTGCTCTTGAATACCAACCCAAGCAATTCTCTGATCATAATCACGAAAGATAAGGCCGCCTTGCAGTGTGCTGACCTTTGTTATTGTAACTCCTTGATATTCAAGAGCCTCCTGTCGGAATCGAACCAACGACCTACTGATTACAAGTCAGTTGCTCTACCAGCTGAGCTAAGGAGGCTTAATCTTTGCATCGACTTTCTGGGCCGAAGAATGAGGCGCAAAACTAAGGGATACCGTGGGCTTTACAAACTGGCTCCCTGAAATTTGACCCATGCCCTTGATCCAAACAGCGGTATTATCAACGTAGGCGATTGCTGTGACCTCTCTTATTTGCCTACTTTAGCATCATGCGCATCTCTATCGTTCTGCTGGTTCTCCTTGCTGGGTTGGCAGGCTGCGGCAATACGCCCCCTGCGCCAAGCCCTACTACGCCAGACGGAACCTGGTCCTATAAGACTCCGGATAACTCCATTAGCGTTGATTTTGAGCTGAAGACTATGGGGGGAACACTGGCCATCGTGAACCCTGCTATCGCAGTTAGCGGTACGTCCGGTGAGGCTGCGGGCCAACTGACGGATGTCGCATTGCCGGCTATCGGAATGATTCGAATAAATGCCAACGACGCGGGACTGATACAACCCTATTCCATTACCTTCAATATGTGTTCAGTCAGCACCGATTTCAAGTCCATTTCGGTTGTAGATGTCGAGTACACCTATCCTTGGGGGACCATTAAGACATTGACAAACATTGTGATCAGACGTAAATAGCATCCGCCAAGATATCCATGTACCTCCTGATAGTTTTGTCCGCACTCACGCTTCTTCTTCAGGAACAGGTTCCCTATAAGGCATCTGAGGAGTTTAAGATTGAACTGGAATACAAGTTCAAGCCAAGGCCGATGACCGACAATTCCTACATTGACCTCACGGAGACACAACGGGAGAAAGAACGGCGTACCTCCGGTGGGAACCCATTGCCCTACCTCATCCTTCATATCAGCTTTCAGCAACTGTCAGCCACAGAGGTTAAGGTTCGCTGTACGGATAACAACAAGAAGAATAAGCTTTCGAAGAAGGCGGAGGTGAATCGTGAATATACGCTTGACCTTGGCTTCACCGACGACATGAAAGATCGTGTCACACCATATGAATTTACGCTAATCCTTATGTCTGACGACAAGGAAGAAACCTCACGCATTATTATGCTCATCGAACCAGACGGCACTTTTTTGGTCAATGGCATGAGACGGGGGAAGTTCTGAAAACCATCCTGGCTGACCGTTCATCCTAACCTTCCAGTATTGAAAACCAAACTAGCTATTTTGCGCTGTTTTTCCGTAAATACGATTCTATGCGATTAATTACCCTCGGACTTCTAAGTCTGCTGATTCTTCCAGGAGCACAAGCCCAATTCAGGCAGCCCAATGCAGCAGATATTCAGCTTAAGCTAAAGAAGCTAAATATCCTTGCCTCCGTGCTTTATGTTGCCGCACACCCCGATGATGAAAATACGCGAGCAATCACGTTCATGAGAAATGAAAAACTCGCTAGCACAGCGTACTTGTCCATGACCCGGGGCGACGGCGGGCAGAATCTTATTGGCCCTGAACTCCGCGATGAACTCGGACTTATCCGTACACAGGAACTTCTTGCGGCGCGCAAAATTGATGGAGGGCAACAGTTCTTTACCCGGGCCAATGATTTTGGCTTTTCGAAAAATGTGACGGAAACCTTTGCCATCTGGGGGAAAGATGAAATACTGAGCGATGTGGTGGGCGTAATGCGCCAGTTTCAACCGGATATCATACTTACCCGATTCCCGCCGACAGAGCGTGCGGGCCATGGCCATCATACCGGCTCCGCCGTACTGGCCATCGAAGCATTTGATCTTGCAGGTACGACCGGGTACAGACCCGATCAGGTAGCGCGTTACGGTACATGGCAGCCAACACGCTTGTACATGAACACGGGTCGCTTTTTTGATCAGTCCATAGACGAAAATACGCCCGGGGTCGTGGTAGTCAATATGGGCACATACAATTCGTTGCTCGGAAAATCCTATTCTGAAATTGCGGCGGAGAGTCGGTCGCAGCACAAGAGCCAGGGATTTGGGTCGTCGGGAAGACGAGGAGATTCGCCGGAGTTCTTTGTGTATACGAAAGGGGAGAAAGCCAACAAGGACCTCTTCGACGGTATCAATACTACCTGGTCACGTGTAAAGGGCAGCGAGAAAATTCAACCGCTCGTAGAGCAAGCCATTCGCGAATTCAATACTGAAAAACCTCATTTGTCGGTTGCGCTGCTACTTCAAATTCGGAAGCAGATAGAAGGCCTGGCATCCTCAATCTGGAAAACACGCAAAGGCAAGGAGGTAAATCAACTGATTCAGGATTGCCTTGGCCTATATGTTGAAGTAACTGCAAATCAACCCTGGATGACGCCCGGAGAGTTGATTACCAATTCATTTGAAGCGGTGAATCGATCTCCTGTCCTGGTGAAGCTCACGGCCATCACCAGTAAGCAGCTTTCGTTAGACTCGACCATGAACCTCGACCTGATCAACAATAAACTCATTCTCTTCAAAACGAAGAGGGCGCTTCAGGCAACGTCAACCTATTCAGACCCTTACTGGCTTCGCGAGGATCATAGCCTTGGGCTTTTTACCGTACCCGCTCCAGAGTTCATTGGCCGGCCTGAGAACGGACCTGCAGTGACCATACTTTGCGAAGTTGAAATCAATGACGAGCGTATGACCCTGGAAGTTTCCCTGGTCTACAAATGGACTGACCCGGTGAAGGGTGAATTGTCGCGACCTTTTGAAATCGTGCCTCCGGTATTTGTGAATTTAAGTCAACCGGTCTTTGTCTTCCCGGACACGAAGCCAAAAATGGTAAGTGTTCTGGTCAAGTCATCCTCCGGATCTCCTGTGACCGGAACGGCAAAGCTGTCGTTGCCCGCAAACTGGAAATCAAATCCCGTATCGGCGCCGGTTTCCATACAGAAGCGGGGCGAAGAAGCGAAGATTGACTTCATGCTTTACCCGGCTTCCCAAGGCGAAGGATCATTTACGATGGGTGCACAGGTGGAACTCAACGGGATAATCTACGACCGAGCGGTGGAGACAATTGAGTACGATCACATTCCGTATCAAACCCTGCTGCCCAAAGCGAAATCCAGCCTGGTGCGGGTGGGATTGAAAAAACAGGGTCAGGTAATCGGATACATCGCCGGCGCGGGAGATGAAATTCCAGCAGCTTTGCGAAATCT
The DNA here is from genome assembly GCA_031384895.1 of Cyclobacteriaceae bacterium. Lineage (GTDB taxonomy): Bacteria > Bacteroidota > Bacteroidia > Cytophagales > Cyclobacteriaceae > ELB16-189. The sequence continues at coordinate 2,656 of JANNAZ010000428.1, read as the reverse complement.
GGGCTATGAAGTCTGGGAAATGAAGAATGAGGAGGTTACACCAGCAAACCTGAAGAAAGTCGATGCCGTTATCCTCGGGGTTCGGGCCTTAAACACAAACGAACGCCTTCGCTACTTCATGCCGGACCTGCTCAAATATGTGGAAGGCGGCGGAACCTTAATAACGCAATATAATACCAGCAACGACCTTGAAATCGACAAGGATAAATTCTCTCCGTACCCACTAAACATTTCACGGGACCGTGTTACCGAAGAGAACAGCGAAGTCCGCATACTACTGCCCGACCATCCGGCACTTAACTTTCCCAATAAGATTACCGCTGCAGACTTCAACGGCTGGGTACAAGAGCGAGGGCTGTATTTTCCAGATAAATGGGATCCAAAGTACGAGGCACTTTTATCACTCAATGATACAGGAGAGCCAGCCCGGAACGGCAGTGTGCTGATTGCCAAGTATGGCACAGGCCACTACGTGTATACCGGGCTTTCCTTCTTCCGCGAATTGCCGGAAGGAGTTGCCGGGGCCTATAAGTTGTTTGCCAACCTGGCTTCCCTGGGCAAGCAGGCAAAGCCTCAAAACCAAAAAGTAAAAAGCTCAAAATGAGTGAACACACACACGAAGAGAAGCCTCCGGTTTTCCAAAGTTGGATGGGCTGGTATTTGCTGGTCTTGCTGACGATGGTCGCCCAGGTAATTGTCTACCTATTGATTACTGATTCATTTTCATGAATAGTTTTGATTGGATTGTTCTTTTTGGCACGCTGCTGCTGATTGTTGCATACGGCGCCTGGAAGACACGGGGTGCGAAGAGCATGCAGAGCTACCTCCTGGGCAACAATTCACTTCCCTGGTGGTCAGTCGGATTGTCGATCATGGCGACACAAGCCAGTGCCATCACATTTCTCTCCACGACTGGCCAGGCATACGAAGATGGCATGCGGTTTCTTCAGTTTTACTTTGGACTTCCACTGGCGATGATCATTCTCTCGATCACGGCGGTTCCGTTGTATCACAAACTAAAAGTCTATACGGCATACGAATACCTGGAAACCCGGTTTGACCGAAAGACCCGTTCGCTTGCCGCGATCTATTTTTTGATGCTGCGGGGGATTTCTGTTGGGATTACCATCTATGCCCCTTCATTAATTCTTTCTACCATTCTCGGATGGAGCATCAACCTGACCACCCTTCTGATCGGTACACTGGTTATGCTGTACACGGTATCCGGTGGGTCGAAGGCTGTTAGCATCACGCAAAAGTACCAGCTCACAATCATTATGGGCGGCATGATTGCGGCGGGATGGATTGCATTCTCCATGCTGCCTGAAGGCATGTCTTTCGGGCAGACTTTTCGATACGCAGGAGAAGTTGGAAAACTTAACCTAATTAACCTGTCGTTCAATTTGTCTGACCGATACAACATCTGGTCCGGACTGATCGGCGGACTCTTTTTGTTTTTGTCCTACTTCGGGGCGGATCAATCGCAGGTGGGGCGCTACCTCGGCGGGAGTTCGATAACAGAGAGCAGGCTGGGACTTCTCTTCAACGGACTATTGAAGATTCCAATGCAGTTTGTTATCCTGTATATCGGTATACTGATTTTTGTTTTCTACCAATTCCACCAGGCGCCCCTCGTGCACAATCAACCGTTGTTGAAGAAGGCGATGCAGACCGAGGCCCGTGCAGAGATTAGTCAGTTAGCTGTCGACTACGATCATGTTTACCAGGAGCGCAAGCAGAAAGCGACTGAGTTGGTGGGGGCCATACAGGCAGAGGACCAGCTTGCAATCGGCAAGGCCAAGTTTGAAATGAAGGCCATCCAGGCCACCGAAGCAGATATACGCAGCAGGACCAAAGGTGCGATCAGCGCGGCGATGCCCGGTGAGAACACGATGGATAAGGATTACGTATTTATCAACTTTGTGATGACCTATCTGCCGCACGGGCTTATCGGGTTATTGCTCGCTGTTGTCTTTTCTGCAGCCATGTCGTCTACCGCTTCGGAACTCAATGCACTTGCTTCTACTTCTGCCGTGGATATTTACAAGCGTTCCATCCGCCCTGGTGAAAGCGACCAACATTATGTCAAGGCTTCGAAGTGGCTGACAATCGGGTGGGCAATCTTCGGAATGCTTTTTGCCTCGGTGGCCAACCAGGCGGAAAACCTGATTCAGTTTGTGAATATTGTAGGGTCGTTGTTTTACGGGACTATCCTGGGGATATTCCTATCAGCGTTCTATATCAAATATCTGAAATCAACAGCGGTATTTGTAGGAGGTATTGTTGGCGAGGCAATTATTCTCTACCTCTATTTTTATACGGATGTGGCATTTTTGATGTACAACATCATCGGCTGCGTGGCGGTTATCGTGGTTGCCTTTATACTGCAGTTCTTCCAACGTAGCAACCGTTAACCCGCTCTCTGCGCAACGGCATATTCAAGTTCACCGCATTAGCTATTTCACCGAGTTGCGCTGAGAAATTCACAGAGGTTCACAGAGCAATACATTTCCTGTTCGTTTCATTTCCTCCGTGATTTCTCTGTGTAACTGGATTTCTTCCAAAAAAAGGGACCCTTCACGATGAAGGGTCCCCTTGAATATGAATTATTGCCGAATTACTTCAGACCCTTGATCAGGTCATCATTCATTTTTAC
>JANNAZ010000407.1:0-23471 GCA_031384895.1 Cyclobacteriaceae bacterium | reverse complement strand
AAGTGTGCGTCCGTTGGGCACAATCTTTCGTCCGAAGCAAAATGACTTCGCAGAGACCGGTCGTTGATTCGCCGTCATGCCGGACAGAATTGCAGAAACCGAACCTGCCGAGATGTATGTGATACATCTTTTGCGACGCCTCCCAAGCGCGAAACCAGAGGTTGGAAAGACGGCAAGACCCACGGCGCTTTGACTGCCCGGCTTTGCTCGTGCCTCGCAAACCGCCCAGACAAAGCGCCGCGATTAGCAACCGAGACGGTGACGCACTCAACGGGCGCTTCTGAAACCACGCTCCACTTCGCCACCGTCCGTTTCATTCCACTCCCGGCCCACTCCGTTCCGCTTCGATTTCAGAAACGCCCGCTCAGTGCGAATGGCATCCAACCGGATGCAATTTGATCGGCCATCGCTGCATCCAATGAAAGCTTTGTCACCGTTGCCCTAATACGGTATGGATTGATGCGTGAAAAAGATCTCTTTTCGTGAGATGAAAAGGCAGGAAGCGCAAAGCCGTATGACGGCCGCTCGTAAGGCGCGGCGTAGTCCACAGGCAGCAGCAGCCCAACAACGCCGGGCATCACTGGTGGGCGATGGTGCGAAATGGCGCATCACCAATTTCAAGGAGGTTGCTCGGGCCATTGCCAATTGCTCGTATCGGATTTCCGAGCGTTGATAAAATGAAACGGATGGCGGCGCTTTGACTGGCCCGCTTTCCTGCGTGCCTTGGAAACGAACCAGACAAATCGCCGCAATACAAACCTAGACGGTCACGCACTCAACGGGCGTTCTAAAACCGCGCTCCACTTCACCGTCGTCCGTTTATACCACTCCCGACCTGTTTCGTTTCGCTGCCGGTTTCAGAACGCTCGTTCAGTGCTTCGTAATTTGCACATCAGTGCGTCAATTTGGAGCGTTCAATTGAACAGAATCTTGGGCGGCTTTCTGGAATGGGAAAGCCGGTCATTTTGGTTAGACACCATCCCCTTACATGGATGTAAGGCAGGAAGTCGCGCAATGTCCGCGCAGTATTCCGCGCAGTATTCCGCGAGGCGTCCGGCGAAGTGTCCGCGCAACATCCGATGAATCATCCGGGCATTCGCCGGGCAGCAACCGCGCAGTGTCCGAGCGGTTGCCGGGAAATTTCTCACGCAACGCCGGGGAATGTCCGCGCTACGGTTGGCGTGCTACCCAGGAAGCGTCCGGGCTATAGCCGCTGAAGTCCGCGCAGCAGTTCGCTTGGCGGACACAAATCGCTCACGCCATCTCCAGCGCAACAAATCGCGCAACGTCTATTCAATATCCGGCAACAATTTGACAAACAAACGCGCAGAGTCCCGGGAATATTCCGCGTCCACGGACAGTCCGCCGACGCAGTCTGGTCATGGGCATGAAATGGACGCAGGCTTCCCGCCGCACCCTTGGATAATCCAAAATCTTGGCAGGTCCGGCCCGTGTCCACAAATTGTCCGCGAACCCGAAACAGTTAACGATCTCTGACTATCCGAATTCCGCACTGCGTCCACAGGCGCGGCAAGAGCGTGTGACCGTGAATGTGCCTCGGTAAAATCATTTCCGAGGATAGACACTTGATTCCAACTGTTCGCAGATTCACTGCACCTGAAAAATAAGCCAAGCGTGCCTCGGGCTTCAATGATACGGCCCGCTCGCGCCGTCAAGGTTGAACGCCCCTCTGCCCTGCGGCTCCACAGGGTCTTTTGGTTTGTCGGGCGAACCGGTTGGAGTTCAGCCTTCAGGCTGTTCCCGTTCGCGAACCTGCTAAAGCATGAACTCCAACCGTTACACCCTTTTCCTATGCAGACAAGATCAAGACACCCATCCTCCTGGTTCATGGCGAAGCGGATAATAATTCAGGAACATTCCCAATTCAGACCGAACGGTTCTATAATGCCATCAAAGGCCACGGTGGAACAGCCCGGTACGTTTTGTTGCCGTATGAGAGTCACGGATACCGCGCCAAGGAGTCTATCCTGCACATGCTTTGGGAAATGGATAATATGCTCGAAACCTATGTGAAGGGTGACCCCGGAATGAAAGGCAAAATTGAATCAAAATAATTCCAGATCCATTATCTTGCTGGCCATGAAGAAAAGGTCACAATTCCTGCTTTGCGCATTTGTCTCTTTGGCCCTGTACACCCAGGCGCAAAGTCCAGATACAGCCCGGGTAGGAGCGTATGTCATTAGTGTGCATGATATCAATTTCCACGACAAAGAATACACGGCTCGTTTCTGGCTTTGGTTTCTCTACGACAACCCAGAATTTGATTTTACTACGCAGCTGGATATCCCCAACGCCAAGACCATTGAGCCGCCGGAGTCAATTATTGATAGCGTTGACGGCAAGACCTGGGTGATGCTGAAGATGAAATGCACCATGAAGGAAAACTGGTCTGTTCTGGATTTCCCGTTTGACAAGCAACACCTGCGGGTGCAAATTGAAAACAGCATCCTGGACAATAGCGTACTGATCTTTTCCCCAGATTATGCCGGCAGCAAGTTTGACGATGAGGAAGCCATCGACGGATGGACTATCAAAAATTTTAAAGTCGGTGTCCGGGATAACAGCTACAACACCGGTTTCGGAGACCCACGACCGGGTCGCGATCGCCAGACCTTTTCCCAGTTCACCATTGACCTGGATATTGAACGGGATGCGTGGGGGTTGTTTATGAAAATCTTTCTGGGCATGTACATCGCTTTCCTGATCTCGATCATCAGCTTCACGCCACATCCATCCGAAATGGAACCGCGCTTTGGTCTCCCGGTGGGCGGTCTTTTCGCTGCAGTAGGTAACAAGTACATCATTGATTCCCTGCTACCGGAATCGTCATCTTTCTCGCTGGTCGACACGTTACATGCGCTGACTTTCATTGCCATTTTTGGAACCTTACTCGTTTCAGCAATTGCACTAAAGCAATATGACAATGGCAAAAAGGAATTAGCGGAGCAAACCAACCGGAGAGGTGCGCGTTTCGTTGTCGCTGTCTATGTGATTCTGAACATCGTGTTTATCACGCTCGCCGTTATCTAGGCTATTTCCGATCCTTCGAGTTAATAATGATGGTCACCGGCCCGTCATTGATCAGGCCTACTTGCATATCAGCCCCAAACACTCCGGTGTGAACCGGCTTTCCTAGATTACTCTCCAGGGCCTTGACAAAATTTTTATAGATCGGTATCGCCACTTCTGGACGTGCCGCCTGGATGTAGGAAGGCCTGTTCCCCTTTTTGGTACTTGCATGAAGTGTGAACTGACTGACGACGAGGAGATCGGCGTTCACGTCTTTGATACTGAGGTTCATGACCCCTTCCGCATCATTGAATATTCTCAAATTGATAATTTTTGACGAGAGCCATTCGATGTCCTCTCCCCCTTCAGTCTCTTCAATTCCGATTAGCACCAGCAGTCCGCTGGCAATGGCCGCGATTTCTTTTTTTTCAATCGTTACGGAAGCCTGTGTTACCCGCTGAATGACAGAGATCATGTGCTAGAAATTCTGTAGCTCGTCTGAACCATGAATGCGGACGCCAGGCTGATTTTTTTTGGCCACTTCTAACATGGCTCTGGCAACTTTGCCGGCTTCAATAGCCTTATACTTTTTGGGAATCGCAAACCCGAGAAGCTTCATCACCACCTTTCCCGCCGACTCTCCTCCACGCTCTTCCTTTCTTTTCCCCAGCAGCATCGAAGGCTGAAAAATATGGTAGCCTTCAAAGTTCATGGACCCGATAGCCTCCTCGACTTCACCTTTTACCCGATTGTAAAAGATCGAAGAGCTCTTGTTACTGCCCAGCGCGGTGATCAAGAGGTACTGCTTTGCTCCCTGGGCTTTGGTAATCCGTGCCAGGTTTACCGGGTACTCATAATCCACTTTACGAAAGGCCGCCTGACTGCCCGCTTGGCGAATGGTGGTGCCCAGGCAACAGAATACAACGTCGCTTTTCAGCTGCGTTGCATATTCATCCAGGGTTTCAAAATTAACCACTTGGTTTTCCAGTTTGGGGTGCTCTCTGGAAAGGGGCTTGCGTGTTAGGGCAATGACTCGGGCGTAGGTGGCATCCTCCAGCAGGAGGTCAAGCAACAGGGAACCGACAAGGCCGGTGGTTCCGGCGATCACGGCTACGGCCATCAGAACGTTTGCTGAATTTCCTTCTTGAGCTCACTCAAGGCATGACTGATCGGCTCCACGTTCTTTTCCATGGTTAGTTCAAATATCTTTCGTGACAGATCAAGGCCAGTGGATTCGGGGGCCATGGCGACAGCGGCTTCGTTGACCAGGATGACAAGGTCTTCCTTGGCATTTCGTACCATGTTCCAAACTTCTTCGCTCATATAGATCTGTTGAGAAACGTTGTGATTGTACTCGTTCCTGATTTCATCCAGCAAGATCTTGTGCAATTCCCGTGAAGAATAAATGGGATTGTTAAGGCGAAGGAGGAGGTTCGGCGGCGAAATACGCTCAAGAAAAAGACAGATACGTTCGTAGGCCTGAAGGCGATTAGGCAAGATGGTCTCGATTGACCGGCTGCGCACTTCCAAGCGCTTCAATTCTATCTCCTTATTAATAAAAGACCGTACCATCAAATAAACTCCATACAGGACAATTGAGGCCGGCAGGAGGATTTTCCCATATTCAATCAGAGCATCCATAGCGATTCGTTAAGTAAAGCTGTCTAAAATTAGATAATTTTGATTACGCGAGGTTAAAGAAACAAAACGAATAAAATTAACACCTAGTCTGTGACACCACTTCACCCGGTAACCCTAAGCCAGAAAGCCGCAGCGGAAGTCCAAAAGATCATGCGGACGAAGAACATCCCGGCGGGTTACGGCTTGCGAATTGGTATCCGCGGCGGAAGCGGTTGTGGCGGGGCGCAACTCATCCTTGGGTTTGACAAGAAAAAGGAAGGAGACGTAGCCTACCCAATGCAAGGAATTCCTGTCTACATCGATAAAAAGCACATGCTATATGTTGTCGGCAAAGAGGTGGACTTCCACGAGGGGACCGATGTGCGTGGGTTTGTATTCGTTGATGTGCCAGAAGGTCGTACAGCCTGAAAGATCACCCGTTGCGGACCTGGCTGATCGTCACCGATGCCTTACGGCACACGCCCCCAATGGGCGGATTGAATTTGGAAATATTGATTTGCACCGAGAGGGCTTGCGGAAAAGTTGTCAGGATCCGTCCGGCGATAGCGTGGCCCACACGCTCCAGCAATTTAGACGGCTTCGCCATTTCCAATTTCACCAAATCATACAAGGCCTCATAATTAATGGTGCCCGCAAGGTCATCTTCAAATGCCGACGGATCAATTGCCGTCTCTACTGTGACATCCACTTCAAATTTATTCCCAGAAGATCTTTCGTGCGGATAAACTCCGTGATATGCATGAAACTCCAGCCCTTCCAGGATAATCCTACCGGTCATGCCACCTCATCAAAGAATGATCGGTTTGGCTCATTTACCGGGGCAGGAAGTGATGGAGTAGGAGCAGCCGGTGCGCGCAATCGCCGACCTTCACCCTCACCGGAGAAGTTCAGCTTCTTTGCTTCGCGCTTGGCCAGGGTAAGGTGATCGTCGACATTAAACTTAGTTATCCCCTGCGTTGACCGTTCCGTACGATCAAGCACTTCGTTAGCCAGCCGTTTCAAGTCGTCGACCAGGTTATTCCGGTGGGAATCCAGAGACTTATAATGCTGCACAAGTTCCTTGAGGCTGTCTTCCATTTCTGCCAGAATTTGCCGGGAAGTAGCATCCGCATCTTCGAGGGTATTCTTGGCCTTGTCTTTAGCCTCATTGAGAATAGCTTCCGCGCTCAATTGCGCCTCTCGCAGATGAAGCTCAGCTGCTTTGTTGGCCTGATCGATCACATTGGCTCCAGTGTCCTCCGCCGTTTTGAGGGTCTTAAACAATGAAGTCTCGACTTCGCGCAATTTGGATATCTCGCGTTCACAATTCTCAAGCTTGGAGCGGAGATCTTTCGCTTCATCCATCATGCGCTCCCATTCTTGAGAGAGCGAGAGAAGAAACGCATTGACTTCATCCTTGTCGTAGCCTCTCAGGGTACGCTCGAACGTTTTCTGCCGGATTTCCAGCGGTGTTATTTTCATGACGTAGGGGTTAACGTGTAGTTTAAAAAATTACGTCCCAAATGGAGATTGTACGGTCATCACTGGCGCTTACGATCTGATTGGTGTACGCGGACCAGAGCAGTTTGTTCACCGAAGTGCCATGGCCTGCATGCCGGGCTTTGTCAATAACCTTCAGAAGCGTCAAGTCATCGGTACGCCAGACCTTGACCGACTTGTCCATGCTGCAAGTTACAAAATGTTTCCCATCCGGACTAAATTGGATGTCATTGATGGCAAACAGGTGGGCGGCAATTTCCCCCTCCAATGCATAATTTTTAGCCACATTCCATGCTTTGAGGCGGGCATCACGGGAACCGCTAAGCAGCAGCCGCCCGTCCACCGAATACCTAACGCTAAAAACCGAATTCTCGTGCGCCCGATATTCCTTGCGCATGGAAAAGTCGTCCAGACTGAAAATGCGAATGTAATTGTCGCTGTACCCCACAGCCATTTCTGATGCCTCGGGGTGAACGGCGATGGCACGGGCACTCTGCTGAGATGCAGTCAACCGTTCAATCACCGCCAGGGTCTTGGTATCCACTACGGAAACACTTCCATCACCGCTGGCTACAAACGCTAGGCCAGCACTCAGCTTAATATCAAAAATTGCGCTGGAAGAGAGTTTCAAAGATGCCGTTTCCTTTTTCGCTTCCCAATCCAGAACATGAAGACCTTCGAAATTATGTCCTGCAAACAATAGTCCCGACGAAGGATCGTAACACAGCGCATAGACTGAAGCAGCCATCTGCGCGACGCGCTCTCCCTCAGGTTCTCCGAATTTCCATTGAACAATCATGCCATCTCCTGAGCCAGAGAAAAATATTGGAGATTGAGGAATACCTTCCAGTGCATAGACACAATCCCGGTGGCCTACCAATGTGATATCCTTCTTTACCTGTACCTGGCTCATGGAAAGTGTCCTATTTTAAAAGTAACTTCACAAAAGTGAATCACATTACAAGAATTACCTAATGCCCCTTTCAAAAATAGAAACGCTGGGAAAGGGCCAAGCCTGGGGGCTATGGAACATTGATGAACCCGAACCGGACCTGTCCTATCTCTCTTTTGAAACCTGTCCGGACGACATCATTCATCCTCAGAAAAGGTTAGAGTGGCTTGGGGGGCGTGCGTTGATCCGTACACTCGTTGAGCACATTAACCTGCCTTACGAGGGAGTCCGGAAAGATGAGTTCGGAAAACCCTTCTTGAAAACGCATGCTCATTCCATTTCCCTCTCGCATTCATATCCCATTGTTGCAGCGCAGATCGATGTACTTCAGCCCGTCGGAATTGACGTAGAGCAGGCGAAGGAAAAATTGCGGCAAGTAGGCCCTCGTGTGCTTGCTCCAGAAGAGTTGGATGACGCCCAGGGAGACCTTATCAAACTTTGCATTTATTGGTGCGCCAAAGAGGCATTATATAAGATTTATGGACGGAGAAATGTTCTTTTCAGTGATCACCTGCGCATTCAACCCTTTGCGCTGTCTGAGGCAGGAATATTGACCGGGCTAATCAGCGTACTTCCTCTAAAAACTACCGTTCGCCTTGGCTATCGCGTTACTAATGACTACGTAGTGGTATATACCGAGAAGCAATCTTGAACTGAATATGAAGTCGATCTCTTCTATCCTTTTTGTTCTGGCCGTTTCTGGAGCGATCGCTCAGACCCCCGTCAAGGGTTTTTCGCTAACGGATGTGGCCCATGGTACCTCGGTGGCCCTGGAACAGTTCTCATCTGCTCGCGCCGTGGTCATTGTATTTACAAGCAACGCATGTCCCTACGATCTCTATTATATAGACCGGCTGAAGGAGTTGGTTCTTCAGTACGCTGACAAAGTTCCTTTTTTGCTTATCAATTCCCACTTGGACCCTGAAGAAACACCGGAAGAGATGAAGCGCACCGCATCAAGTTGGTCGTATTCCGTCCCCTACCTTTCTGACAAGAATCAACTTGCTATGGATGCCTTGGATGCGAAAAGAAGCCCGGAAGCATTCCTGCTCCAACATGTCAAAGGAGGATTTGTGATCCGTTACAGCGGAGCCCTGGACGACAGTCCACAAGAGTCGGCTGGTGTTAACGCCCGCTACCTAAAGGATGCGATCGACAATCTCCTCGCCGGAAAGCCAATTGAGAGTTCTGCGGTTCGGGCAGCTGGCTGCTCGATCAGAAAAAAATAGAATCCGGGTTAAACGCCCAGTTCGCCGCCAGCCGAAATCTCCACCAGCAACAGCTTTACCTCTTCGGCTTTGGCATGTTCACCCATTTTTTCAAATGACATGATCAGGTTGCGAAAGGCCCTTCGGATAATTTCGAGGCTATCACAAGGCTCAAAGAATGAATTCTGGGGCACCAGATGCAATTCATGAATATAATTCTCAATGTCCTGACGGGTAAAAATCAATCCCCGGTTAAATGCATTGATATAGAATGGCGCATTCTGCGTGTCCTTGTAGGTCAGGATAAACAAGTTTGGAAGGTTTACGCCGAATACGGGTAGTTTGAGTTTCTGTGCTACCAGCAAATAAATTACGCACAGGGTGATTGGGTTCCCTTTCCGGGTCTCGAGCACGATGTTGATCATGGAATTTCCTGGCGAGTGGAAATTTTTCGTGTTGGCCCCAAACTTCAGCTTGTTGAAAAGCACACCATTGACCACCTTAATCTGATCCATGGAGTGTAGGTCGGCGCGAAACTCAAGCCAGGTCTCATAGTAGATTTGCTCCAGCTCCTGTTTGAGTTTATCCAACTCCAGATCCGGATACTGAAACGTGGCAACGATCCACATTCCCTCCAGTAAGTCCTTTTGGTCACTGGCATACCACGTGAGGAGCCGCTCCTTCAGTAGGTCATATTGAAGGGTATGGATGATTTCCTCAATTCTTGACTGGAGCGCAGGGCTGAAACTGGATTCCCATTCCCTTTCCAGAAAAGGTATCGCTAATTTACCGAGGGAAAGTATTTTCTCTTCCACGTGCGCCACCACTTGCTTGTCTTCGTCGTCAAGCAAGGAGATGAGCGCTTTGATCTCTTTTTCCTCCATCGGCTATGTCTGAATCACGCCCACATTAAATTTCTTGACCCGGCCATGATTGGCTGCCTCAATGCCGCAAGAAATATACGATCGCGTGTCTAGGGGGTCGATCAATTGATCTACCCACAACCGGGCCGCCGCATAATAAGGGGAAAGCTGTTCGTTGTACCGATCCGTTATCTCCTTCAACAAACCGGCCTCCTCCTCCGGCGTAATCTTTTGTCCTTTGGCCTTGAGTGTACTTACACGGATCTGCAGAAGTGTCTTGGCGGCGGCAGCACCACTCATGACGGCAATCTGCGCAGTAGGCCACGCCACAATCAGCCGAGGGTCATATGCTTTTCCGCACATCGCGTAATTGCCGGCACCGTAGGAATTTCCAAGGATGACCGTAAACTTGGGCACCGTTGAGTTGGCCACCGCATTCACCATTTTCGCGCCGTCCTTGATGATACCGCCTTGTTCAGCTTTGCTCCCAACCATAAATCCACTGACGTCCTGAAGGAAAACCAACGGAATTTTTCGTTGATTGCAATTCATTATAAATCGGGCCGCTTTGTCGGCAGAATCAGAATAAATGACACCGCCCATCTGCATCTCCCCCTTTTTCGTTTTAACCACCTTGCGTTGGTTGGCCACTATGCCGACAGCCCATCCATCAATGCGGGCATAGCCACACAACAGGGTCTTCCCATAGAGTGCTTTGTACTCATCAAATTCAGATCCGTCAACCAAGCGCCGGATGATTTCCAGGGTATCGTACGGTTTGGACCGGTCGGCTGGAATAATGCCGTAGATGTCGGCCGGATTTTCTTTTGGCAAACCGGGTTCTATTCTGTCGAAGCCAGCCGGAGTATGTGCGCCGAGTTTGCTCATGATAGACCGGATATAATCCAGACACGACTGGTCGTTGGGGAACTTGTTGTCTGTTACTCCGGAGATTTCGCAGTGTGTTGTGGCGCCACCTAGCGCTTCATTGTCAATCTCTTCACCAATTGCTGCTTTTACGAGATACGATCCAGCCAGGAAAATGGATCCTGTCTTGTCAACAATCATCGCTTCATCCGACATGATAGGCAGGTAGGCTCCTCCGGCCACGCAACTTCCCATGATGGCAGCAATTTGCACGATCCCCATGGATGACATCTTGGCATTATTGCGGAACTGACGGCCGAAATGTTCTTTGTCGGGGAAGATTTCATCCTGCATGGGAAGAAATACTCCAGCACTGTCGACCAGGTAAATAATCGGCAGGTGATTTTCCATGGCGATTTCCTGAATCCGAAGGTTCTTCTTTGCGGTGATGGGAAACCAAGCACCGGCCTTAACGGTTGCGTCGTTGGCAACAATTGCACAAAGTCTGCCGGATACCTTGCCTAGACCGGTAACCACGCCGCCGCCAGGGCATCCACCGACTTCGGTGTACATATCCTCTCCGGCCAACGTGCCCACTTCAATGAATACAGAATCCTTGTCCGTCAGATAAGCGATCCGCTCTCTGGCTGTGAGTTTGCCCTTCTGATGTTGCTCCTCTATTTTCTTTTCTCCTCCTCCCAGGCTAACACGCTTCACCCGAGAATCTAACTGAACGCATAGCTGTTTGAAACGATCCTCATTCCGGTTGAATTCCAGGTCCATACGAAAGGGTAAACGTAGAATTTAGTTTGTCTTTTGTCCAGCCGCAGCTTTCGCCTTCTTCTCCTCCTCCAACTTAAGTAGGTCCCGCTCTACTTTCTTGTGACTCTTTCCCAGTGGAGAGGTGAAGTGTTTAGGGTAGCGATTGAAATGCTCCACGAGACTGTCCATCCGGAGGAGCAACCGGTTAAGGTTTACATAGAGGGTATCTTCCGTCAAGAGTTTACTTATGGTGTTGTCGCCTTTCTTGAGTCTACCCAGGGTTTCGTTGAGACTGGTGAGTGTCTGCTGAGTTTTAGCAATGGTCTTGTTCAGTTCCATTTTTTTAAGAGAGTCCGACAAAATTGCGAAATTTCTTAGGGTGGGCCTCAATTCATTCAGTGTACCATTCAAGTTAGTAGCCACATCGGCGAAGCTTCCGGAAACTACTGTAATCTTGTCGTTTGCATTCAATAACGTGGCGTTGAGGATGTCAGGCGTTTTCTGCAGCTTTCGGAATATCGAATCCAATCGTTGTGAATTCTTGCTCAGGTTGTCGATGACAATGTTAAACTTGCCAAGCGTAGTTTGAAGGTTACTTGCTACCGGTTCCGCCGTGTTTTTCAGTACTTCGAACATTCCTTTGGCTAGTTCAGAATAAATCGTGTCGCCCGGTTTCCTCGGATTTATTACTTTGCCAATGGAAAGGACGATGAATTTTCCCCCCAGTAACTCGCTATCCAAAATCGCTTTGGTAGAATCCCCAAGCTCTATTTTTGAGTCAATGTCAATTTCAACAAGAACGCTGTGATTCTGGTTGGTCAAGATGTGAATGTTACTTACTCGCCCTACAGCAAAGCCACTTACTTGCACGGGGTTGGAGACCGCCAGGTTATTGACGTTTTCATAAATGACATAGTACTTAGTCGTAGTTGAAAACAGGTCAATTCCTTTCAGGAAGTAAAATCCATAGTACAGCGCCGCTATGGCGATTATGGCAAACAAACCAACCTTAAATTCCCTGTTTCTCACACGTATTAATTTATAGCCTCTACCTGAGATTTGTATTCCTTGAATGCGCGATAAATCCCGGATGCGATGAGGTCCTGTCCATTAGATTCACTCAAAAATTTCTCTTCCTTCCGGTTTGTCAAAAAGCCTACTTCAATCAAAACAGCAGGCATCGCCGTTCTCCATAACACCATGAAACCCGCTTGCTTCACTCCATGGCTTTTTCGACCAAGTCGCCCCTTGAACTGGGACTCTACTTTGCCCGCAAACTTAAGGCTACTTTCCTGAAACGCACTCTGCGTCACCGAGAACAAGATATATGATTCCGGGCTATTGGGATCAAATCCCTCATACCGTTGCTCGTAATTGTTGTCCAGCAGAATTACTGCATTTTCCCTTTTTGCCACGTCTAAGTTGTCTTCTGACTTGTGTAACCCCATAACGTACGTCTCCGTCCCGTAGACTTCCTCTTTAGGTACCGCATTGGCATGAATACAAATATACAAGTCTGCTTTATGCTTGTTAGCGATAGCTGCACGCTCATCGAGGCCAAGGTACAAATCTGTTTTCCGAGTATAGATCACTTTGACCCCAGGCATGTTCTTTTCGATATAGCTTCCCACCCGCAGGGCTATTTTCAAGGCAACATCCTTTTCCCTAATTCGCACCCCATGCGTCCCCGGGTCCTTCCCGCCGTGGCCAGCATCAATGACCACGGTATCTACCGTATTTACGGTGCGTTTCGTGGCCGCCGACGAGTTTAGCAAGGTTATTGCTAACAAAAAGACCTTAGTTCGGAGGTTCAATGGGTGGTGATACGAGCTAATTTGACATAAATTCGGACAAAATCGTGAATTTTTCGCTAAAAGCTAAATTTTGAACAGCTCTGTGCTCAGCATATTGATACGATTTTTCCTTGGAGGTATTGTCCTTTTGAGCAGTCTTAATGCTTTGGCACAAGCCCGGCGGCCAGGCCAGCCAACCGCCAACCCTGCCGCTGACTCACCCTTTGGAGCCCGACTCGCAGAGACATCGCCCGACACCACCAAGACCGATTCCTTGAAGCAGAAGCGAAAAAGCGACATTGAAACTACCATTATCTATTCAGCTCGCGATTCTATCAATTCACGTGTGGACAAGAAAATTGTGCGTCTTTATGGAGATGCTAAAATCAAGTACGGGGAGATTGAGGTTATGGCCGAGGAGATCGTTATCGATTACGAAAAATCGACCATATCTGCCCGTGGAAAACTCGATTCTGCCGGGCGGCGTGTTGGGTATCCAATATTTATCAATGGCAGTGAAAAATACGAAACGAAAAGCATCGATTACAATTTTAAGAATCGTAAGGCTAGAATTTCCGAAGTGGTCACTAAGCAGGATGAAGGCTTCCTCCATGGGGAAGCAGTGATGAAGAATGACAAGGATGAATTGCTAAGCGTTCGAAATGCCTACACAACTTGCAACCTCGCCCATCCGCACTATCAAATCATTGCCACTAAGGCGAAGGCCATTCCAGGCGACAAGATGGTTGTTGGTCCTTTTTACATGGAGATGCACGATGTGCCGCTTCCGCTAGGGCTTCCATTTGGTATTTTCCCTTCGCCTCGCAAGAGCGCCTCAGGTATTATTGTTCCGAGCTACGGTGAAGAAAAAAACAGAGGGTTCTTTCTCCGAAATGGCGGGTATTTCTTTGACGTAAACGACTATATAAAATTTCAGGTTACCGGCGACATCTATTCAAAAGGTTCCTCAGCCTTCTACATCAATTCCAATTATTCGAAACGATACAACTACGGAGGGAACTTTAATTTCAGCTATTCAAACAATCGCACCAGCGATAACATTGAAGACAACAGCACGGTGCAAGACTTTCGAATCATGTGGAGTCACACACCCCAGTCAAAAGGCACTGGCCGGTTTTCCGCATCGGTCAACGCCGCCAGTGCTACCTATAATACGAACAATCTCCTCGCCTATAACACAAACCAGGCCGCGCCGCGCCTGGACAATACGACACGGAAACTTAGTTCCAACGTTTCGTATTCAAAGACATTTGGAAAACTGTTTAGTCTGGGTGCTAACGCCCGCATTAATCAGGACCTCTCTACAAAACAGATCGACCTGGCGCTGCCAGACCTTACATTCAATATCAACAACGTTTACCCGTTAAAGAAGTCGCAGGGGATGTTCCTGCAAAACTTATCCCTTCGGCTTACGACATCGGCCACCAACCAAATTACCAACAACCTGGGCAGAAACTTCACGGATGCAGAGGGCAAACAGATTACCCATGACAGCATTGCTCCATTCAACTCTCAGACAATCCCCCTTCTTGTTGAACGAGGCAGAAAAGGATTTCGGCACACAATTCCCGTAGGTACGTCTTTCAAAATTCTTAATTTCTTTACCATCAGTCCAAGCGTTTCCATGGATGAATTGTGGTATTTTGACAAACTTACCTGGGGTGTTTCATCGGACCAGAAAACTGCTGTTGTCGTTGATACGGTGAGGGGTTTTAACCGGGTATTTAATTATTCGGGCAGCGTTGCCCTGACTACACGGATTTACGGGACCTACTTCTTCAAGGGGAAAACTGGTGTCCAAGCCATCCGTCATGTGGTCAACCCATCTATCGGAATGTCCTTCCAGCCAAATTTTGGTGATCCAAGTTATGGCTATTACCAAAAACTTCAATTAACCGGCAACCCGAATCCTGTCTACAAATCAGTACACGAAGGCTATGTGTATGGCTCCTCCCGGTTCGGAGAAAGCGCCACCATGAGTTTCGGCATTAACAACACGGTCGAAATGAAAGTGAAAGGCAAGAAAGACACCGTTGCCCGAAAAATAAACCTGTTCAATACGTTGTCAATCAGCAGCGGTTACAATTTCAAGGCCGACTCATTCAAGCTGGCAGCGTTCGGAATGGCCGCCAATACCAATGTGCTCGATAGCAAACTCAACATCAACATGTCGGCTACACTGGATCCATACAAGTACGTAACCCTTGTCTCCAAGGATCCTGCCTCAACACAAGTCGGGCGGGAAATCAGGACCCGGTATTTTGCCTGGAATCCGTATACTCCACCTGCCGGGTATGACGTAATTGATGACGGCTTCGGTATTGGAAGAATCACTAACGCCAGCCTGGCCATGAGCACAAACCTCAGCCCCAAGGGGCAATCTAAAGACAATGATATGCGTGAAAAGGTTGGCAAGGCTACCAACGTAACCGATGCTGATAAGAAATACATCCTGGCAAATCCAGATGCATATATTGATTTTGATATACCATGGAATTTGCGAATCAACTACAACATCGATTATAACCATGGG
The DNA here is from genome assembly GCA_031384895.1 of Cyclobacteriaceae bacterium. Classification (GTDB taxonomy): domain Bacteria; phylum Bacteroidota; class Bacteroidia; order Cytophagales; family Cyclobacteriaceae; genus ELB16-189. Next base: position 8,322 of record JANNAZ010000407.1, on the reverse strand, counting down.
GTGAACAGCACGCCGAAAGTCACTCAGGCCATGCGGTTTGACGGAGACTTCTCACTTTCTAAACAATGGAAGATCCAATTTAACTCAGGATTTGATTTTGAAAAACAAGAAATAACCCAAACCTACATCACGATTGCCAGGGACCTGCACTGCTGGGAGGTCAATCTGAGCTGGGTACCGTTTGGAAAATATCAGTCGTATACGTTCTACATTGGAATCAAGTCGTCACTACTGAAAGACCTGCGTTTGAATCGCACAAAATCCTTCTTCGACAACTAGTTACTATTTCAACCACCCTTCTATCTCCGGAAGCGTAACCGGGGCGATCTGGTCCAGCTTTAGTTTCTTACGCATGCCGCCCATGTCGTTCAGCAGCTTGCTGGCTTTTGTCTCTCTCAATTGGCCGACCGTATTGATTCCCATTTTCTGCAAAATTGGCAACAGTTCCGGCCTCACGCCCAATTCGATAAAAGACTGGTCATCGACTGCTTGAGCCTGCTTTTCGGGTTTCATCTGAGGAAAGAAGATTACGTCCTGGATAGAAGCAGAATTTGTCATAATCATCGAAAGGCGGTCAATCCCGATTCCCAGACCTGCTGTTGGAGGCATGCCGTACTCCAATGCACGTAGAAAATCTTCGTCCAGCGTCATCGCCTCTTCATCTCCCCGCTTGCCCAATTCAAGCTGCTCTTCAAACCGATGTCGCTGGTCAATCGGATCATTTAGTTCGGAGAAGGCATTACAGATCTCCTTGCCATTGCAGATCGCTTCGAAGCGCTCCACCAGCCCATCCTTCGTCCGGTGCTTCTTGGCCAAGGGCGACATCTCAACCGGGTAGTCGGTGATGAAGGTCGGTTGGATCAAGAGCGGTTCGCATTTCTCTCCAAAAATCTGATCAATGAGCCTTCCTTTTCCCATGGTTTCATCCATTGGCACGTGAAGTTTTTTGCATGTGTCTCGCAGAGCCAGCTCATCCATGAGAGAAATATCGATATGGGTGAAGTGCGCAATGGCCTCAAACATGGTAAACCGCTTCCAGGGGCGCTTGAAGTCAATCACCTTGTCCCCCACCGTAACATCTGTCTTTCCGTGCAGGTCCAAAGCGACCTTCTCAACCATTTCCTCCACAAGGTTCATCATCCATTGGTAATCCTTATAGGCAACATACAATTCTACCTGCGTAAATTCCGGATTATGAAACCGGGACATACCTTCGTTGCGAAAGTCTTTTGAAAACTCATAGACGCCGGTGAAGCCGCCTACAATCAATCGTTTGAGATATAATTCATTGGCAATCCGCAAATACAGCGTCATGTCCAGCGTGTTGTGATGCGTCTTGAACGGCCGGGCGGCAGCTCCTCCATAGAGCGGCTGCAGTACGGGGGTCTCCACTTCCAGATAATCTTTTCCATTCAAGTACTCCCGCATGGAGTTTACCAACTTGGTTCGCTTGACAAAAACATCCCGCACAGCAGGATTAACGATGAGGTCAACATAGCGCATACGGTAACGTTGCTCCGGGTCGGCAAACGCGTCGTGTCGATGGACGACTCCCGCCTCATCTGTCGTTTCTTTCACCACAGGAAGTGGACGCAGTGACTTGGACAAGATGGTTAAGGAAGTGGCATGGATAGAAATTTCTCCCGTCTGGGTAGTGAAGACAAATCCACGAATTCCCAGGATGTCTCCGATATCGACCAATTTTTTAAACACGATGTTATACAAGTCCTTGTTTTCACCCGGGCTGAGGTCGTCTCGCCGGAAGTATACCTGAATCTTTCCCGTCTCATCTTGAAGTTCAGCAAATGAGGCATTCCCCATAATTCGGCGGCTCATCATCCGGCCTGCAATGGAAATCTCCTTAAACGTATCTGGCTGACTGGGGAATTTCTCATGAATACTCTTTGCACTTGTGGTGATTTCAAAAAGGTCGGCAGGATACGGGTTTATCCCCCGCTTCTGTATCTCCTCCAGACTCTGACGGCGTATGATCTCCTGCTCACTTAGGTGCATGGCTGTGTGGTTAAAAACGATTGGACTGTAAAAATAGCGGAAATTGCCAAGGAAAGAATGATCAACCGCTGCGTCTCCTCCGGGCTAGCTCCTTGCGGATCATGGATAGTTCACGACTGCTTTGTCCGGCTACCGATGTATTCTCCGTTGCGCGGCGCAACAAATAGGGCATTACGGATTCGACGGGACCGTATGGAACATATTTAGCGACATTGAATCCATCGCTTGCGAGGTTGAACGAAATAGCATCACTCATACCCAGCAACTGAGCGAACCAAACCCGCGGGTCGTTGGCTGGCATACCGTGTTTTTGCATCAGCACGGTCAGGTACTGATTGCTGTATTCGTTATGCGAACCGCACATCATGGAAATACGTTGCTTGTTGTCAATGCAAAAAGCCAATGCCTTATTAAATGAATTATCTGTTTCCTCTTTTGTGCCCAATATTGGACTAGGGTATCCTCGCGCTATGGCACGCTCTCTCTCCTTCTCCATGTAAGCCCCACGAACAAGTTTAACACCCAGGTAGTGGTTGTGCATAGCGGCCCGATGAAACACATCTTTCAAGTTGGTCAGGCTGTCTGCCCGATACATCTGGCAGGTGTTAAAGACGATAGCTTTAGACTGGTTGTAACGCGCCATCATTTCAAAAGCAATCTGATCGATCGGGTTCTGCAACCACGATTCCTCGGCATCGATCATCACCGGTATTCCTGTTTCCAATGCACGCTTGCAAATCCGGTCTACCCGGTCGCGCACCTTTTGATAGGCATCCTCCTCCTGAGTCGAAAGGGTATGACCGCCCTGGATCTTCTCAAACAATTCCCCATTGCCCATCCCGGACATTTTGAAAACACAGAAAGGGATGTGGTTCGAGCTCTTGGCTTTGTCGAATGTCTTCAGGATTTCTTCGGCCGTGCGATCAAACCCTGATTCCGACTTCTCTCCTTCCACAGAATAGTCCAGGATGGTTTTCACTTTATACTCTGCCAAGTGCTGGATGGTATGCTCTGACTTGTCAATTGTCTCGCCGCCGCAAAAGTGATCGAACACGGTTGCCCGCACCAATCCCTTGATCGGCAAACCCCAGGACATTCCGAGTCTCACGGCCCCTGTGGCCAGCTGAGATATAAATGGGTGATTGACGATGGTGAAAATGAAATTCGCCTTCTTCAACTCGCGGTTTGACTTGTACCGGAATGCAACCTCTGTGTTGTCGAACTTTACCGAAGGGCTAATCTCCATGGGGATACATTTTGACGGCCCAAATATAGGGGTGGATTCGATTAAACGGGTAACAATTTTGCCACGGCCTTAAGGCCGTGGCAAATGGATAGCAAATCCAAATGGACTTTAGTCCGGACTTCATTTACTGAGAATCATATTGTGGATAATATTCAGTTATTTTGACCCATGACCTCGATCCGAATTCAAGCGCGCCCTCTCCTTTCGAAGAGCCACTTCCATGCGCACACCGGTGTAGCCGTACTTGTGGATGAGAACACCCGGCTGCACTGCTATGAAAAAATCAAGAATCAGCTTCCTGCCCATTCCCTGATTGAAATCCCGGCCGGCGAAAAACATAAGAACCTGACCACCTGCCAGAAGGTCTGGCAAGCACTTACGGACGCCGGAATGGATCGTCATTCTCTACTGGTCGTGATGGGTGGTGGAGTTGCAGGGGACCTTGGAGGTTTCTGTGCCTCGACCTACAAACGGGGGATAGACTTTATGATCATCCCCACAACCCTTCTTGCCATGGCTGATGCCAGCATTGGCGGAAAGACAGGCGTTGATTTTGGGTCATTGAAAAATCAGGTGGGAACGTTTAACCTCCCCCTGGCCACCTGCATCGCCACGGAATTCCTGAAAACATTACCGACTCCCGAGTTGCGATCAGGTTTTGCTGAAATCATCAAACACGCCCTGATTTCAGACCGGGCCGTATGGAATACGATCCGGAAGAAATCGCTGGACGAACAGGATTGGCCAAAGCTGGTCCGGCACTCCGTCAAATTCAAATCGGCAGTAGTTCGTAAGGACCCGCAGGAAAAGGGCTTGAGGAAAATACTCAATTTTGGTCATAGCCTGGGTCATGCGCTGGAGAGCTATTTCCTTGACACGCGGACACCGCTGTTGCATGGTGAGGCCATTGCCGCCGGAATGGTTTTGGAGGGTCATATCGCCTTCGGGAAGAAGCTATTGACCAAGTCAGACCTGGATGGGATCGCCGGCTATATCCACCGGATTTTCGGAAAAATTGAACCTCCTGAGGCTGAAAAGCTCCTGCCCGCTTTACGGCAGGACAAGAAAAATAGAGGCAACGTGATTTTGATGGCACTCCCCAAATCCATTGGGAAGGCTGTTTATGATATACCGGTTAGCGAACGGGAAATCCGGAGCGCGCTGGGGTTCTATCAGACCTTTCAGACATAGTGCACATCGGAATCATCCGGGGAGGTGGTGTCCTTCTGGAAGGTCTTCTTGATGTCGGTGGCCTTACGAACGAGGAAGTCTTTCGTCTTCTGCTTCCTCGATCCGGTAAGTAGCCAAGCCGCCAGCAATGCCCCTCCGGCAATCCCCAGGCCAATAGCAACTTTACGTGTTGAACTCATACTGCTAATAACTATACTTGAAATTAATTTGTTTCGCTGAGTCAAGATATATTTCTCCAAATAAAGTTTTTGAACCATCGTGAACGACCGGATACACCTACACATGAACTCAACCGTTTCCGGAACGGTTCGTCATCTCCCCTCGTCCAAGAGCCTGAGCAACCGGGGTCTGATCATCAATGCCTTGATCGGCGGCAAGGGTAACCTGGAGAATCTGTCCGAGGCTAGAGACACACGTCTCATGGAAGAACTCCTGCATACCCCCGGCGAGGTGATCGATGTCAAGGATGCGGGCACGGTGATGCGGTTCTTGACTGCCTATTTCGCCATGACCGGTCAGAAGAAAGTAATTACCGGTACGCAACGGATGCAGGAACGGCCCATCGCTAACTTGGTGGATGCCTTGCGAACGATCGGAGCCCAAGTAGGCTACCTGGGCAAAGAAGGCTTTCCCCCACTTTCTCTTCAGGGTTTTGCCGGCCAGCAGGCGAACCGGGTTTCGATCCGGGGAGATATCAGCAGCCAGTTCATTTCGGCGCTGATGATGTTGGCGCCAAAACTTCCCAACGGCCTGACGATCCAATTGGAAGGCAAGGTGGCCAGCCGACCCTACCTCACAATGACGGCCGAGTTAATGCGCGTTTTCGGGGTTCATGCTGAGGTTGGAAAAGCACTCATCAAGGTACCCGCTGGTAACTACAAGCCAACATCATACCGGGTCGAGGCCGACTGGTCGGCAGCCAGCTACTGGTTTGCCTTTGCGGCACTGGCAGAAAAGACAGACCTTCTTTTACCCGAGGTTGGGTCCGGTTCACTGCAGGGTGACCGAGTTATTGTGGATATCATGAAAAAGTTGGGGGTTTCCTCCGTTTTTACACCCGAAGGATTGAAGCTGACTGGCCGTGGGCAATGTGTGTCTCATCTTGAAGTCAACTTCAGTGATTGCCCGGATCTGGCCCAGACTGTGCTACCGGTCTGCGCAGCCCTGGGGGTGACCGGAGAATTCAAGGGGATGGAAAGTTTGAGGATCAAGGAGACTGACCGGATAGCCGCTTTGCGGACTGAACTGGCAAAGATCGGGGCGTCGCTCAAAGAAGACAGCGGCATTTGGAAGTTGGCCCCCGGAAAACCCGGAGATATTCCAGCCAATTTATCGATCAATACCTACCATGATCATCGGATGGCAATGGGGTTTGCGTCGTGGACAATTCAAACGGATGTTGAAATTGAGAATCCGGATGTGGTGCAGAAATCGTATCCGGGGTTCTGGGAGGATATGAAGGGTTTGGGATTTAGTATTGAGGCTACTACATCTTGATGTTGCATTTCGCGATATCAAGTTTCCCATTCGGTTGAGGTTAACATCCACTACTATGCCATTTTGCATACTGGATCCTAGGTATCAAGAGGGCTCTCCCTCAAACAAGTCTGCTTTCTGACAGAGGAGTCCGAAGCACCTAGTGCCTAATCCAAGGTTCCGTACCGCCTTAGTTTCTCATCGTGGTCTTTCTTGACCCGCTCGCGGATGCGTTTAAATTCGGGTTCTGAGCGGATGAAATCAAAAATAGGGCTATTATCTAGCCCTTTGATGCTATACAACGCATTACGGGTGGGTGAAGTCAAATCAGGAATTCTTCCTGTAGTTGAAGTTCTTAAGGAAGTTGTATCAAGCTGTGCTAGCATTTCCCTCCTCATATTCAACATTGACAGAACTTCTAGCCCACTGAAGGTCTTCAGCGCCTGCTCTCTTTCACCTTTGGCAACGCATTGAGCGGCCAGTGTAATGGACTCTCCCAAATAAGGAATGGTGACGCCAGCATCCACTTTGTATTTCAGCATCAACTTTAATTCATATAATGCACTGTCCAAATCGCCAAATTGGAGATATAGCTGTGCCATAGCTGAATAATTATTTAGGTCAAGAGGGTCAAAATCAAATGCTTTCCTGAATTGAACCTTTGCCTTATCCAAATCACCACCATACATGAGGCAAAGGCCTAAGCTCCTTCTAATAGCGGAGTTAAGGGGATCTAACTCAAGGGCTTTCGTCAAGAACCTGATCCCCTTATCATATAATCCGATTTGGATATAAGAATTTCCAATGATCCTATTGACATATGGGCTACTACTATCGATTGAGTGTGCCTTTCTAAGAAAATAGAATGCACTGTCAAGATTTGGAGTTTCTGTTTTCTTAAAAGTCAAGTGCCGGGCCAATAATACATAAGGCGATTTAGGATTGATCATATACCCGATACGGGATACACTATCCCGCAGCCTCCAATACCTAATTCGATCTTTACTTTTGGCTCCACCCTGCGAATCGTAAACATCGGCCAATGCTCCATATGCAGCGCCAAAAGTTGGGTCAATGGAAATCGATTTCAATAGGAACCCCACTGCTTCATCATAATACTGGTCGCGTGCATCCAATCCTCTTAGGTAGTTTTCGTACGCTTCAACAGAAAGTGTTTTGTCGAGGTTGACCTTTGGGGCTTGAGTGAGTGTAAGTTCATGCAGTAACTTAATGGCTATCTGTTCCGCGATTTCAGTTTGTACATTTAGCAAGTCTGAAGCAGGCCGATTGTAAGTCCGGGAAAACAACTGAAAGCCATCTTTGGCGTTGATGAGTTGAACGGTTATCCGCAACTGATCATCAACCTTCTTAACTGAACCCTGTACAATATGTTCAACCCCCAATCTCTCCGCGATTTCAGCCAGCGTCACAACCTTCCCCTTAAAATAAAAGGAAGAGGTTCTGGCCATCACCTTTAGCTCCTTCAGGTTCGTCAGGCTATTAATGATTTCCTCCGATATCCCATCCGAGAACCACCCCTGGTCTTTGTTTGGTGACATATCCTCGAAGGCCAGCACAGCAATCGATTTCTCGATATCTCCAGGGATTGACCGTTTTGAATACTGCTTGTACAGGAAGATCAATACCGCCCCAACCAGGATAACGGCTGCAACAGCGATCCATTTCTTGATGGGGCTTACGTTGACTTTCATCTTCCCCTCCATGTTACTCCTCTCCGGCACCACCAACCCTTCATTCGCCAGCGCAAAGACTTCCATCGGCACGGTTACATTCTTGAAATGGAAACTCCCTAGAGAAACTGTTTTGAATTCAGTCTGATTGCTGATCTTGCTAAAGATCTCACCTGAAAAAAGAATGGAGTTGGCCACGCCCAGCGACTGGATGCGGGAGGCAACATTCACCCCGTCGCCGAACACTTTGCCGTCTTCAAAGAAAATCTCCCCGATGTGCAGGCCTACACGCAGCGGCACTCTGGGTTCTGTCTGAAGTTTACGCTGAAGGTCGATGGCACACCGCACGGCTTCCGTGGCGCTGGTGAACGTGCACAGGTTGCCGTCGCCGTAGTCATTTACAATGGTTCCCTGGTATTGCGGCACAACCTCTTTCAGCACGGCTGTGTAATGACGCACCACAGCCAGTGCCGCCGTCTCGTCTTCCTGCATCATGGCCGTGTAGCCGGCGATGTCGGTAAAGAGGATGGCGGCAAGTTGACGGTTGGAGGACATGGGATAGGTCAGGTCAATCAGGCATAAGAGTTACTTCTGAGTTTGCTCCCCCGAAATTAGCGAAATGAGGAGAATTCCACTCCAATCGGCTCTCCCTGCTGCATGCCGACACAAGTTCGGCTAAAGCCCTTAATGTTTGCCTTCATTGCC
>JANNAZ010000386.1:0-12508 GCA_031384895.1 Cyclobacteriaceae bacterium | reverse complement strand
CCTTGGGGCCGCTTATCATTCACTATATCTCTCTACTTATGAAACGATTTGTTTCGGGCATTTTGCTCGTCATCCTGTTTTCCGTTCGAACAACCTGTGCCCAGGTGCAAGCCGACACGGTCCTTTCCCTCACGGAAGCTAAGGCCAGGCTGGTCAATTATAACCTGGGGTTGCTGGCGGCCTACTACAACATCAATCTGGCCAAGGCACAGGTGATTCAGGCCCGCGTATGGAATAACCCCTACTTCATCTTTAACGGTGACATGTGGAACAGCGAAACGAATGAGTACTTCGCCGTCAGAAACCAATTGCTCGTCCAAATCGAGCAAACATTCTCCATTGCCGGCAAGCATACCAATTCAGTAAAACTAGCGCGGGTTGGTGTCGAGATGGCTGAAAAACAAATGGAAGATGTCATCCGCAGCCTGGTTTTCGAATTAGGTAACACCTACAATGACCTCGCTGCGCTACAGGAGAAGGAAGTTCTTTACCTCCAGGTAATCACCAACTACGACAAACTGATGGAGGCCACCCGCAAGCAGTTAGAAGTGGGCGCCATTTCTGTGACCGAGGCTATCCGACTGGAAGCTGAATATCTTGGTGTAAAAACCGATGCGCTTACCAACTATGGGGAAAAAGAAAAGGCGCTTTCAAACCTAAAGTCGCTGCTGCGCTATTCGCAGGATACCGTGTTCTTTGTTGAACAACGCTTGCCGCTCTTGGCCCAGGAATTCTCCCCAACATTATTGGCAGACCAGGCCGTGACCGCCAGGCCCGACCTTGAACTCGCCCGTCTGGAGATTAAGTATCAGGAGCGGAACCTCAAACTCCAACGGTCTTCAGTCATGCCTGATATCAAATTTGGGTTCCAGCCCCAGGACCGGGGTAGCAATTTTGTTCGGCCCTATCACGGGTTCACCACGGAAATGTCTTTGCCTTTATTTGATCGCAAGCAAGGCGAAATCAAACAAGCACAATATGCCATAAAGCAATCGACGCTAAAGACCAATGAAATTGAAAACCGGACCAGGAATGAAGTAGCCGCTGCCTACAACCGCTACAAGAGCTCGCAAACCGGACTGAGCAACTACAACACACAGTTTCTGCAACGGCTTCTTGAATTGAACAAAAGTACCAACCAGAATTTCCAAAAGCGAAACATCAGCCTCCTTCAGTTTATCGATCAGCAACGAATCTATATCCTCACCAACATCCAACTGATTAACATGAAGCAACAGTACCTCAACAATGTGAATGAATTGAACTTCAGTATTGGCACCAATCTGATTGAGTATTAATGCTATGACGAATCCAACAAAAAAAATGCCTATGAATACCCGGATCCTCAACCTCTTGGTTCTTTTCTGTCTTTGCATGAGCGCCGAGGCGCAAACGATGAAAGACGTTGTCGCGGACGGCAAGGAGAAGAATCCGTTTGAGAAGAAATTTCGCCTTGGCGCCGGCTTCCAGATGTATTTGACCGAACTTACCGGCGATAACCTCCCTGTGGCCTACTACGCCAAGCCCTCGCTTGGAATCAGCATCCGCGCGGAATACTACTTCACATCATTTCTGGGTATAGGAGCAGGATTTGGATACCAGCAGCGTGGAACCGGTGTCATCAATGCTGATAATTCCGGCGGCGCATTCTCCCATCCCTGGGTTATTGACAAAAACGGAAATCAGGGTGATCCCGATTCAACCTATCTTCAGAAGCTCAGGTTCAATACACTTGAGTTTCCTCTCACCCTTAATCTAAGAACACCCAAGGATGTAGTAAAAGGTGTTCGCTTGAGTGGAGCCGCGGGAATCATCTATATCTACAACATCCAGGCTAATGATGTCTTTCAAAGTGTTCTTGATGGACTTCATAAAGACAACCTGGTTACTGATAGTTACATCCGGAATGATTTAGGCTACCAGGTATCCCTTGGCGCTGACATCGACTCCGGTGGCAGCGGCACTGTGTTCCAGCTTCACTTTGTCTTTACCGAAGGGTTAGGAAATGTTTACGCTGCCGGCCAGGGTAATGGCCATCAGCTTGCCTATGGTCTTCGATTCTCGTGTCTTTTCTAACTGAACCAATCGCTCACTTTCAACTATCTCTACCATGAAATTTTCAAAACTCATCGCGCTCCTGATTCTGTTCAATGGTGCCTGCAAGCCAGAAGCCACCGAAACGGCTGCCACCAAATTCGTTCTCTCGGAGACACTCTCCGCCGGGAAGGAGCTTTCCGAAGCCGCTGAAAAGACTGTTGAAAACGAAGTCGCACTGACAGGAAAGATTACGTTCAATGAAAACACAGTTGCCCGGGTCTTCCCGTTGGCAGGCGGGTTTGTCGATGAACTCACCACAGAGATCGGAGACTTTGTTACTAAAGGTCAGAGCCTGGCACTCATCCGAAGCCCTGAAATTGCCGGATTTATTCAGGAAAATGACGCTGCCCAGTCCCGGTTGCAAATTGCCGCTAAAAATGCGTCGATCACCGAAGAGTTGTTCCGCACGGGAAATGCCTCTGAAGTTCAACTCTTCAACGATCAGAAGGAACTTGATCGGGCAAAAGGCGAAGCGGCCCGTGCGCAGGAAGTACTTCGGCTATATGGAGCCAGCGACCGGTCTACCTATGCGATCAAATCGCCGATGTCTGGCTTTGTGATCCAAAAAAACATCTCCCTCAACATGGAGCTTCGCACGGAAGATATCAGCCCTGTGTTTGTTGTAGGCAGTTTGGATGAGGTTTGGGTGATGGCCAACCTGTACGAGTCAGACGTTGCACACATCAAAGTAGGGTATGATGTTGACATCACGACGATCGCGTACCCTGACAAAATCTACAAAGGAAAAATCGATAAGATATTCAATACGCTGGATCCTGAAGCCCGCGTACTCAGGGCACGCATCACCCTGCAGAACAAAGACAATATTCTGAAGCCGGAGATGTTTGCGCAAATCAATGTTCACTTTACCGGTTCAGAAAAGAGGGTTGCCATCCCAAGCGGGGCAGTCATCTTTGATAAGAGCAAACGATTCGTAATGGTGTATTTCACCGACGAGCATATTGAAACGCGCGAGGTAACTATCTATAGGGAGCTCAATGGCATCGCTTACCTTGACAGCGGAGTCAAACCCGGTGAAAAAGTAATGACAAAATACCAACTGCTGGTATACGACGCGCTCAACGACTAATCCTCAGAATCCTCCGCACCTATGAATCGTTTTGTTCAAAATATTATCGCTTTCTCCCTCAAGAACAGGTTTTTTGTTTTCTTCTCTACAGCCGTTCTTGTGGCGGCAGGAATCTGGAGCTATTTCAAGACTCCACTTGAAGCATTCCCGGACGTCACCAACACACAAATCATCATTGTCACCCAATGGAATGGCCGAAGTGCCGAGGAAGTTGAGCGGTTTGTAAGCATCCCCATTGAAGTAAGCATGAATTCCGTTCAGCGAAAGACCAGCGTCCGGTCTATTTCCATGTTCGGACTGTCGGTCATCAAAATTATTTTTGAAGACGATGTCGAGGACTTCTATGCACGTCAACAAGTCAACAACTTGCTCATCAATGTTCGGCTGCCAGACGGAGTCGACCCTGATGTACAGCCCCCCTATGGGCCAACCGGTGAGATATTCCGATATACCCTGCGAAGCGACCGCAATACCAGCGAATTGCTTGCTTATCAAGATTGGATCATCGACCGGAACTTACGAAGCGTGCCCGGCGTGGCGGATATCGTTTCATTCGGCGGTTCACGGAAGATCTATGAAATCGTTGTCAACCCCAGTAAGCTGGCAGAATTTGACATCACTCCGCTTGAAGTTCACGAAGCCGTTTCAAAGAGCAACATCAACGTAGGCGGTGATGTCATTGAAAAGAACGGACAGGCCTTTGTCGTTCGCGGCATCGGCCTTTTGACCAGCATACAGGATATTGAAAACATCCTGATCGAAACCATCAACGATGTGCCCGTATTGATAAAGAATGTTGCGGCGGTCAAAGTAGGATCGCTTCCCCGTGTGGGAATGGCCGGACTTGACGAAAATGACGATGTCGTCGAAGGCATCGTCGTGATGCGTAAGGGTGAAAACCCAGGCCTCGTTTTGGCGCGTGTAAAATCAAAGATCAATGAGATTAACGCCAAAGTGCTCCCACCAGATATCCAGATGGAGATCTTCTACGACCGCGACAAATTGATCAGCTATTGCCGGGAGACCGTAACGGGAAACCTGCTGGAAGGAATCTTCCTCGTCACGATTGTGGTCTTCATTTTCATGTTCGACTGGCGAAGCACCCTGATTGTATCGCTTATTATTCCATTGTCCCTTCTTTTCGCCTTTATGTGCTTGAAATTGAAAGGGATGAGCGCCAACCTACTTTCCATGGGGGCGATTGACTTTGGTATTATCATCGACGGGGCCGTGGTCATGGTGGAAGGCTTGTTTGTGCTCCTCGCGCACAAAGCCGACCATGTGGGTATGGAACGGTTCAACAAACTCTCGAAACTTGGCGTAGTGAAACGTTCAGGAGCAGAACTTGGAAAGGCGATATTCTTTGCCAAGCTGATTATCATCACAAGCCTCATTCCCATATTCTCCTTCGAGAAAGTTGAAGGCAAACTATTTTCACCACTGGCCTATACGCTGGGATTCGCATTGCTCGGTGCCCTTATCTACACGCTCACTCTGGTGCCTGTGTTGAGCAGCTATTTGTTCAACAAGAACGTCCGGGAACGGAATAACCCAATCGTGAATTTCTTTAATCGGATCGTAAATAGTGCTTTCAATTATTGTCATAAAAACAAAGGACTCAGTGTAAGCGTAACCATGATAATTTTGGTAGTTAGTCTTTTCTCTTTCCGTTTCCTGGGATCCGAGTTTCTCCCCACCCTCAACGAGGGGGCACTTTGGGTCGAAGCAAAACTTCCCATGAGCTCGTCGATCACAGAGACCAACAAATTCGTCCACATTTTCCGGAAGAAGATCAATGAGTTTGATGAGGTCGAATCGGTACTTTCTCAAATTGGCCGCTCCAACGACGGGACAGATCCTTCTGGGTTCTTCTATGTTCAGTGCCAGGTCAACCTGAAACCAAAAAAAGAGTGGAAACGCGACTTGTCCACCGACGAGCTGGTTGAAGAGATGGACAAAAAACTCCGGCAGTACCCGGGGGTGATCTATAACTACTCCCAACCCATCATTGATAACGTGGCCGAAGCCGTTGCCGGGATCAATGCATCCCTTGCCGTGAAGATATTTGGGAATAACCTGGAAGAGATCAACTCCAAAGCCGACTCAATCTCCACAATCCTTCGGACAGTTCGCGGCGTCAAAGACTTAGGAATTCTTCGGAATATAGGCCAACCTGAGATCAGCATCGTGCTCAACCAGCAAAAGATGGCGTTCTATGGAGTTACCATTGCCGATGCTGAAGCAGTTATTGAAATGGCCATTGGCGGCAAAACCGCTACACAGTTTTACGAACAGGAAAAGAAATTCGATGTTCGAATACGGTATGCCAGCGAATTCCGCAAATCAGAAAGGGAGATTCAAAATCTTAAAGTACCCACGCTGAAAAAAAACAAAATACCACTAAAAGAGATCGCCGAAATAAAGGCCAATACAGGGCCTGCCTTCATCTACCGCAATAACAACAAGCGGTTTATCGCCATCAAATTCTCCATCCGGGAACGGGATTTGGGAAGCACCATTGCAGAAGCGCAGGAAAAGGTAAATGCCGGTGTCACCCTACCCAAAGGGGTTGAAGTGGAATGGAGCGGGGAGTTTGAAAACCAGGTAAGAGCACAAGGCCGTTTAAAGGAGGTAGTTCCAGTCTGTCTGGTGCTGATCTTCTTCCTTCTGTTCATTGCATTCGGAAACGTAAAGGATGCCGGGCTTGTCCTCATCAACGTGCCGTTTGCATTGATAGGAGGAATTCTTGCCCTACACATCACTGGGACCATTTTCAGCATTTCAGCCGGAATCGGGTTTATTGCCCTTTTTGGAATATGCATTCAGAACGGCGTGATCCTGATCTCCGTTTTCAAGAAACACATACATGATTTACCACTAACCGAAGCGCTTCAGCGAGGAGTAACCGAGAGGACCAGACCTATTATCATGACCGCGATAATGGCCGCAATCGGGCTCCTTCCGGCCGCCATGTCCACAGGGATTGGTTCAGAAACGCAACGACCGCTAGCCATTGTAGTTATTGGAGGATTAATCAGTTCAACGATACTCACCCTGCTGATCTTCCCGATTATCTTCGAACGCGGCTACCGTAATCCTGGTCATGCACTCCATGTTAAGAGTAAAACCACGCACTTTGAAGATTACGAGAACTGAGTAAGTTAATGAGAAAAAAATGGTGAGTTTGACTCCAATAGAGAAACTCTTCTATAAATTTGCTCCCCAATTGACAGAGTAACTGTCGACGACAAAACCTTACAAACCACAAAACACGTTTTACCATGGCGAAGAAGAAAGCGAAGAAAGTCGCAAAAAAATCAAAGGCTAAAGCCAAGAAAGTAGTGAAGAAAGCGGCCAAGAAAACCGTTAAGAAGGCTACCAAGAAGGCTGCCAAGAAGAAGCCAGCTGCAAAGAAGGCTGCCCCCAAGAAGGCGGCTGCTCCTGCTCCTGTTGTTGCTCCTGCACCTACTCCCAACCCGACTTCGGGCAATATGGGCGGCGGTATGGGCCCGATGTAATTCGGATCCAATTCTAAAGATTCAAAGAGCGGCTAAGGCCGCTTTTTGTATTTTGGAGGCAATATACTGTACCCTTGAGCCTCCAACGTTTCATACGCTTTACTATTCCCGCCCTGCTCCTGACAGTGACCCTGCTCCTCGGTCAACGCCCCTATTACAATTGGGACATGTTCCCATACATGGCGATCGCGTCATCCAATCCTTCGGTTCCTTTTGACTCAACCCAACGCGAGGTCTACCGGATTGCCAGGGCTGAATTACCTCCCCAGGACTTTGAAGCTATTTCAAGCCGCCAGCCCGAGCTCATGAAGGATGCCACCAACTTTCAAGGCATCCTGAAATACTTCATCATCAAGCCCGGATACAATGCCTTCGTTTGGGTCTTATATCACCTCGGGGCCAACCTTGTTGCCGCGACCTATTTGCCTTCGTTATTCAGCTACCTTACCCTTGGCCTCCTCCTGTTCTGGTGGACGCTGCGTACCGGACCTCCTATGCTCGCAGGCCTGGCTACGGTCGTCATCATGCTGGCCCCTCCTATGGTTGACCTTGCTCGTTATTCGTCTCCGGATATGCTCTGCGCCATGGTCTCTGCGATTGGCCTTATCCTCGTCATCAGCTCCAGAAATTTGCCAGGTCTGCTGGTGCTTCTCGCGGCTGTTCTGATCCGCCCAGATGCATTTATTCTGTTGCTCCTGATTACACCGGTACTTATGCTTCTGGGTCAAATAAAATGGTCCACCGGGCTCGCTATTTCGCTTCTTGGAGGTGCCATAGTGCTCTATCTTTTCGGCGGAACTGCCCTGTTCAAAGAATTCCTTATTCCAGAAGGTGCTTCGCTGGGCGTCGCCTATGGTGCAGGCCTCGGATCAGTATTTCATTCGTATGCCTATCCCGCTATCGGGCTTGGTGTCATTACCCTTTATGGGAGATTCCGTTTGGGGCATTACCTAATTCGAGATCAGGGCTCACTCCTCCTGCTTTCCGCGATGACCTCAATTCTGATCCGGTACCTGCTTCACCCTGTCGTGGAAGACCGGTTCCTTTTGCCCGGCTACCTGCTTATCCTCCTAATCACTTGGCAAACGATCACGGAAAAGCTGTATCCAAAGCCTCATGCGGGCAATGATTGAAACTCGTATCTTGCATTATCTCTGTTTATGAATACCCCATTGACTCAGGCAACGCCAGCACTCTCCAAAGCGGAACTTCAATTTGAAAAAACCAAGGACTACCGCAATGTGGTTCTTATCCAGATCGTCATCATCGTCATGGGTCTCACCCTTAGCGGGCCCATCCTGGAAGATTCAAAAAGCGACCTGTCCAAGTTCATCATTACGGTCTTTTCTGGGTTCGGCGCCATCTACACGTACCTTCTTTGTGACCTCTTACGAAATTTCACAAAGAACAAAGTGCTTCTTTTTGTAATTTTTACCCTGCTCATTGTTACAATTGGCGTCGGCATCCTTGCTGAGTTTCCTTACTACCAGTTTATTGAGGTCACCAACCGGCGAACACTCCTGCTCATAGTTCACAGCATGCTTTTTCCTATTGAATTGACCGTGATCGCATTTGCTGTCCGCGATATCTTTGCAGGAGGCTATCTTACCTCGGAAAAACTCTGGGGTGCAGCATGCGTCTTCCTGATGTTTGGAATTTCATTTGGCAGCCTTTATGATTTACTATCCATCATTGACCGGGGAGGCCTCGGCACCGAGATTGAGTTAGGATTTCCTAATTATTCGGAGTGCGTCCGGTATAGCTTTTGCATTTTGGGCGGGCTTGACCCTGGCCTGCAACCATCGCAACTAATCCGAAACATCAGCGTCGTGGAGACCATCTGGGGAACGCTATACTCCATGATCATCATCGGGCGGTTGCTCGGCCTCCCCCGCCTGGAGGACCAAACAAAAGCTAATAGCTAATAGCCAACACCCAATAGCCAACACCCAATAGCCATTACAATTCACTACTTTAGCAAGTCGAAAAACCACTAACCTCCACTTTATATGAATAACCGCAGATTACCCCTGATTGTGCTTGCCGTCATCGGATTTATCATCCTCATGGCCTTGTCTTCCAGCCTGTTTTATACCGTGCAATCCAACGAACGAGCGATCATTTTCTACCCGTTTGGAAAAGGACTTGACCAAACCAACGTCATTGATCAAGGCATCCACTACAAAGCCCCTTGGAACGACGTCTATACCTACAAAGTGAATGAAATGTCCTCTGACGAGAATATGGACATCCTGGACAAGAACGGGCTTTCTATCCATGTGGATATTACCGTCCGATACTTCCCCATTCCGGAGAAAATTGGTTTTGTACACCAAAAATTTACTTCCTCTTACGTGGAAGTTCTGGTCATCCCTGAAGTCCGATCCACAGTCCGTCAGGTCATGGGCCGTTTTACAGCGGAGGAAATCTATTCGACCAAGCGTGCAGAAGTGGAGTCGTCCATCCAGAAAGAGACTGAAAAGATCCTAAGCATCAATTATGTAACTGCCACAGCCGTCCTTATCCGCTCGATCGTGCTCCCCGAGCAGATCAAAGGAGCCATCGAGAATAAGCTTCAGCAAGAGCAGGAAGCACTCGCCTACCAGTTCAGGT
The DNA here is from genome assembly GCA_031384895.1 of Cyclobacteriaceae bacterium. Taxonomy (GTDB): domain Bacteria; phylum Bacteroidota; class Bacteroidia; order Cytophagales; family Cyclobacteriaceae; genus ELB16-189. Next base: position 3,190 of record JANNAZ010000386.1, on the reverse strand, counting down.
TGGACAAAGAGAAAAGTGAGGCAGAGCGCAAGCGCATCGCAGCTGAAGGTGAGTCCCGTGCCAACAACATCATTAACAACAGTCTTTCTGACAAGTTGTTGAAAATGAGAGGGATAGAGGCAACCCTCGAGCTTTCCAAATCACCCAACACAAAGATCATTGTGATCGGCTCCGGAAAGGACGGAATGCCACTTATTTTGGGCAATAATTAAATTATTCAAAGGGCTTCCAACTCAAGAGGCTCGGTTTTACTTTAGAGAAAATATCGTTCATCATGGCAAAGACTGCACAACTTATTATCGAAGGGAAGACCTACGAGTTCCCCCTTGTTGAAGGGACCGAAGGCGAAGTAGGGATTGATATCAGTGACCTGCTGGAAAAGACGGGTACTGTCACATTGGATTTCGGCTACAAGAATACGGGCGCCACGAAAAGTGCCATTACCTTTCTGGATGGAGATAAGGGAATCCTGCGTTATCGTGGATATCCCATAGAAGATCTGGCAGAGAAGTCCTCCTTCCTTGAAGTAGCCTACCTCCTGATTTTCGGGGAGCTTCCAATGAAGGATCAGCTGGATAAATTCAGCACAGATATCAAATCGCACACCTTGGTTCACGAAGACATCAAGAAGATCCTGGATGGATTTCCTTCTACCTCCCACCCAATGGGTGTTTTGGCCTCTCTTTTTTGCGCGCAGACCGCCTTCTATCCGGAATCCCTTGACCCTAACCGGTCCGGTGAAGGTGTATATCTCAGCATCGTTCGCTCTTTGGCAAAAATGCCGACGTTTGCCGCTTGGGCCTATAAGAACGCCGTAGGGCATCCGGTAAACTACCCGGATAACTCTCAGGATTATTGTTCCAGGTTCATGAAGATGCTCTATGCGCTTCCAGCAGAGCATTATGAAGTAGACCCTGTAGTCGCCGACGCCCTGGATAAACTACTCATCCTCCATGCCGATCACGAACAGAATTGCTCGACCTCAACCGTTCGAATTGTAGGCTCCTCCAAAGCAAGCATATACTCATCCATTTCTGCCGGTATCAATGCCCTGTGGGGCCCGCTACACGGCGGAGCCAACCAGGAGGTGATCCTGATGCTGGAAGAAATCAAGAAAGACGGTGGCGGCATTGAGAAGTGGATCAACAAAGCAAAGGACAAGAACAGCGGCTTCCGCCTCATGGGCTTCGGGCACCGCGTGTACAAGAATTTCGACCCACGCGCCAAGATTATCAAGAAAACAGCTGACGATGTGCTTAAGAAACTGGGCGTTAGTGACCCGGTGCTGGATATCGCCATGAAACTTGAGGAAGTCGCATTGCGTGACCCGTACTTCATCGAACGCAAGCTGTACCCCAATGTAGACTTCTACTCAGGCATTATCTATCGTGCCCTCGGTATTCCAGTTGATATGTTTACCGTCATGTTCGCCATGGGTCGTCTCCCCGGCTGGATTGCGCAGTGGAAAGAGATGCGCGAGAACAAAGAGCCAATCGGCCGCCCCCGGCAGATCTATGTTGGGCAAAAGCAGCGTAAGTTCATTCCGCTCGAAAAGCGGTAATCAATTCGGATGGCACTTGCAGCGGACTTTCAAGCGGCGGTAGACCGATCCAAGAATCTCACCCGAAGGCCTTCCAATGAAGAACTGTTGGACCTCTACGCACTCTTCAAGCAGGCCACTGAGGGTGATGTTTCCGGTGAACGACCCAGTGGTTTTGACTTCAAGGCGATCGCCAAGTTCGACGCATGGGCCGGTAAGAAAGGGAAGACCAAAGACCAGGCCATGGACGAGTACATTGCCCTCGTGAAGAATCTGGTGGCGACCTACAGCTAGCCAACATCCAGTTGGCGCTGTTCTATCAACCCGATCTCAACGTTACGCATCTAACCCAGGAAGAATCCCGCCATGCGGTTAAAGTGTTGCGCTTGCGTGATGGAGATAACATAGAGCTGGCTGACGGTCAGGGGCACCTTTGTCAAGCCGTGATTACGGAGACAGACGAACGAGAGACTGGATTCCGGATTACTGAAAAGAAGCACATACCCCAAAGGCCGTATTCCATTCACCTTGCGATCGCCCCTACCAAAAACATCGACCGCATAGAATGGATGGTCGAAAAGTGCGCCGAGATCGGCGTGGAGAAGATTTCCTTTGTCCATTGCAAAACCTCAGAGCGTCCGTCAGTGCCGATGGACCGGCTCATAAAGATCACCGTGAGTGCGATGAAGCAGTCAAGGCAAGCCTGGCTGCCGGAACTGGCTGACATGGTTCCTCTCAAAGAATTCCTACCCACTATCACCGAAGACCAGCGATTCATTGCCTTCGTAGACGAAACCAATCCCAATCATCTTTCAGGAGAAGTCAAGCCAAGAAGTAACTGTGTGCTGCTCGTTGGGCCGGAAGGAGACTTTACAACAGAAGAGCTTATGCTTGCGCTAAAGAATGGATTTCGGAAAGTCAGCTTGGGGCCGAATCGGCTAAGGACGGAAACGGCGGGTGTGTATGGAGTGGTGGCAATAGCCACAGTCAATCAGACGACCTAGCATTCCAAGCAAGGCCTATCCCGCTTCATTACAACCCTTCCAGTGCCTTAATTTCTGTTAGCACAAATAGCACAATGTTACGGTTGAGTTGCCTCTGCACGTCCTTGCATTGCACCTCTAAAGTCTCTTATTTGACTTGGTGTAACAGAACCCTTGTATCTCTTACATTGAAAAATCACATGAAAACTAAGTAGTCCACTTACACGAACAATTCCCTTGCCCACGCATAAAACTTTCAGACTGCGCTTTGTCCCAGCCGGAAAGACTCGCGACATTATAATATGTGTTCCCGCTTTTGTCGTAGGGTCCCGGAGGACTGATTGAAGCAACAGCTACACCAGCCATGTAATCGGGTTCTTTTCTAATTACCAAAGGTTTTGATGTATCCAAATAGAGTAAATTCTTTTCGGTTACAAATTTTGCCAATTCAGGAATTTGCTTTTCTATGGCGATTAGTAAAGAGTCTGGGGCAACATGCCTTAAAGAAATCTTATCTATTACTTGCTTAATGAGTGCTAGCGTATCGGTAGGCTTCGGCTCTGATCCAAAATACTTTGGCCACAATTGATTAGCGAGTTCTCATTAAGCAAGTAATAGATAAGATTTCTTTAAGGCATGTTGCCCCAGACTCTTTACTAATCGCCAT
>JANNAZ010000367.1:0-9738 GCA_031384895.1 Cyclobacteriaceae bacterium | reverse complement strand
GCCAAGCAGATGGTTGAAAAAGAACTTCAGGAAGATCCAACCAACAAGGACAACTATTTCCTGTATGGCCAGCTGAATCGCGAATTGGGAGATTTTGAAAAAGCGAAAGGAGCATTCAAGAGAGCCCTTGAACTTGACCCGAAACACTTTGACTCCGCCGCAGAATTGGCAAACCTCTACTGGCAAGATGCCAAGAAATACAAGGACGAAATGGGTAAGCTGGGAAATTCAAAAGCTGATATGGAAAAATTGAAGGCCATTGATGCAAAATATGTGGAATCGCTAAAAACCTATATCCCGTTTATCGAAACCTGTGAAAAGCTTTCACCCGATGACGTAACCGTGTTGTATTCACTTCTCAGTGTCTACGGTGACCTGGACGATCAACCTAAGTTGGCCCGCGTAAAAAAGAAGCTTAAGTCATTGGGCGAAGAAATCGACTAATTCACTTCCTCTATCTAATACAAATAGCCGGTACCCCGGCTATTTGTATTTTTGAGCATGATGCTATTTTCTCGGGTCCCCAAAAACGATCTCTTTCGCGATTTCCAGATTTCCAGGATAAGCGAGGAAACGGCAGATGCGAAGACGTTTGTGCTCGAACCGGTGAGCGGGATCCTACCTTACAAAGCCGGACAGTTCTTGACATTTGTATTTCCGACACTAGCGGGGCTATCGCGCAGAAGTTATTCTCTCTCTTCGGCACCAGGCGAGCCGACCGCAATCACAATCAGGCGGATACCCAATGGCCTCTTTTCCCGTCCACTGCTGGAGAGGGCAGTGCCCGGTGATATACTTACGATCGCGGGAGGGGCTTCTGGCTTTTTTACACTTCCAGCTGACCTGACTTCCTATGATCAGGTGTTCTTCCTCGCAGCAGGTAGCGGCATCACTCCTGTGTATTCGCTTATCAAAAATTTGCTCAATGACGATGCCCGTTTGCCAGCCGTACTGGTGTACAGCAACTCTTCCCCGGAAAAAGCCATGTTTCGCAAGTCACTTGAAGACCTTGCTTCGAAAGATCCCGGCCACTTGAAAATTGAATGGCTATTTAGCAACCAGCAGGATCTTTGGAAGGCAAGGCTCAACAAACTCATTCTTGAAAAATTGCTTCGGGAAAAGCTGGTAAGTTCACCAGCCCGAACGCTTGTTTATCTCTGCGGACCGTTTGACTATATGCGGATGGCCGCCATCGTTTTGCAGTCGGAGGGGATACCCCCCGAGAACATAAAGCGGGAAGTGTTTACACCCGATATTCCGGTTAGCCCCATACGGCCACCGGACGTGGAAGCGCACCAAGTGAAGGTGCTCATCAATGACCAGGTCCACCACCTGACAGTTCAGTATCCTGATTCCATTCTCGCAGCTGCGCGAAAGAAGGGCATCGAGTTACCCTACAGTTGTGAGGCAGGCCGTTGTGGAAGTTGCGTGGCGTCGTGTAAACATGGAAAAGTGTGGATGCGCTACAATGAAGTGCTCACCGATCGGGAAGTAGAAAATGGCAGGGTATTGGTTTGCAACGGATTCCCTGTAGGAGGGGATGCGGTCATTGATTTTGATGCGAATTTCAAAGCGCACAGATCCTGACGGATGTCAGTAGTCGATTTAGTTCATTTTATTAGCTTTGCGACATACGTAAGACTGCTCTGCTTCTATGCGAATGCCTTTTATTTTTTTATGTCTGATGTCTCTGGTTCCTGCCGGCATGTCCCAGGCACAAGCGCCAGATTCCATGGCGTATCGCAAGAATATCTTCAAGCTAAACTTCACAACCCGATTCTTGTACAATTCTGCGTACGTTGTTTCATATGAACGCATGATGAAGAAGAACTAATCGTTTGGTATTACGGCCGGGTACATTCAATTTCCAAATATTTTTCCGAGCGGCGGTCGGATTGAATTAAAGCGCGATATGTCAACATCCGGGTTTACGGTTGGGGCAGAATATCGCTTTTACCTCGCAAAGGAGAACCGATATGAAGGGCCGCACGGTATTTATATCGGGCCGTATGCCAGTGTGTATTCGTTTCAAAGTGAACGACTGCTAAGTTCTACTGACCCGGCGACGAATAGCCAGGCTACGATGCAATCCGGGATTACATTTACAAATATTGGCTTTCAAGTCGGCTACCAGTTCATCTTGAATAACCGGTGGGCCATTGATATGATTTTCTTTGGCCCCTCCATTACCAACTATTTTATGGACCTCAAATTGAATGGCGATTTCACACCTTCCGAGGAACAAGAAGTCCTCAATAAGCTTGTTGACAAATTCCCTTTCCTGGGTGATTTCTTAAGTGGCGAAGAGCTCTCGGCTAACGGAAGGACGTCTAAATGGGGTGGCGGGTATCGCTACTCGTTGCAAGTTGGCTACCGCTTTGGAGCCAAGAAGAATAAGTAGGTTCTCCAGGGTAGCCGCGGGTCAATCCATTTTCATTCGTAGCTTTCGTTGACCATCATACCCTGTGGCTGACGAATCATCCTCCTTACGACGAATCCTTACTCCCTCCATGGTATGGGGCCTTGGAGTCGGTTATGTGATTTCCGGAAATTATTTTGGTTGGAACCTTGGGCTTCAGGCCGGTGGGACCTATGGACTAGCTATAGCCACCTTCTTTGTCATCATCCTCTATATCACATTCACCTATAGCTATGCAGAGCTCGCGTGTTCAATTCCCAAGGCCGGAGGCGCATTCGATTATGCCAACAAGGCACTTGGCAAAAACATGGGCTTCTTTGCAGGCATGGCGCAGAACATTGAGTTCATCTTTGCCCCACCCGCAATTGCACTGGCCATCGGTTCCTATATGAACTTGTTCTTTCCCGCAATCGATGCGGCTGCATTTTCCGTTTGTGCTTACCTCTTATTTACCTCGCTTAATATCTATGGCGTAAAGGCTGCCGCACTTGTAGAGCTTGCCGTGACAGCCATTGCGGTAGGAGGTCTTCTAGTCTTTGCATCGACAGCGCTTCCACACGCTTCCTTTGCCAACCTCTCTTTGAACCCGTTGCCGTATGGGGTGGCTGGTATTTTTGCGGCAATCCCATTCGCTATCTGGTTCTTTCTGGGTATAGAAGGAATTGCCAATCTGGCTGAAGAAGCCGTAGATCCCATGCGCACGATGTCGCGTGGATTTCTTGCTGCTCTTTTCACACTGATTGCACTGTGTATGCTCACGTTTGTCGGTTCTGTCGGAGCGGGTGGATGGGAGGCCGTTGTTTTGAAAAGCGACGGCACCACATCGGATGCGCCGTTGCCCATGGCCTTGCAAGTCATTCAAGGATCCGAAGGGTGGTCTTATACGCTTCTCGTTGTCGTGGGGCTCTTTGGATTGGTTGCCTCCTTCCACGGCCTCATGCTCGCAGCCGGACGGTCAAGTTTTGAATTCGGAAAAGTAATCTTCCCGAACACGTGGATGGGAAAGGTTCATCCGCGGTTTCAGACTCCCGCCAATGCCCTGCTCATCAATATGGGAATTGGGCTCGTCGCCTTGTTTACCGGGAGGACAGGTGATATTATCACGCTCTCCGTGTTTGGCGCGCTCTCACTCTATTGCATCTCCATGATTTCAGTCATGGCGCTTCGGAAGAACAACCCGGACCTTCCGCGTCCCTTCCGTACACCATTTTATCCTTACTTTCCTTTGATAGCGTTTACGATTGCCGGAGTGGCCCTGGTTGCCGTGACCCTGTATAATTTGAAGGTGAGCCTCCTGTTTGTGCTGATTATCGCCGCGTGCTTTGGTATATTTAAAGTTCGTAAATCGACCGCATAAGCATGACTACCAAATCGATACTTGACTACGTAAAAAAGCATCCTTCCGGGAGGGTAAAGGTTGCCTACGCTGACATCGATGGGATACTCCGTGGCAAATACATTTCCACTGCCAAGTTCCTAGCTGTTGCTGAAGGACAAACCACTTTTTGTGATGTCGTCTTTGGCTGGGATGCCAATGATGCAGTCTATGACAATGCAAACTATACCGGTTGGCATACCGGCTATCCGGATGCCAAGACACGAATTGACCTGACAACCTTCCGGAAAATTCCATGGGAAAGCGATGTTCCGTTCTTTCTTGGTGAGTTTCTCGATGAATCCGGGAAGCCATCGCCCGTTTGTCCACGTCAGCTGTTGAAGCGGGTGGTAGGTGAAGCGCATGGGGCGGGATACCAGCCCATCTTCGCCCAGGAATTTGAGTGGTTCAACTTTTCGGAGACACCCAAGTCGGTTCGTGAGAAAAACTACAAGAATCTTGAACCGTTGACTCCGGGGATGTTTGGCTACTCCATGCTGCGCACCAGCCTGGATCACCCCTTCATCAAAGATCTCTTTGAACTGCTCACCCGGTTTGGTGTTCCTATCGAAGGCCTACATACCGAAACAGGCCCAGGTGTTTTGGAAGCCGCAATCCACCATGCTGCCGGAGTCGAATCAGGGGATCGAGCAATTCTTTTCAAAACGGCCGTAAAAGAAATTGCCTACCGTCACGGAGTAATGGCCACTTTCATGGCAAAGATCAGCGAAGACTTGCCCGGCTGTGGCGGACATGTGCACCAGAGTCTCATGGACAAGAAAGGAGCTAAAAACTTGTTCTTCGATGCGGGCGATAAATTGAAGATGAGCGAGCTGATGCGACACTACCTCGCCGGTCAACTTTATTGCTTGCCTTATCTGCTCCCCATGTTTGCTCCAACAATCAATAGTTACAAGAGGCTCGTAGAAGGAGCCTGGGCGCCTACAACACTCACCTGGGGTATCGACAACCGTACCGTAGCTATTCGCGCCATTACAGGTAGCAACAGCTCCTGTAGGTTGGAAACGCGCGTCATCGGTTCAGATGCCAACCCCTACCTCGCCATGGCCGCCGCGCTGGGAGCAGGCCTTTACGGCATACGCAAGAAGATGAAACTTAAGCAGCCGGCTACGGTTGGCAATGGGTATGCGGATTTTTCAAACGGAACGCTTCCCCGTACGCTCGAACAGGCCACTGAGAATATGAAAAATTCCCTGGCGGCCAAGGAGATACTGGGAAAAGATTTCGTTGAGCACTTTGTCAGGACAAGGGAGTGGGAGTGGAGACAGCATTTGAAGTCGGTGACGGATTGGGAGTACAGACGTTATTTTGAAATCATATAGACGGAGGAGGAGAGTGCAAAGTGAATAGTAAATAGTGAATATTGAATATTGAATAAGTAATAACTCAGGAGCAAAGAGCAGATCATGGTCTACCAATATAATTTTCCAACGACGATACGGTTTGGGGCAGGGGCGAGTCGCGAGCTGGGTGACTACTTGAAGAAGCAGGGAGTGAACCGGCCGTTAGTCGTTACAGATGCTACGGTATCACAACTTGACTTCTTTAAGACGATTATCGTCGAGCTTAAATCAAAAGGTTTGGGCCCGGAAACTTTCTGTGACATACACAAGAACCCGGTTAAATCCGATGTCTATAAAGGGGGTGATGCCTACGACAGCTTGAAGTGCGACGGCATCGTCGGCATCGGAGGTGGAGCAGCACTCGATGTGGCTCGGGCGGTAGTTCTTCGGATCAACCACCGGGAGGATCTATTCAAGTATGATGACTTGATCGGGGGTGATATTTATGTCACCAATGAGGTTCCGCATTTTGTAACGATTCCGACAACATCCGGAACCGGGAGCGAAGTGGGTCGAAGCGCCATCATCTCCGATGACGTGACTCACCAGAAGAAGATACTTTTCTCACCCAAGTTGTTGGCGAAGATTGTGTTCGCAGATCCCCTGCTCACGATGGAACTTCCTCCTGCCGTCACCGCCGCAACAGGGATGGACGCACTTACCCACAACATGGAAGCCTTCATCGCAAAGATGTCGCACCCCATGGCAGAGGGAATTGCGTTGGAGGGAATATCCTTGATCAGCCAGTCCTTGGAGAAAGCCGTAAAGAAGCCTGATGTAGAGTCGCGCAGCCAGATGCTGATCGCTTCCATGATGGGGGCGGTTGCATTTCAGAAAGGGCTTGGAGTTGTGCATTCCCTGGCGCATCCATTGTCAGCGTTGCTGGACACGCATCACGGTTTGGCCAATGCAGTTAATATTCCTTATGGTATGGAGTTTAATATCTCCGGGTTCGAGTCGAAATTCAAACGCATCGCCCGGACACTCAATCTCGCCAACGAAACTGGCGAAGCTGTAGTTAATTATCTTTTCGACCTCAACACGCGGATCGGAATTCCCCACAAACTCCGTGATATCGGTGTTAAGCAGGAGCATATTGAAACGCTCGCAGACCTGGCCTTCGCTGACTTCGCGCATCCGAACAATCCCAAGCCAGTGACACGCGCGGACTTTAAGCAGCTCTATCAAAAGGCCCTATGAGCAAAAAACTAATTATTGGTGTTGCCGTCGGCCGTAACTATAACAACTACACCAAGTGGTTGAAGCAAAACCCGGATGTGGAAATTGTCAAACTTGGGTATGAAGAAAACAACCTGGATGCCGTTTCGACTTGCATGGGCATCTTGTTGACCGGCGGAGAAGATGTGCACCCAAAGTTTTACGGCAACCCAAAGTATGTAGAGCAGTTCAGGCTCGATGACTTTGATGAACGCCGCGATGAATTCGAGTTAAAGATTCTTGCCTACACTCACAAGAAACGACTACCTCTACTGGGCATTTGCCGGGGCCTTCAGATTACGAACGTATTCCTGGGCGGTACCCTCATTCCAGATATCGGCGCATACGGCCGATCGGACCACAAGAAACTTTCTGATGGCACTGACCGCTTGCACCCTATTTGGTTGCCAGAAAATACGATTCTCGGGGAAATCACGGGCACAACACGGGGTGAAGTCAACAGTGCACATCACCAGGCAATCGATATGTTGGGTGAGGGGCTGGCGATGAACAGTGTTTCGCCTGATGGCGTACTGGAAGGCGCTGAGATCAAGGACCGCGATGAGCATCCATACCTGATGCTTGTGCAGTGGCATCCCGAAAGGATGATTGATCAAACGAGTCCGTTCTCAAAGAATATACGTGAGTCATTTTTGGGGGCGGTTGGGAAGAACTAATGAGAAGTTGCAGGATTCAAGTTGCAGGTGGAGTGGTGAAATATCCAATACTGTTCAGACTATTTCGAGACTCCAGGACTGGAACCAGGAGAAAGATCTCTCGTCTTGGAGAATCTGCCTGCAACCTGCAACCTGTAACCTGTATCCTGTAACCATCGAGTATTCATGAAGATCACCAACCCCGCCACCGAAGAAATCATTGCTGACCTCCCGCCGGATTCACCTGCCACGCTAGATCAAAAGCTCACCCGGCTTCTCCATGCACAGAAGACATGGGCGGAAGTCTCGCTAACCGAACGAATAGCCACCATCGGGAAATTTTCTGCGTCGCTGGAGACTCATGCAGAGTCTCTAGCTGCCATTCTCACCAGCGAAGTAGGTAAGCCACTGCAACAGTCTCTAAATGAATTGGCCGGCGGGCGGGCGCGGATCCAGTGGCTCGCCGATCATGCTTCAGAATACCTGTCCGACGAGACCATGACAACGGCACCCGGGCTGCACGAGGTCATCACTTACGAACCACTGGGCGTTGTGTGCAACATCTCGGCGTGGAACTACCCGTACCTGGTGGGGATCAACGTATTTGTCCCGGCCTTGCTAGCTGGTAATGCGGTGATGTACAAACCTTCAGAGTATGCAACCCTCACGGGTCTGGAAATTGAAAAGCTTATGCACGAAGCGGGGATACCCAAGGACTTGTTTATCGTTGCTATTGGCAGCAAGGAAGTTGGGGAAGCCTTACTAGCGATGCCTTTTGATGGCTACTTCTTTACCGGTTCGTACCGAACGGGAAAGTACATTTATGAAAAGGTAAGCGCGAAGATGGTGCCCTGCCAGTGCGAACTGGGTGGGAAAGATCCGTTGTACGTAGCAGATGATGTTTCCGATGTGAAGGCCGTGGCGGCCGGGACAGCGGATGGAGCATTCTACAACAACGGACAGAGTTGCTGCGCTGTCGAACGAATCTATGTGCATGAGAAAGTCTACGATGCGTATGTGCGGGAGTTTGTCACTGAAGTGAAAGGGTATCCGTCCGGTAGCCCTACGGAGGCTGGCATTTATCTCGGCCCGCTCACACGCAAGGAACAGTTGGATGTTTTGGATAAACAAGTGGCCGAGGCGGTGGCTGGAGGTGCAATTATCCAGACAGGGGGTAGGCGCAAGACAGGCAAAGGATATTACTTTGAGCCGACCGTGCTCACAGGCGTGACTAATTCGATGAGTGTAATGCAGGAAGAGTCATTCGGACCTATTATTGGGATCATGAAAGTAAAAGATGATTCAGAGGCTGTGCGCCTAATGGCCGAAACGCAATATGGTCTTACGGCGTCAGTCTACTGCGCAACGGAAGACAGGGCTCTTCGAATACTTAAGAAATTGAATACAGGCACAGGCTACTGGAACTGTTGTGATCGGGTAAGTGCGGCAGTACCCTGGAGCGGACGGCAACATTCAGGATTTGGCGCTACCTTGAGTCACGCCGGCCTGCGTGCATTTACCAAACCAAAGGCCTTTCACTTAAAGAAGCCTGTATGAAGACTGTATTGGTCACCGGAGCAGGAGGGAACCTGGGCGGCGCAGTTGTCAAGCGCTTTCTTTCAGATGGTTATCAGGTACTTGCCCTGGTAGCACCCGAGAGGGCTCCAAAGGAAATAACAACGGGAGTAACCTATTTTGAAGTTGATCTTTTTAAGGAAGCCGCAGTAGGAGAACTTCTTCAGACCATCACCATTAAATATCCAGTTATTGATGCCGCCTTGCTGCTCGCTGGTGGATTTGAAGCCGGCGCTGTTGACTTGGCCAACGATGAAAGCCTGAGACGAATGTATTCCCTTAACTTTGAAACTGCCTACCACATTGCCCGTCCAATGTTCGCGCACATGATGCAGCAGTCTCATGGTGGCAGAATTATTTTCATTGGCGCTCGCCCGACACTTGACCCACAGGCAGGTAAGGACCTGATCGCATACGGACTTTCCAAATCGCTGCTATTCAAGTTATCGGAGTACCTCAATGCAGCTGGCGCAGAAAAGAATGTCGTGACAGCAGTAGCCGTGCCCTCGACCATTGATACGCCGGCCAACCGTGTTGCTATGCCAAAGGCCGACTTCTCGAGCTGGCGGACACCGGAGGCTATTGCCGAAGTGTTGGCGGGTGTTGCACACGGCGAAGTTTCCCTTACGGACTCGGTGATCCTGTTGTATGGAAAGAAGTAGGTTCAGACTTAAAATGCTTTTGGATCCAGTGTAAGTGGTTTATACCAGTCAGAATGAAAAAGACATTGCAAAATAGAAGAAGACAAGAAATGCTTCCAAAGTGCCTTATCGCAATAGGCATATTAGTGATGAGCTGCTCAAATCCGCAGCTACCGGAAAGCACTCAACAGCTGGCTGAAGAGTTCAGCAGCCCCCCCATGTCTTACAGACCGGGCGCCTTCTGGTGCTGGCTGAATGGGAATATGTCCAACGCATCGATTACCCGTGACCTGGAAGCCATGAAATCCAAAGGAATCAACCGGGCTGAAATATGGGATGTAGCTGCCATTAAGGACCCATCTTTTATTCCTGCGGGAAAGGAATTCCTTGGAGATGAATCGGTAAGCCTTATCAAACATGCGATCTCCGAAGGGAAAAGACTAAAGATGACCATTGGCATTGTTGCCTCAAGCGGGTGGAATGCCGGAGG
>JANNAZ010000361.1:0-9931 GCA_031384895.1 Cyclobacteriaceae bacterium | reverse complement strand
TTTCGTCCTACTTTCTGCTCTGCGTTTATTAACAGGCCATATTTCCTGCTCCCTACAGCGCGTACCGCTGTTATGTCCGGTCCGACAGGCTGGCTAAGCAAGGCCCGGTTGTAATTGCCCATGTTGGCCAGCGTGTAGAATCCCAACAGCCTTATTTTGCCAGGCTGTTTTGCCAGGTGAAATGACTTTTCAAATTCCAACGCATGTGAACGCGCCTGACTTACATTCGTCTCCATTTCGTTTCCATTTGCCTCCTGGGGAACCAGCACGACTGCCGTGCGAACTGCCCATCCGGGATGGCCATATTCTAAATGGACTCCCCACGTGTATCCGCGCACATTGGCAGGATAGTCCCATCCGCCACCGCTCATCAGTGACCAGTTCATGAACTGCGAACGGGGATCGTGGCTGTAGGTATTCTTATCGTAAAAATCGGCGATGCTGAATTTCCCCGCGGTGATTTCAAAATAACGTGAGCTTCTTGTTTTGTTCACCTGGTTCGCATTTTCTCCAATATACTCTTCCTCGCCGCCGAGGTTGAAGGTATGTTGCAAGTAGACACGCGCCATGTACATAGAAGGTGAAGGGTCACCAACCCGGAAGGCCTCACCATTAGTAAAACCTGCGATTCCCTTGGCGCTGCTAATTCCTGAACCTCCGGCAATTTCGGGATTGATGTAGAAATCTCCGAGTTTACCCAGTTGAATCCCCCAAAAAATAGTTGCTGTCAGCGTCATGGCAGCGGGCTCATCAGAGATAAGGCTATTGCTGCCGGAATACGGTGAATTAAATGTCGAATGCGACTGACTGACGGTGGTGAGCTGAAAGTGAAAATCAGTATTCAAGTTTGCCGCGCTGTCGGGGATGACAGGGATCTGTGCCAGGGTTTCGCCAAGCAACAAGGAAAAGCAAATCAGGATGCAGTATCGTCTTTGCACAATGCCCATGATTCGGCCAATGTACCTGACTCAAATTCGGGGAGCAAATAGAATGCGGAAAAATGACTTAAAGCCCGAGGTCAGGTTCGAAATCCAGAATGAGGGAGTTCATGCAGTACCGTTTTCCCGTTGGGGGAGGCCCATCGTCAAATAAGTGGCCGAGGTGACTATTGCAACGACCGCAAAGGACCTCGATACGATCTAGTCCATGGGACTTGTCGGGCTGGTAGGTAACGCTGTTTTTGCCCGACGGCTCGAAAAAACTTGGCCACCCACAATTGCTTGAGAATTTTCCATCCGAACGGAACAACGGGTTGCCGCAAATCGCACAGTAGTATTTGCCAAGGCCACTGTAATTCCAAAATTTTCCACTGAATGCTTTTTCCGTTGCCTGCTTTCGTCCAACCTGAAAGATGTTGGCAGGTAATACGGCCTTCCATATGGAGTCTGGAATATGAAGGGTAGTCGTGTCTGTTCGTGAATAGTACGGATTGCGGGCCGGGATGACGATCGCTGGCCGGGCGACTGTAACGTCCTTCTTCGCTGCCGGTTGACAGGCAGCCAAGGCGAAAGACAGGAGGGCAAAACGAAATGATGAGTTCATGAAGATAAAACGGTTGAAAGGACAAGCCGGCCAACAAAACTATGCAAACAGCGGGGAAATCTGATGTCGGGCCAGCGACACGCAGCGGATATTTTACCTCTCGCTAGGCTTGCCGCTTGAGCGATGTGGGAGGAATGCTGACCACTGGTGTAAAGAATCTTGCCTCTGGTGGCCGGGCCTCGTTGTAGGATGAGGAATCAGGTCACTACCTTAACACTACCGTATGCTCATCAGCTACCTAAAAATTGCCCTCCGAAGCCTTCTCAAGAACAAGGTCTTTTCGGTCATTGCTATTGCCGGGCTGGCCATTGGCCTCACGGGTTTTATCCTGATCGGTATTTACGTGAGAAGGGGGCTGAAGCCGGTCTACTTCATTCTGGCGGTAGGGGTAGTCATTCTGATTTCCTGGTTTACCATTCTGTTCCAAATGATACGCGCCAGCCAAGTGAATCCCGCTGTGGTGCTTAAGTCTGAGTAGACTTGAAACTTGAGATTATCGAAAACCTGTAGTTTGAATTGACTTACACCGAAAATTGGTGTGAGTTCTAAATAAGGAGACGTGAGATAAAGGAGTTACACCTATCTCACGTCTCGTTGAGGGATTACATCCCAATGCCGCCCTTGCCGTCTTTCTTGGCGCGCTTTTCAGCCCGCTTTTCTTTCAACGTCTTCAGCGGCTTTTTCTTGTCTTCTTTTTTCTTGTCTTGACCTTTTGACATAACTGTTACGGGTTAGATGAACAATAGTCAAATCTACTATTGAATAGTGTCTCTAACAAAATCCGGAGTTCGAAAATCAGCCCTGACGTTTGCCGCGCCAGTTCCCTGTCCACTGTTTCTTGGGGCGGCGGCCACCGTTGGCTGACTGGGAAGACTGGTGGACCCGGGGCCTGCTGGGATCTGAGGAGCCACCTACCGAATGATACGGATGGTCTTCAACCACCGGTACGGCCTTCGAGATTAGCTTCTGAATATCGCGGAGAAATTCCCGCTCCTCTGAATCACAGAAGGAGATGGCAATGCCGCTGGCGCCGGCACGGCCGGTTCGTCCGATCCGGTGGACATAGGTCTCCGGGATATTGGGTAGTTCGAAGTTGATCACGTGCGACAGGTCATCGATATCAATACCGCGAGCGGCGATATCGGTGGCAACGAGCACGCGGGTATGGCGGGCTTTAAAATTGCTCAATGCCTTGATGCGGGCATTTTGCGACTTGTTTCCATGAATGGCTTCAGCGTTGACACCGGCGCGAACGAGGTCCTTGGCGACGCGATCGGCTCCGTGCTTGGTGCGTGTAAACACCAGGGCTGACTCGACCTTGTCATTTTTGAGGAGGTGGAGCAGCAGAGAGCGTTTGTTGGATTTCTCCACGAAATACATTTCCTGTTTCACGGTGTTGGCCGTGGAGGATACGGGTGCCACTTCCACGCGCACCGGTTCAGTGAGGATGGATTTGGCCAGCGATGAAATTTCCGATGGCATCGTTGCGGAGAAGAACAGCGTCTGACGTTTCTGCGGCAGCTTCGCGATAATTTTCTTCACGTCGTGAATGAATCCCATGTCAAGCATCCGGTCGGCCTCATCCAACACAAACATCTTGATGTGCTGGAGGTGAACGTACCGTTGATCCATGAGGTCGAGCAAGCGGCCCGGCGTAGCGATGAGGACGTCAACGCCGGAGCGCAGCGCATCGGTCTGTGATTTCTGGGATACACCTCCGAAAATCACCGTATGGCGAATGCGGAGGTATTTGCCGTAAGCACCGAAGCTCTCACCGATCTGGGCTGCAAGCTCCCGGGTAGGTGTGAGGATCAATGCCTTGATTCCGGCTGGTCCTTTCTTGAACAGTTCATCCTCATGGAGGAGTTGGAGAATCGGAATAGCAAAGGCTGCCGTTTTTCCAGTTCCGGTTTGCGCGCAACCGAGAAGGTCGCGGCGTTGGAGAAGGACAGGGATAGCCTGTTGTTGAATGGGTGTCGGCGTTGTATAGCCTTCAGTTTGAAGAGCGCGCAAAATGGGCTCAATAAGATTTAATTTTTCGAATGACATTAGTTTGTTTTTACTTCAGCGAGGCTCGCTAAAAAATTGTTGTTAAATGCGCCTCTTGGGTCAACGCATGGGCTTCTGTTGCAGTTAGAAGGCCCTTTCTACGGGAATTTGGAGGACTAAAGTGCAAAGATACGACAATTATTCGAATGTGGCTCGGGGCTCGGTGGCGGGCAACGGTTTCGCTTCAGCGCGTTCGAGTTCACGAAGCTTCTCAGCGCCACCTGTAACTTGCGACCTGCAACTTGCGGGACCACCTGAGACCTGTCACCTGCGACCTGTAACTTCACTGCCCGGTATCTGATTACTCGGCCACTTCCACAATCATCTCGACTTCGCAGGCGAGATTCCAGGGTAGTGAGGCGACGCCAATGGCGGAGCGTGCGTGCTGGCCGCGGTCGCCGAAGACCTGGATCATCAATTCGGAGAAGCCATTGATGACCTGGGGATGTTCGGTGAAAGTGGGTTCGGCATTCACCATGCCTAGCACTTTAACTATTCTTACGACTTTATTGAGATCACCAATTTCGGCTTTGAGAACAGCCAGCATGTTGATGCCGGTCGAACGCGCAGCCTGGTATCCCTCATCCACGGTAAGATCTACGCCGACCTTTCCTTTGTAGGCCTTTCGGTCAGAAGTCTCCAACGGTCCGTTGCCGGAAAGATAGATCAGGTTACCCGTACGAACAGCGCTGACGATCTTCACATTGGGTGGTAGCGTAGGTGCGGTCAGTTCGATGCCAAGTTCCTTGATTCGCGCTTCTACGTCGTAGTTATACAATTCCGAAACATTAACTTTTTCCTTTGTGGCAGGGGCGCAGGAAGAAATCAGAATGAGTAAGAACAGGCTTCTTATATTCATCTCAATATGGTTGATCGCGTGACTCACTAAACTTTCTACTGACTACCGGCCACTGACTACTGATCACTTATTCCTTTTCCAAAAACGGATACCGATAGTCCGTCGGCGAAACAAATGTCTCCTTGATCGTGCGCATAGACACCCACCGCATAAGGTTTGCCTTGGCGCCAGCCTTGTCATTCGTACCAGACCCGCGAGCTCCGCCGAAAGGCTGTTGACCCACCACGGCACCGGTTGGCTTGTCGTTGATGTAGAAATTACCAGCGGCGTTTACCAGTTTTTTAGTGGCCATCTCAATGGCATAACGATCCTTGGCGAGTACAGCCCCAGTCAGTGCGTAAGGCGAGGTTTGGTCAACCAACTCGAGTGTCTGCTCAAAGTTTTCTTCGTGATAGACGTAGATGGTCAATACCGGTCCAAAGATTTCTTCGCACATGGTGATGGAAGATGGGTCTTTGGTCAGGATGACTGTGGGTTCAATGAAGTACCCTTTCGATTTGTCACACGTCCCGCCGGCGATGACTTCACTCATGGGATTCTGTTTCGCTTTTTCTATATAACTGGCTATGGAATCAAAGGCCTTCTCATCGATAACGGCATTGATGAAATTTCCAAAATCTTCAGTTCCTCCCATTTTGAAGCTCTTCAGATCAGCAAGCAAATGCGTCTTCACATCCTCCCACAGGTTGGAAGGGATATAGGCGCGTGAAGCAGCCGAGCACTTTTGGCCCTGGTATTCAAATGCACCACGCGATAGCGCTGTCGCCACTGCCCTTGCCTCGGCGCTTTTGTGGGCGATGACGAAATCTTTTCCGCCGGTCTCGCCGACAATGCGGGGATACGATTTATACTTTTGGATGTTTGCGCCGATGGTTTTCCACATGCCCTGAAATACACCAGTACTTCCCGTGAACTGGATGCCAGTAAAATCGCGGTGATTGAAGATCACTTCTCCTGCTGTCGGTCCACTTACATAGACCAGGTTGATAACACCGTCAGGAAGCCCGGCTTCTCGCAGGATCTGCATGAAAACATTGGCTGAATAGATCTGGGTGTTGGCAGGTTTCCACACCACTGTATTGCCCATCATGGCCATGCTCGTAGGCAAATTACCGCCGATGGCCGTAAAGTTAAATGGCGTCAATGCGAAAGTGAACCCCTCCAGCGGCCGGTATTCCATTCGGTTCCAGATGCCCGGGCTTGATTCCGGTTGATCGCTGTAAATCTGGCCCATGAAATAGACGTTGAACCGGAGAAAATCAATTAGTTCACAGGATGCATCAATTTCTGCCTGATATGGATTCTTTGATTGACCGAGCATGGTTGCCGCATTCATTTTGAATCGATAAGGGCCAGCTAGTAGGTCGGCCGCTTTGAGAAAAATGCTTGCGCGGTGTTCCCAGGAAAGGTTGGCCCAAAGTTCTTTAGCATTGAGGGCAGCCTGAATGGCCTGCTCTACATGTCCCTTGTCTCCTTCATGGAAATGGCCAAGGATGTGCTTGTGATCATGTGGAGGAGAGATCGCTTTTTTCTTTCCGCTGCGAACTTCTTCACCGCCAATGTACATCGGGATATCCAGGGCTGTGTTGCGCGACTCTTCAATGGCTTTTTTCAATGCGGCGCGTTCCTTGCTTCCGGGCGCGTAGGATAGAACAGGTTCGTTTTTTGGGAGGGGGATGTGAAAGAATCCGGTTGACATGGTTTGTTTTTTTAGCGTGGCAAAAGTACTAAAAATCCTTCCGGGAGATCAGAGAAGTTGCTTCAATTCATCAAGCGATTGGATCTCGTGGGTAACCTTCGCGACATGCATGAATTTCGCTGGGTTGAAATAAATTGAATCGATCCCGGCGGCCAGGGCCCCCGCAATATCTGTTTGGAGGTTATCGCCGATCATCACGGCATGCTCTGTGTTGTGCCCCGACTGCGCGAGGGCAAATTCGAAGATCTGTTTGGATGGCTTTTTATTTCCGGCCCGCTGGGAGGTGACAATATGTTTGAAATAGTGATCGATTCCTGCGGAGCTCATTTTGGTATACTGGATCTCGTCAAACCCATTGGTCACGACCGTCATTGGGTAGCGTGGATGGAGGTAGTCTAGAATTTCCTTTGCCTGGGGTAGCAGGTTCTTTTTTAAAGGAAGTTCACGCAGATAGTCTGCAGAGAATTCAAGCGAAAACCGCAAGTCATCTACACCGCTTTCATGGAATACTCTTTGAAACCGTTCTGTCCGAATCACCTCCTGGCCAATCAATCCCCGATCATACCGGTCCCAAAGGTCCAGGTTGACGCGACGGAACGTCTCGAAGAAGTAACGAAAACTGGTCACACCTTTTTCCAAGACATTGAACCGAACAAAAAGTTCTTTCAGTGTTTCTTCAGAATTGGTTTCGTAATCCCACAACGTATGGTCGAGGTCAAAGAGAATGCATGTATATCGTTTCATCGGGAGGCAGCGTATCCCAAGGGCTGGATTTGGAATTTGTTGAGTGCAAGCTCTCGGTTGCTGAACAGGGTCTGGAACGTTTGCAAATCCTTCTGCAGTATGGGATCGCGTTTGAGGAAGTCGAGCATGAGTTTGAGGATATCGATAACCTCGTCTTTGATTTGATAGAATACCCATTGGTTATGCTTGCGAAAAGACAGAATGCCTGAGTTCTTGAGGTAAATAAGGTGCCTGGAAGTCTTAGCCTGTGTGAATTCCAGAATCCGCTCCAGATCGCTGATGCACATTTCGCCATTGGTCATGATGAGGTGAAGGATGCGGAGCCGAGACGTGTCGGAGCAGGCCAGGAAAATTTGGGCCCCCAGGTCGATATTGAAATGTTTCAGTCTCACGTTATTCGATCACAAGATTACTAAAAACCTTTGCTATAAACAGTGCTAGGCAGATCGTGACCTTCTCCATATCTTTGAAACGAAAGATTCTATGAAAATAAAAAGTGTGTACGTATTGGTGTTGATTGTGGTGGTGTCGGGACTTTTCTCCAGTACGTCAGGTCAGGCGCAAGGCAATAAAAGGCGCATTATTCAACTATCGGGTATCGTCTTGGGGGAGGACAGCGTCAGCGGTCTCCCCGGTGTGCACGTTTATGTACCCAAGGCCGGGCGAGGCACCTCCACCAATTTCACCGGCTTTTTCTCTATGCCAGTCCTTGCGGGTGACAGTGTCGTGATTAGTTCGGTGGGGTATAACCGGCAATCCTATATCGTACCAAACAATATGAATGAAGACTTTCTCACGGTTATCGTGGAAATGTCGACCGACAACACCTACTTGAATGAGGTGACGATATTGCCTTTCCCGACAGAGGAAGTGTTCAAACAGGCGGTATTGGCCTTGAACTTACCCGCAGACAACGGCATTGATCCCCGCAACATGAATGCGGAGCTGATGGCGCTTATGATGCGTTCGACTCCCATGGACGGAAACCTGAACTACCGGTATTATATGGAGCAGTATAATACGTCGATCACGAATCGGCAGATGGGTGTGGTAAACCCTTTACTTAACCCATTCGCCTGGGCACAGTTCTTCCGGGACCTGAAGCGGAATAAGAAGAAATGACTCTTATTTATTGATATAGACCTTCCCAATGTCAACCAGCTCTCCCTCCTGGTTGTCCACGGTATTAAAAAGTTTATACACGTAGTAATCTTCTCCGACGCGGATTATTTCAACAAAGCTATCATCCAGGAATTCACTGACGCCCTGCAAATCAGCGATTTGAGATTCTTCTTTAATCAGCTCAATGCGGTAGGTGCAATCGTTTATCCAGGTGATTTTTTCTTTTCTCCGGTCACCTCTGAACTGTTCGACCTGGAAGCCCTCAGTCCTGGTGATGGACAGGGTATCGCCATCCTGAAGCAATTTAAAGGAACCGTCATGTAAGACTCTACAATTGCCGGTAGCCTTTGGAAGATGGCTATTTTCATTGAGGTGATTGGCAATAAATTTTCCCAAATCGGCATCAAATTGTTTCATCCTGGGTGAAGTATTGGATTTCACTTGTTGAACAAACTGTTCGCACTCGGGACTATCTGCACCATTCTCCTTGATACAATCAATCAAGGTCTGCCGGTCAACCCCCTGTTCAAGGGCCTGAGCAATCAAATCATTCAGGTCGGCAACGGCCTGGTTTTTCAGCGCAATGAACTTCGGATCAACCGCAATGTTCGATAGCAAAGAGCTGTCGAGTATTTCTTCATACTGCAAGATGGCCTTGCCGGAACCCTTTTCAATGGATTCCCTAACCTTGAGCAATTCTGCGAAATCGATGGTTTCCTTTTTTTCTGTGCTGCAGCCCAAAACGGCGGATATACACAGCAAGACAAGTAATTTTTTCATAACACACTGTTGGGTTTCTTCTTTAATGAAATCGTCTTGACAAAGGTGACCAAATCTGTAGGACTTTTGAATCGTTTTCTCCTGCCACCGTTGAATTTATTCTGTAAACCCACTGGCTTTGTGGTTTGGTTGGTGGCCAACCGCCAGAACGGAGAATAGCTTTACGGCCCTGAAACAGAGTAAGGAGAAATAGTCCTAAATTGTGTTCAGTTGAGATAGGTTCGAAACCCCTTCTTCTAAAACCCACTACGATGAAGATTATGCTGCCCTTCAAGAACTTGACCTTGGTTGTCATGGCCTTCCTAATCACCTTCAGTGCCAATGGACAGAATAAGGCAAAGACAGATTCAATAATCAAAACCATTCCTCAATTGAAGGCGGCCATTGAGAGCGTCTTGAAGGAGACGCACACACCCTCGGCCGGTATTGCGCTGGTCGATTCAAGCGGCCCCGTGTGGATTACCGGATTGGGCAAAGCCGATGTAGAAAAGAACATCGATGCCGATTCGACCACAATGTACCGCATCGGCTCCACCTCCAAAATGTTTGTTTCACTCTCCATTTTAAAGCTCCAGGAAGAGGGGCGCCTACGGCTCGACGACAAAGTTCATGATTTGGTTCCGGACCTGGCATTTGAGAACAGATGGGAGGCAACAAACCCTATTCGGATTGTTCATTTGCTTGAGCACACCACTGGGTGGGATGATATTCACCTGTGTGAATATGCCCATAACGAACCTGTCCCTATTTCTGTGAAAGATGGATTGGCGTACCATCCCCATTCGAGAATTTCGAGATGGGTTCCGGGAACGCGCGGGTCCTACTGCAACTCAGGCCCTCCTGCAGCAGCGCTTATCGTTGAGAAGATTACAGGAAAGCCATTCGAACAATATGTTGAGGAGACTTTTTGGCGGCCCATGGGAATGGAAACCATGACGTATTTCCGTTCGGATGATTACAAGCAGAAGGGGGCTACCCTATATGACAACAATAAGCCACAGGAATATTGGAATGTTCTTGTTCGCCCTTCCGGTTCGATCAATGCATCACCAAAGGATATGGTAACATGGATCTGCAAACAATGATAGAAAAGGAGGCTGAGCAATTTGCTGGCTATGCCGCGTGGGAAAATCCAT
>JANNAZ010000360.1:0-3251 GCA_031384895.1 Cyclobacteriaceae bacterium | reverse complement strand
GAAACTTCCGAATCGCTTTGTAACGTCACGAAGTTCGACCATCGGGCGGGCAATGTGGCTCATGGTGCTTGCAGCAAATCAGCCGGTCGGTCCGGTCGCAAGCCGGAAGAGAATGCCGAAACGGAGATTTCCGAGTTCGGCTCGCCACGGACAAGTTCCCCGCTGCCGCTTTTGCAGAAGGTGCGGTCGTGAAAAGGGGGGGTATGCTTACGGCAGAAGAAGCCGAGCAAAGAACAACTTTGAGACAAAGTTTTCATTGACGATTCGTGATGGAAGCGAGTAGAAACCTTTCTCATGTCAGTGAGAATAAACCTTAACAACCAAAATGTCCTTTCCAACGATCCGCTGGGGTCGTTTTTTGCGTTGAGACAGCTCTCTGACCGTGTAGGACAAACACTTACCGATCCTCCTCGACCTCTCCGACTCAACAATCAGATTCTTGGATCTTCCCAATTCGATCAAAGTTTGTAAAACTTTCGCACGTTCATCAAAACCTCCCGCTTTTCAAGCGTTAATCAAATTTAGACAACAAACGAACAACACCAAGGAACAAAGATATGAATAAATACTCCAAAATAAACAAACAGCAGTCTTTCGCCGGGCTCGCTGTAGCAGTTGCTCTAACCATAGGTATTGAGAATGCGCATGCGGTGCTTCTAAATACTAATTTTGTCACTGCGACAACTCCAACGGTTGTTGTGCAACCAGGTGCAGTAGTTGGTAATCTCCAGTCAATTTACGGTCCAAGCGCAGGCGGTGCCACATTTTTCGGAACATTAGAAACGGTTGTAGTTCAGCGCTCCGGTGCTGCGGTAATTGATGGGCAAGCCTTCGTTGCAAATGGTCTAGATTTCTGGGTTCAGGTCCGCATGGATTTTGTGTTGCCTCCTCCAGTCAGTGATCCTCTCTCAGACAATTCACGGTTGAGCTACAGTCCTTTTGCGCCACTTGCCCCAGGGTTTCTTTCGGCTGAGTTTTTGGCCGTTCCTGTGGTTCCTGCCGGTGTTGTGGGTTTTTCAGGTCTCCTCAATGGTACGCAAACTCCCTTTACGGTTCAAAGTAATCTCGGTGGTACTATTAGCTGGGATTGGACTTCGATTGGAGCGGACAATTCAATGAATGCTGCCAACCCGAGCAGTCGTTGGTTGGTTTTGCATACTAACGATACAGTCTTTGGAACAATTACAGCAGGGATCTTGGACGGCGGAACGGCGAATGCTCAAACTTTTGCCCCGGTTCCGGAAGCAACCACGGGATTGTTTGGGGTTGCGCTTACTTCGATGGTTGGTCTTGTCCGGCGTCGCCGCACTCCGAGCGGCAGTTGATCTTGATTGGGATTAGTCCAACTTCGGGCAAAATCCTTAGTAATCAGTCCGCGCCAGCAGTGGCGCGGACTGTTTGCGTTTAGACGATTTGAGTTCTACCACACGTTGAATGCTTTCTCCCCGAAGCATCGGCGAGTTGGTTTTACCTCAATTTGGCCTTTACTTCAATTCCATCTGTGATTCTATGTGTATGTGTTATTAAAATATTATTATCTGCAAATAACTAATTCACATAAATTTGGACAACTGTCTTGGAAAAGAGGCAATAGCGCGGTATTCGAAGCAATTGCAGGTGCTTAGTTGGCAATCACTATTGGGGTTAAATCTCAAATCTTGGGATAGGTTCAGGGAATGCACAATCTGGTATTGGAAATGCTGTAAAGATCATTATGGTTATTACTGATTCATTTTCAATGGTTCATTCACAGATTGGTCAGCTTATGGAATCGAAGCGCCGCTTTCTGGTATTCACCGTAATGATAGGGGTTGTAATCGGTCTTAGTGCGGTTAACGTGAACGGTGATATTTCTGAAGGAGGCGAGAATGGACTGAGCAATTTGACGGTGCAGACCGACGGGGTAAATGCGGGAACAAATGTGCTTAGCACGCGGTTTGTAGCGGATACGATGCCTCATTCTTTTCGGCTAATTTTGGATGGATTTTCGATGCAGGATGAGTTCCTGATGTTGAATTCGCCGATGACAGTCGGAGTGGGCAGCGAGTTACGTTTCAAAAGCATGCTTGGCTTGACAGGCGATGGAGAAATCGCCTCGGTCCAGGTTTGTACTTCACAAGCCGCTGTTCCATCGGAGAGTTCATGGGTAAATATCTATTCACAGCATGGGGTGGGTCAGAGTGGGACGGAACAGACATTCTCACAACGAATAGTCTCTCTCGGAGCCTTTGTCGGACAAACCATCCGCATTCGTTTCCTGTACCATCTTGAACCAGGAAAAAGCTGGTTCTGGCAAGATTGGGAATACGCCGGATGGTTTATCGACCAAATTCAAGTCACGGATGGGGTGATAGGATATCCGAATCAGCAACCCTCCTTCACGAAGGGGAGCGATAAGATGGTCCTCGAAGATACTGGATTGCAGACGGTGATGGGCTGGGCGACAGGAATCAGCGGGGGACCGGCGAATGAATCGAACCAGATTGTGGACTTCATCGTCAGCAACGACAACCCCACGCTGTTTGCAATCGCGCCATCAATAGCGCCCAATGGCACGCTGACCTTCCGGTCGGCACCCGACGCCAACGGCAGCGCCATCGTGACCGTCCGAATCCACGACAACGGCGGTACCGCGAATGGCGGCGTCGATACCAGTGCCGCGCATTACTTCAACATCACCGTCACCGCCGTGAATGATGCACCGGTGGCGCAGGACAGAGTGCTGGGATTGATTAACGGCGTAGCGCACGGCACGCTCGCCGCGACCGATGTGGACGGGGATTCATTGCCGAGCTTCGGACTCGTACGACAGGCAACAAAGGGCTGGGTAACCATCAGCGAGAATGGAGAGTTTATCTACACGCCGGGCCTCTTCGAGTCGGGTAATGACAGCTTCGCTTTCGAGGCGTACGATTCTTCCTACTTGGGTTCGGACTTGGCGACAGTGACGCTCGAGATCTCCACCTCGAACGCGGTGTCCGGAGTGACGCTGGGTCAGACTTCGGAGGGTTTCGTGCTTTCTTGGCCTAGTGCTGCAGGCAGGGTTTATTATGTGCAGTCCGTTACGAATCTGGACTCTGCTCACACATGGGAAACCGAGGTAACCGGAATCGTCCCGGCGGCAGACGATAGTAATGGTATAACTCATTGGGTCGATGCGGCTAGTAGCGAAACCGCCAAGAAGTTTTACCGTATATTAGTCAATCTTTAGTCAGAAAAGGGTCAGGAGAATATTCTGTCGGGGCCGGAGC
>JANNAZ010000277.1:0-4148 GCA_031384895.1 Cyclobacteriaceae bacterium | reverse complement strand
TTAAAACTTTCCCCGGACAACAATAGTTTCAAGTTCAAGGTTGTGAAACGATACATAGTCTTCTGCAAATAAACTTCACCCGGTCTTAATACAGTCAATGGAAACTCCGGACGATTTGGGGAATCGGGGAAGTGTTGGGCTTCTAGACAGAATGCCGTGCGAAAATCGTACGTCCTTCCGCCCTTTCCTTTCTCAGACGGTTCTAAGAAATTTCCGGAATAGAACTGAAGCCCGGGTTCGGTAGTCCAGACTTCCATTACGCGACCGCTGGTTGGTTCGGTTACGCTAGCGGCAAGTGAAAGTTCGCTGCCGGCTTTGTTCAACACCCAGTTGTGATCATAACCTTTCCCGAACTTTAGTTGCTGGTCATCCTGATTGATTCGCTCACCTACCGGGTGAGGCTGAAGAAAATCAAATGGAGTTCCGACAACGGATTTCAATTCGCCGGTTGGAATCAACCCCTCATCAACAGGACAATAGCGATCTGCGTTAATTCTAAATGTATGATTCAGGATATCTCCCACACCCTCGCCGGCCAGGTTGAAGAACGAATGATGGGTCAGGTTCACAACGGTTGGCTGATCCGCTATAGCCAGGTAGTCGATGATTAATTCATTTCCGTGTGTAAGCGTGTAGGTCACCGTCACCAAAAGTTTCCCGGGGTATCCCTCCTCTCCGGCCTGACTCTCATACTTCATGATCAAAGATTCTCCGGATTCTGTTGATTTCGGCTCAACAACCCAAAGCACATTGTGAAAACCGCCTGGTCCACCGTGTAGCGCATTGGCGCCATTGTTCGTGGCCAATTGGAACGTATTTCCGTCGAGGGAGAATTTACCTTTAGCGATCCGGTTTCCGTAACGGCCGATCAGTGCGCCGAAGTACGGATTCCCCGACAGGTATTGCTTCACCGAGTCGTATCCCAAAACGATATCGGCCAATATGCCGGACTTATCGAGCACCCACAGAGAAACAATTCGGCCACCGAAATTGGTCACGGTCATTTTCATGCCGTTTGCATTTTGCAATTTGAATTGTTTCAGTTGGGATTCGGGTACCGGGGCCATCGCTGACAAAGGTGTTTCCTTTTTCTGCGGCGCACAACCGGAAATCAGAAGAAAAAGAATCAGCAGATTTTTCATTTTCTCAAGGTAAAGAAATATCAGGACAGCGAAAAGGAAACACGACAGCAGGAATGTGGGCCTATATTCTGAACAACACAGCAAAGATCAGCCGTGTCTCAGATTTTACCAGATCAGGCCTCCATGCTGGATCCAAAACAGAAGTAGTCAAGCCAGTCTGCGAGGTAACTCCGCCAGGTCCCGCAAAATAGGGAACACTTGACTCGCGGTGCACCCACTCAACCCGGAATGTGATGCTCTGCTTGGGCATGAAGTCAATGTTTGTCGAACAGTCCCATCCGTTGAATGCATCTCCTGGATTCTCAGAAAACGGAAAAGTGCCTGCAGTCTGAGTCGGGTTTGTCGGATTTGGTAAGGGGCTGGCCTGTCCGGTTGGAGAAAGGACGAGGTATCTCCCTGGATTATTCATCACCCCGCCCCCGAGGGTCCAGGCCATCTTATTATTTGCGAACCATACCCTATTGTATATCATGGCGCTAGTGAAATACTGAGCAGGGCTAATCGGGTCCGAAGAGTCGAAGCCATTTACGCCACCTCCCTTTTCAAAACCGATATCCCCGGTAAGGGAAAATGCCATTCTGGTAACTCCCCTGCTTTTTGGATTATTGTAATATCGCATTAAGACGCTATTGTCTGAATGAAAACGGGTGCGGCCCGGAATACCTGCAGCATCGGTTCCGTAGTAATTGCTAGTGATAAGCTTCAGGTTGCTGTTTTCCGACATCCAGGTAATGCTACCTCCGAGGCCTGGCATGGTGTTGAACTTACCGTAGCTCTGCCAGCCATTGATGATCCATGGCTCAATTTTAAGGTTCTTGCTTGGAAAAATTTGAATTCGAATGCCGCTAAAAAACCAAGGGGTGTTGTCGCTTGTAAACGACGCCTGATACTCCCAGTTTTCAGCCTGGTAATACGAGTTCAATCCGACGTAGGACATGAATAATCCAGCATCAACGTTGATGCCGAACCATTTATTGAAATGATATCCTGCATAGGCTTCACTCAAGTTGTGGTAAACAGTTGCAAGGTCATACTGCCCGCGATAGGTACTCAAGTCATTTCGCGGAACAAGCGCAGACCGTGTTCCGAACTGCGTCATGATCCGGGCACGCACGTTTTGATAATTAAAGTCACCGCCAATGTGAAGGGCAGACAATTGCATTTCATTGTGTCGTGCCAGTGCCGTTGAGCCAACGACAGTATTGTCGATTGGATTGTTGAATGAATAATTGTAGTTCACGTCAATTAAGATAGCGGGAACGAAATATTTTGCACCCGCAAACAACGAAGAGTCTCGTCGATCTGCCCCGTTCTGCCAAGTCTGATCAATATTCTCAAAGGGAATCTTTTCTTGGGCATAGGTTGCCACACCAGCAACTACCAGCAAGGCTAGGAATACCCATTTTTTCATACTTTGCGTTTACCAAATGTAGTCACTTAATTTATCCAGTAACTTCCCCGTTCGAAGTGCATTTCATTCGCCCAATGATAAACCAGGGAGCCCTAATCTACTGTCATTGTGAAATCAAATGTAAATGGAGTGGTGTAAAGGAATTGCCAAAGGGCAACCAGTCCGCTATACGGATTTTGCATGGATTTTGGGGCTGAGAATCTGGCCCAAAACCATAACCTTTTACCTTCTCATTCGCATCTCCACCAAATCCCATCAGTCCATGAAGAAAATTGACATTCTCAACTTTATCACCGACTTCAGGAAATCCCCCAACGATTTTAAGACCTACGGTCAGCTCGTGAGTCACCTTGGAACGCAGCATGAGCCCTCCATCCAGGCGATGCTCAATGAACTCAAGCAGTTGGGGGTTGTAAAAGAGACGGAGCAGCAGGGCGAAAAGGCGTATCAAGTAGCCCGCAAATAAACAGGCAATCGCATTGCCTTCATAAATCAAGACGCAAAATTAGTCCACTTTAGGCTGCATCTTTCCCTCTGGCAAAAGTTCAAATTTGTGGTACTTGCAGAGATCCAGTTCTTTCCAGGTTGCCGTGCTGCCATCCGCAAAGGAAACACGCACCTGAACGGTGCAAGACTTTTCATGGCTTTGCGGAATGGTCAACTTAGCCATTTGTCCAATACTCAATTCAGCCCCCAAGATGTTCGCGCTCCATTTGGAATCTTGTTGGGTGGAGACCGAGACCTTCAGTATTTTCTTAGATGTTCTGTTCACTATAAATATTTCACCGCGTAGTTCAGGGCGCGCCTCAGCGCCTAAGCCGGGGGACTCCGCAGCGAAATCACCCAGCCCCTTCCAAAATGATCCCTTCTTTTTCCCGTCCTGTGGTTTTGCTTGTCCTGTTGGCACTTCCGGGATCTGATAACCAAGCGTCTTGATTTCCTTTCCATCGACCATAAAGGAGGCCAAGCCATCCTCATTGTTAATCAATGCACCATTCCATTCTCTATTGTCGGCGAACTTTCCAACAAAAAAATCTCCCGTATTGAATTCATAGTAGGCACCTTCTCCAAACCATATAGCCGAGCTGTAGTGACCAACAAAGAGAAAGGCTGCGGTATCATTTTTTATGTCTACGGAAATCAGGTATTCAGCCCCAAATCCATTTTGGCAATCGCCGATCAGGCATTTACTCGCCTTGAAATCAAAATCCAGGTTAGTCTTACGGCCGTCAATGAATTTATAGAGTCCATCTCCGCCAAAATTAAATCCATTGTACAAGTACATTTTTCCGTCGCTCTCGTTCTTTTTTCTGTATCCAAATTCAAGGTTGCCAGAAAAAAATTCCACGATAGAAATGGTTGGCTGCTCCGCCTGATAATAGGCCATTGTTATTGCCCCTGTCTCCTTATTATACTTCACGCCAGGGCCATCCCATTTTCCACCTATGAACGTACCAACGTAAAATGATTCTCTGGAGTCCAATTCACCAAATCCATCCCTGCAATCACCCTCGAGGCATGATTGTGCCTGCGAACAAGGTCCAATCAACAACCCGATCATGCCAAGCACAAGGGAGTAACATCTAATCGATTTC
>JANNAZ010000302.1:0-1661 GCA_031384895.1 Cyclobacteriaceae bacterium | reverse complement strand
TTTGAAAAATCTTGAATTACAATATTCTTAAAACCCTGATTTGTTGCTACTGGAATTTTATTAATAGCTATTCTTCCTATTGTTGCTCTCGATGAAACTAATATTGAATTAGCCGGTAATAATTTTGCTGAAGATTTTGCCAACCCTAATTCTGTAATCTTTCTTTCTGTACTATTTAATGTTGTGATAAAATCTGAAGCTGGTAAATCTTTCAATGTAGCCCAATGAATATTTCCATTCCAATACTCTTCAATTTCTGAACTTGGTGTCCCACCGCTTTCAATTTTAAAATACCTTTCATCACCAAGCTTTACTAATTCAAATTCCGTTAGCGATTTTATCCCTACAAAATATCTTTCAGCACTTAAACTAATGTCCTTATTCCCTAAAACAGTTTCTCTATCGACCAACGTTGCCAAACTTGACAATTCTTTAAAAGCCTTATCATTGCTTAAGCACTCTTTAAATATTTCTAAAGTTTTAAGAGCCAAAGGCAAATCGTTTTTATCTTGTTCTCTTCGTTGCGCACCTAAATCAAAACCATCGTTTTCAATTTTCAGAAATAGAATGTGCTTACTTTTCTTCGCTAATTGTTTGTCGAGCAAGAGCACACTGGTCTTAACACCACTGTATGGTTGAAAAACTCCGGCAGGTAAACTGATCACAGCTATTAAACTATCTTCCACCAACAGCTTTCGCAATTGCTTGTAGGCAGTTTGAGTCGTGGCAACAATTCCGTTTGGTACTATAATCCCTGCACGGCCATTGCTGTTCAGGTGTTCGCCAATATAATCGGTAAACAATACTTCAGCTTTATTGGCTTGCACGCCAAACTTTTTGTGAGGACGTATGCCGCCCTTCGGTGTCATAAAAGGCGGATTAGCCAATATCACATCAAAGGTTTCGTTCCAACGGTCTTCGCTGCTCAGTGTATCGTACTCGTGTATTTGTGGTGTGGCAAAGCCATGCAAATACATATTGGCCAAACTTAAGCGCACCATGTCGGGGCTTATGTCATAGCCCGCGGAAACTTCTTTAGGGACATCAGGTGTATGTTCCTTCGCCAGTTGATTGAGCCTTTTGGTTTGATCTCTCCATGACTCCTTCCTGCCCTGACTCTCTCTGACCCAGTCACAAATACTGCGATGTGGGATGTCATGTTTGGCTCCGAGTTCACGATAGCTGTAAACGCCAGTTAGATATTCGGCAATTATTTCTTCCCTGGTCGCTTGGCTCCCAGGTTTGCTTTTTTGTTGATGTTTCATTTTTTTGTGCGAAATAAATTTACGTTTTTCCGTAAACCTATTTCAGGACGAGACAAATCTCTCCCGGTTGCAGTGCGGTGGGGATTACTATACCTCTCTTATTCGTCAACCGTGTCCCTTGTCCTTAAGTTTTACATTTTTTATTGTCCGAAGGGTCTAACGAAACGATCATTTCTCCCCGTGCAGAAACTTAATAGGTGGGCTTGTCATTCGTTACTTTTTATTGTCGTGGAGAATTTGTCCCGTTACACGAAGGGCATTGGCGGTAACGTGCGTGTATGAAACGTAGCGCGGCATAGGAGCTAAAGCCTAATGACGAAGGAATGGCTTTAGCGACCTGCTCCGTTCTCTCCCGCGACACCGAACGAAATTAAGAACCCAAAACTACAACGTAAC
>JANNAZ010000231.1:0-4159 GCA_031384895.1 Cyclobacteriaceae bacterium | reverse complement strand
GGAAAAATTCTTGATTGGGTTTCCTGACAAACTCCTTTGATTTGGAGGATTTTGGCACTCTTGAGAATGTTGTTGCCTCGCGGTTCGTCCCAATCCTTTCAAATTTGGTATATTAGATTTAGAATAAACTGTAATCTGAACCAATGTCACCAGTTAATAGATCTTTTTTTGCGGCCATCACTTCGACTATAACCGCCATAGCAGGTATTGTGGTTGTGGGTATTTTCTTGGCTAAAGATAGTTCACATGAGGCGGCTATCAAGGCCGCATCATCAGCCCCAACTTCGTGGGTGGTTACATTGAAGCATATTAAACCTATTCTGAAAGATGGAAAGGTGAGGGATAATAATCGCACTACTCAACGGAGCAGGAATCAGCTAAGCCGCACTAATAAAAGAGATGATGTAAGGAAATTTATTAGAGATACCGGATTACGGGATGTTGATGAAGGAACTTTTGTAGTTGATGTTGCCGTTGGATTTACCATTGACTTAACCGCGGCTGAAGCAGCAACATTAAGGAGTAATCCCAAGGTTGACGACGTAGACCCCAATGATGTAGTCAATTTGGGTAACCCGATACACCAAGGCAATCCAATCCATCAGGGTAATCCAATCCATCAAGGTGATCAAGTGCCTCAAGGTGATTATGGTGTTCCGTCATCACCTCCAAGTACTTGCGGCACCTTGAGTTACGCAGTGTCTGTTGCCGGGGGGCCAAAGGTTCCTACAACAGACGGCAAAAGGATTTGGATTGTGGATAGTGGAATCCAAAGGCATCCGGACCTTGTCATTGACGATGTCTTTTCTCAGTCATTCGTTGCAGGCAAGGTTTGGTCCGATGATGATCTTGGGCACGGCACCCATGTTGCCGGGATTGCTGCGGCTAAGCAGAATGAATCCTTTGGTTGTTTAGGCGTTTCTCCAGGTGGCAAAGTGGTATCTATCAAAATTCTTGATGAAGAAGGGAAGGGTAGTCTATCGGATTTGAGGAAAGCGCTTGACCATATTTCCTCGGTCAACCAGGAAAATGATGTTGTCAACCTGAGCCTTGGAAAAATTGTGGGAGCGGGATGCGAAACTTCTCGAAAGTCTATTCGGAGAGCTATCGAAAACCTTGCAAATGATAAGACCTACGTAGTCATGGCGGCTGGAAACAATGGTGGGGACGCAGGCGATGTTTGGCCAGGATGCTATAATGGAAACGGTCCTGAGGCTGGGAGAATTATTACGGTAGCTGCTCTAAATTGGAATAAGACCTGTACAGATTATTCTAACTATGGGGCATCAACGGTAGATTGGACTGCCGTGGGAACTATGGTGCTTTCTACGTATGTCAAGGATAGCGCGGGTGAATATCAGTATGCATACATGACAGGAACATCTATGGCTACAGCAGTGATCTCCGGTATTGTCTATGCAAATGGAGGGCTTCCGATATCCGCAGGGTTAGTGAAATGCCCGGCCACTCCTCCTGGAACAATGCCACCATCCCCTGATTACAAAATTGGAAAAGTAAATTAGAGGGTTTACAAACCCTCAGCCTGCACTCGCATCACCTCGATTTTCTTGCGTAGCCCGTCAATGATCGCAAGGAATTCGGGGTCGTTGCGGTATCTCGCAAACCAGGGGCCATCGACGAATTTGGCATAGTCGATCCATTTGAATTCAATGGCCTTCTTCAGATAGATCAATGACTCTTGGCGATTTCCCTTGATGGCATAAATCGCGGAGACGTAAAAAGCAGGATCGTCATCCAGCGTGTTTTTCTGTAGTTCGCGAAGATTCACTTCAAGTGTTCGCGCCAGATACATCTCCGCGTCCACCTTGTTTCCTTCCTCCAGCAGAATTTGACCAAGGCCTATGGGACTGACGGTGATGAGGTCATCCTTAAAGGATGGATTGTGGTCGATTGAGCGTTGGAAATAGTTCTTTGCCTGGACCTTGTCACCAGCAAAATGCGCGATGAGCCCCGCCGTTTCCAGCCGTCTTGAATCGGTAGAGTCAGGACTTACTACAGTCTGAATAAGTTCCATAGCCTCACCCGATCTACCCTGACCCACAAGGCAATAGGCCAGTAGTTCATAATTGTCCCAAATGGATACGTTTGGATCAAGCTCCATGGATTTCTTGAACCAGGTTTCGGCTTGTGGCAGATCGCCGAGCCACCGGTAAATCCATCCGACAATGTGGTAGGGGATGGGATTCTTCCGGTCAAGCCAGACGGCTTTCTTTTCCCATCGGAGGGCTTCGGTTAAGTCTCCATTTAGCATACAATCGGTCCCCAGGTTGCCTACAGCTTTTGCGTTGTTGGGATCCAGTTGAACAGCTTTACGTAAGAGAATGGCTGCTGTATCGTACCTATTCATTGACGCGTAGGCATGAGCAAGTCCTTTGAACGCATCGGACAAGGTGGTGTCCAGCAGCACGGCGCGCTTTCCTGCCGAAAGACTGGAATCGGCCCAGAACAATTCTCTGCCGTAGCGTGGCCCCATCTGACCATAGGCATCAGCGAGTCCTGCCCAGGCACTTGCGTATTCATGATCAAGGGCAATGGCATCCTTGAACTTCTGTATGGCCAGATCGTTGCTGTCGTTTTTTTGGTACTCATACAACTTGCGGCCTCGCAGGTAGTACTCGTACGCTGTTGCATTCTCGGTCGGCCGATGATTAAGTCTACCTTGTTCTACTTCAGTAATTTTTATTTTCAGTACGTCCGCAATCCGCTCGGCGACGTCCGATCGAATGGCCATCATATCGCGTGTCCGTTTGGTAAAAGTTTTACCCCAGATGTTATTTTTCTTAGGCAGCTCGACAAGTTGGGCTGTTATCAATACCGTGTCTCCGGTCCGTTGTACTGTACCGGTCAAGAGAGTGAGCACATCCAGTGTCATGGCTATTGTATCGTAGTTGCGGCTATTGGTCTTGTACACCCGCAAATCGCTTAGCACCGTAAGGCGATTAATTATTTCATTGGTCAACGCCTCTGCCAAATAGGCGTCTTTTGGGTCTTCACTCCGATTCTCAAACGGAATCACTGCAATCGATTTTTGGGGGAGCGCAACAGGTTTGTTCGGTGAGGGAGGCTTGACAAAAAATAGAACAATGATCAAAATGACCAGGACGGCGATTAGTCCACCGGTGAACGGCTTCTTCTGGGATGGGAGATAGGGATTGCCGGCAGATTCTTGTGAATCGATCCGGATAAATCCGCCCGGGCTCATTTCATACAGCCAAGCCATAGTCATTGCAACAGGAAAGAACAATCCCAGGATCCAGGAGGCAAGAATTGTAAGTTGATCCGACAATCCGATCCAACTGACAAGCAGGCGGATCAATTGGAGCGCCGCTAGCGCAAGGACCAGATATGAGAATGCGGCACGAAAGATGTTTCGGCGAAGCAGCTCGGACCAAAACCAATTCGGTGTTTTTCTTAAGCTTGATGAGGGCCTTGGTTCGTTCTTGTCTTTTTGCTGGGAAGCGGCTTGCGGTTTTGCTGTTAATACACTTAGGATTTCTTCAACCGCGTTGGCAGTCTTGTTGATTTGGTCGCGGTACAGGGTCTTGTTCGTGTTTTCCGCTCGACTGTCGGAAGGGGTAAGGGGCCGGTTGACACCTTGGGATTTGAAAACAAGCGGAATCGCCCGAAGCGGGCCGCCGTTCTCCCGGTCAAAAAGGTCCTGGTCCTCTGAACTTAGTTCGTGAATTTGCACAGGCAAAATGCGGCTGGCCACATTCTGGTTCGCCAATCTTACTTCCAGCCCAAAGGAATCGGCTTTGGCCTGGTCACGAAAAACAAGAAACTCCTGCTGCCAGGCAAAGCTCTGCGGATCACAGTAGGTTCTGGAGATTATGGGAATCAGGATCAGGCACTTCAGCTTCCCCGCAAGGCTCTTATCGACATGGTGAGTTTCGCCCAGCCCGTCGTGGGGATTGGCATCAAAGTAGATCGAAATATCCTGCTTGAAGGTTGCGTCAAGCTCCTCTTTCAGGTGTTTAACAAACTCCGTTACCCAGCCTTCACCTGCCTGACCCGCGGAAAGATGCTTGTTGTCCTTCTGCCGGTAGCTGATTTAAATGTCGTACGCAAAGCCAGGAACTAATGAGGCCATTACCAAATATACTAAATCACACCGTTCGGTTGACGATGAACTTCCCGC
>JANNAZ010000297.1:0-3667 GCA_031384895.1 Cyclobacteriaceae bacterium | reverse complement strand
GGGCATGCTGCCAGATACCGCTCAAAGCTGGGACATGACGGCAGGTTTTCGGCGTGAGGGCGGTGTGTGGAAAGTGTTTAACGCCGAGTGGAAGCCGCTGCTGTAGCCGCGTCGCTATCAAGGCAGCCTCTAATAATGGGTAAGTTAAATAAGCATTCGTGAGCCTTGGTAGTTATTTGTCGCTATTAGAATAATAGTTTATATTAATAATAGACTAGGCTGTACGCACAGCGGCGAGTCAGTACAATCAGTTTGGTTGCCAGCTAACTCAGCGGCTTATTTTTCATGACAACGACTGCACCGAAGACTGCCCGCCCGTGACCACACCGATCCTGCACGACAACGAAATCCACTTTTTTACGCTCAAGTTTCGTGACCGTGAGGTGATTCGCAGTTTGTTCCCGGACTTTCGAACACTTCCCTCCAGGATATTGTCTACCCCCAACTCTTCGGCCATCTGCCGGATATTGATCGCTTTGGTTTTTCCTTTATAGGGAAGAACCGACGTGCGGCTGGTCACCCGAAGACTGGGAATCTGGGAGAGGTGTGCCGTTATTTCTTCCGTGATACCGTCGCTGAAGGGCTCTTGTTCCGGATCGTTGCTGATGTTGTCAAAGTAAAGCACCGCAATTGATTTCGTGTCTGCGCTTTTCTTCCCGGGAGCGAACACAACCAATTGGGCCAACAGTAGTGCCAATAATATTCCCAGCGCGAGGTTACCCGTAAGCGGTCTTTTTTGCGATGCCCCATAGGGGTTGGATTTCGCTTCTAATGAAGAAGTTCGGATGAGCCCATCCGGGCTGAATTCATACCGCCAGGCGAACCAAAGGGCAAGTGGCAATCCGATGGCAATCGCTCCGATGAACAAGTCAGACCATGGATTGCGGAGATAATTGCGGCTGGTCAGGTCCTGCACCAGGCGGATTCCGGCGATGGCAAAAACACCATATACAAGCGCCACCCGGTCGAGGCTGCGCTCCTTCGCCTGCTTCCAGAAAGACGTTGAAACCGCTTTTGGTGCTGATGCCCTGCTTCCGTCAGTCGCGGGAACACCCAGTGGCTCTTTCATCGCCGAGATGATCTCCTTGACGGCATTCGCCACCTTGTTTACCTGGTCACGGTAGAAAGTCTTGTTGAGGTTGTCTTCTTTTTTGTCGGTGACTGCCAGCGGCCGGTTTACGCCCGGAGTTTTGAAGATGAAGTCGACGGACCGAAGAACCGTGCCCAATTCGTTTTCGAGCAAGGTCCTGTCTGCCGCATCCAGGTCATGAATCCTGACCGGCAGGATTCGGCTGGCTACATTGCCGTTCCCCAATCTAATGTCCCGACCAACCGTGTCATTTTTGACAATCGCATTGAATGCGCAAAACTCATCCTTCCAGGCGAAGCTTTTCGGATCGCAATAGGTTTGAGAAATGACCGGGATGAAGACAAGGCATTTCAACTTGCCTTCTAGGCTCTTGTCAACATGGTGTGTTTCCAGTAAGCCATCGTGCGGATTCTCGTCGAAATAGATGGAGATATCTTCCTTAAAGGTGGACTCGAGTTCTGTCTTCAAGGCCCGGATAAATTCCGATACCCACTTATCGCCTTTGTTGTCTTTTTGGCGGTAACTGATAAAGATGTCGTACTCGAAGCCGGGGAGGAGGGAGGCCATGGTCAAAGATAGTCTAAAAAGTAAAAGTGAATAGTGAATAGTGAATAGTGGAGGTGAGTTTTGCTTTTCACTTTTCGTTTTTTCACTTTTTATATTTATCCCTCTGATACTTGTCGTAACCCAGCTGCTGATAAAGTTCTGAATATCTTGGATTCTTGCTAAGATGTGCGAAGTCCGGATCGATTTTAAGGGCGATTACGGATTCCAACTCATAGCGGTTAATTGACCGGGCTAGGTTGCTGAAGCAGGAATCTGCTTTGTTTTGGATCGCGAACACCCTGGCGAGTTGATAATAGTACCCTGATGTGTTGTCGATGGGCATTTTTCGAAGCAGCAGGAGAATACTGTCTGAGGCCTTGTTCATTCCCATTTTTGAGTAGCAACGCGCCAGCGTACTTAGTTCAACATTATCTAGTTCATGGCCATTCTTTGCGAGGGAATCAATCCGTTTGCATAGTTCCTTGTACGCCCCGCGCTGGTACGTCAAGATGAGAAATCCCCTTAGCCACCGTGTATCTTTTCCAAATACGCGACCATAGTCCGACAGAATTCGTGTTGCTGCCGTTGCGTCGCCATTGTAATAGGCTGAGTCTAACAGAATCGTGTAACTATTATTGTCAATCGGGTCCGATGCTTGTGCCTCTCTCGCCAACCGACAGGCCTTGGAGAAATCTCCCATCCAAGTGAGGAAGTAGCCATATCGGTTCTTGGTGTAGGAGGATGAGGGATTGAGCTCGATTGATTTTTCAAAATACTGCTGCGCCTTGCCGAACTCATGCTCGCTGGTCCAAGCAATTAGTCCAAGTGCTGAATATCCTTCGGGCATGTCAGAATCAAGTTCTATGGCACGGGTTGCAAAACGAATGGTAGCGTTAACGGAGTCACGATTGGTTCTGTCAATGGAGCGAGCCATGGCAATCCCCAGGAAGGCGTAAGGGGGTGCGTATTCGGGATCCAATGAGATGGAACGACGAAAAAAGGAGCGCGCGGGATGAAATTTGCCATCCTTCAGCATGTGTATGCCTTTGAGAAATTCGCTATAGGCGGCAGGATTGGTTTCCTTTTTGATTATCTGCTTTCTTTCAAATGCTGAGAGCGTGAGTTGAAGTTTTTCGACAACAGATGCGGCTATGGCATCTTGAATTTTAAAGATGTTTACCTCCTCCATATCAAACCGTTGTGACCAGGCATGGAAGTTATCACTCGTGCGGATGAGTTGAGCCGTAATGCGCAAATGGTCAGCATATTTCTGAACGCTTCCTTCAAGCACATACCCAACGCCAAGTTTTTCACCAATCGTCCTCAGGTCCACTTTCTCATTCTTAAACTGAAACGATGATGTCCGGCCGGTTACCTTGAGATCTTTCAGTGTCGTGAGTGAGTTAATGATTTCATCCGCGATACCGTCACCAAAATACTCCATGTCATGGCCAGGCGTGAGGTCTGTAAAGGGTAGGACCGCGATGGATTTGTCTACTTCCTCCACTTCAGAAGACGAAACCAGCTTGGGATAGAAATAATATCCCGAAAGGAAGACGACCAGGAAAAGAGCGATTGCTGCAATGATATATTTCCGTATCCGATGGGATTTGAAAATGGGCAGATCTGCTTTCCGTTCAATCGGTGAAGCGTTAGATGAAGCGGGCGTCTTCATGCCAGAAATAATCTCCTTGATGGCGTTGGCTACTTTGTTGACCTGGTTGCGGTAGGTGGTTTGGTTTTGGTTTTTACCCGGGTTCTCTTCATTTGACCGCAAGGGCCGGTTAACACCCGCCTCTTTATATATGAAGTCAATGGCCCTCAGCACACCGCCGATTTCTGTTTCGAGGATGGCTTTGTCTTCGGCGTCGATGTCATGGATCTTGATCGGTAGAATGCGGCTTGAGACGTTGCCATTGCTCAACTTGATGTCTCTTCCAAAGGGATCAGGCCTCACCCCCGGCCCCACTCCGGTGGAGAGGGGAGTGCTCACCAGGATGTTGAACGCGCAGAAAACATGCTGCCAGGCAA
>JANNAZ010000191.1:0-63334 GCA_031384895.1 Cyclobacteriaceae bacterium | reverse complement strand
CGCAATTCCTCCACATCCTTATCCTTGGTTGAGAAAATCATATCCTTCACTTTGTTTGTACGGGGTGCGGTCTTGGGCACTTTGATGTAAGTTCCGCGAACGATGTTTTGCTTGAGCGCGAAGTTGTCTAAGTGGCCGTTGTAATAATCAGTAATCTCCTGTAAAGTCACATTGTCGTTGAGACGTTGACGGATATAAAAATTCTGATACGCGTAGGCAATGAGACTGTAACGGTAGTCAAGCACCTTCCGCTCAACCTCCGCCTCATCAATATTCATTCGCTTTGTCGCTTCTTGAATAATCAGTTGTTTGCGGATCCAGCTGTTTACATAGGCCGTTACCCTGGCCGTACTGTCATCAACAGTGGATTTCTGATCAACGATCCCAGCCAATTCATCTTCGTATAGATACAGATCGTTCACGCGGGCCAGCGGCCTGGGGCCCGGAGCCTTCACAGGCGCTTCATTCTTCCATCGTATCAATTCACATCCCCCCAACAGGACGGACATCAGGATGAAGACTGGAATAAGGCGGAAATATGGACGAATGGTTTTCACGGCTTGATCAGTTCACGAATAACGAATTTCTTTCCCTTGCTATTGATTCGGACCGGGTATTTTGTTCGTAATCCAGTTATCCATTTTTTTTCCAGGTAATCCTGGTAGTCGGAAATCACCTGCGATCGGATCTCCTCCAATGTACGGACTCCGGGAGGCACTAAATTATCAATTTGAACCATATAGAACGTGCCCTCCACGCGTGTAGTGTACACGCCGATTGCTTTGGAAACCCGGTCAACAGCCTTGCTCTCTCCGGGAGCGAAATTTCGAGGCCCCTGGACAGCCTTGAATTTCTTAAAGTCTTGACGGGTTATCGAATCCCCGCCTGCTACTTTCTTCTTAATCAGGTTTAGAAATAGTGAATCATCCGTGGAAAAGACCCGTGCCCGGAGGCGCTCTCCGGCTTCGTACTTCCCTTTGTTCTTTTCATAGAAGGCCCGAAGTCCTGTGGTATCTTCCGAAGCCTTATTCCACACTTCTTTTTCCATAATGGTGAACAGGAGGATTCCTTCCTTATACTCTTGAACCAGGCTCCTATATTCCGGTTTGGCCCGAAGAATTTCGTCTTCCTCTATCTCCTCCAGGCTAAGCTTCACAAATCCATCATACAATTGGTTCATATAAGCTTGAGGCGGTTGGGTATTGAGATTTTGTTCACTCACGACGAAAGCGACAAACTGCGAAACTGTAAACTGTTTGGATCTGAGTGAAAAAAGAGTTTGATCCAGCAAAGCCCCATCTCCCGTGTACTTCCACCTGCCTTTCTGCAACGTCGTATCAGCAAGATTAACTAGTTGATCTTTTGTTTGCTTTTGCTCAGCAAATTCAAATGCGTTGCGTTTTTCGAGGAACATTCTTTTGTCAGCGATCTGAAGACGCTCATCACGGCTTACGCGACGCTTTAGTGATTCTTCAACTTGCGCATAGGTCGGCAACGGAATTCGTCGCTCCAACCGGATGATGTGCCAGCCATATGCGGTCTGAAACGGATCGGATACTTCTCCAGGTTCATGAAGTGAAAAGGCGGTTGCCTCAAACTCGGGGACCGTTGCCAGGGCTCCAACTCCAAAAGGACGCAGCCTGCCCCCAGTGGTTCGAGTGGCCTGATCGTCAGAAAACTCTTTGCATAACTCGTCCCAAGACCGGCCTCCCTGCAACTGCGTATGGATATCAAAAATCTTCGCTTTCACCTTCTTATCGTCTCCTTTTCCGGTTCGAAGAATGATGTGTGACACTTCGACCTCTCCGCGAGCAATCCTTCGGTCCATGACCTTGATAATATGGTAACCGAACCGTGTGCGGACAGGGTTGGAAATATCTCCCGTATTCAGGCTGTATGCTGCCTGCTCAAACGGATAAACCATTTGAAAGGTAGTGAAGTAACCCAGGTCTCCGCCGTTGACTTTGCCACCTGCATCATCAGAAGAATCCCGAGCCGCCTGCGCAAAGTCTTTTCCCTGAAGGACCTGATCGCGTAGGCTACTCGCCCTATTGAAGGCCACCAGCGTATCCTTTGGTGCCGCATCGGCCTTGACAGAAACAAGAATGTGTAAAACCCTCACTTCAATTGCCATGCGCTCATACGCTTCCTTGGCAAGTTGTTCTAATTGGTCTTTCCCGATTAGGTATGGTTTTCTGAGCTCGCCCTGGTATGATTTAAGTTCCTTGGTAAAAGCCGGGGTAGTGTCATACCCGCGTGCAATTGCTTCAGTCACTTTA
Organism: Cyclobacteriaceae bacterium; assembly: GCA_031384895.1. Taxonomy (GTDB): domain Bacteria; phylum Bacteroidota; class Bacteroidia; order Cytophagales; family Cyclobacteriaceae; genus ELB16-189. Next base: position 61,055 of record JANNAZ010000191.1, on the reverse strand, counting down.
AGCTTGAACGTGATCAGTAGATCGAGGTATTCATTAACCTTTGGCTCGGTGTACTCCTCCTTCTTCGAATGATTCTTCTTGTATAAGTAGGCAAACTCATCCGTTGAGACCTGGCTTCCGCCAACTGAGAAAAGAGTCACTGGCTTTGGCCCAGGATCCGTAGGTTGGGCAGCTAGCCGCCCAACGGCAATCAACACAGTAAGTAATAGCTTGATTCGCACGTATTGACTCAATTAGAACGTGCAAAAATACGAGGTGTCACGGGATACCCAAAAAGAACCTAGTTGAGCTGTTTGGACATCCGACAGACAAACTGGCCGTTGCGAGTAAGGTATTGTACGTCATCCATGATCGATTTGACTAACCTGATGCCCAGGCCGCCCTTTCGCTTTTCATGGATCAGGTTGTCAATCGCCTGTTCGTGAAACTGATTGATGTCAAACATCACTCCGTCGTCAATAATCTCGAATATCAATTCACCTGTTTCTGAAACATCAATGGTCAACTCCAAAAAATGATCGGGATTGCAATGGTGAGCATGGATCATGAGATTTGAGCACATCTCATCCAGCGCCAAAATTATTTCATTCAAGGTGACCTCTGAGGCAACATGTGCCTTGAGGGCCTTCCGAACAAAATCCCGGATGCCCTTCAGGTTCTCCAGACTGCAGCCGATTTTATGCAGATAGTTCATTTAGCAGCTTCTTTGCGTCCTGTTTCGTGTCCCGTATATGGAGGAGGTCAGCTAATCCCAAAATCTGAAACGTATTGGTCACCTTTTCCTTCATTCCATACATCACCATGGTAATATTCTTGTCGCGGAATTCTTCTATGTAAGACATGAACACACCAAGCCCGGCAGAGGAAATGTATTCCAGGGCGTGACAGTCGACGAGGATTTTTGTAAATCCTTCTCCCACACTCTTGGCGATTGCGAGGTCTAACTCAATGGAGGAGCTGGCGTCAATTTCGCCCACGATGGCCAGAATATCTGCCCCGTCTTCCTGTAAGCGTTTGATGTGAACCATAGGGTTGTTAACGGATTTGGTTTTCTAATGTTCGTTTACTTCTTGAACTTGACAATCAGGGTAGTATAATCATCGTCAATTTCTTCTGTGCCGGTATACTCGTAAAGTCTACTGATCAGGTGCTCTTGCATTTCACGGGGGTTTTTACTCACTACTTCAGCCATAGTTTCCTGAAGGCGCTCAAGTCCAAACTCTTCGCCCTTCTTGCTTTTGGCCTCCGTAATCCCATCGGTAAATAAAACCATTACATCTCCTGCTGAATAAGTGATCACGTTTGTTTCTACATAGTTGCCATATTCGGCACCTTTTACCATGCCCAATGCGGTACCCTTGTCTACCAGATAGGTCGAGCCTTTTTCCTCCATGCGATAAAACAACACCGGGCAATGGCCGGCACGTGAATAGTAGATTTTCTTTACAGTCGCATCTACCACAAAATAGGTTGCAGAAATAAACGATCCGCGCTCCAAGCAATAGCGAAGGGCCTGATTTGCCCTGATCATGAATTCCTTTGGATCTAGCGACTGCTGGGCGAGGCTGTGAAAAATTCCTTTCATTTGGGACATGTGAAAAGCCGCTGTTGTTCCTTTCCCGGAGACATCCGCGATGATCAACCCGACCTGGTGGTCCGAGATCCGAAGCGTATCATAATAATCGCCTCCCACCTCATCCGCCGACTCCGAAAACGCAGCAATATCAAAATCAGCACCTGCCTCGAGTTTATTCGGAAGCAAACTCTTCTGAACAGTCTTTGCAATCTTCAACTCTTCCTTATAGCGTTCATTTTGAATCGCCTCCTTCATCAGACGGAAGTTCTCTATGGAGATACCGGCCTGGTTGGCAAAGGCCGACACAATCTGGGTCATTTCCTTATTAAAGCCTTCGGGTAATTCCTTCAATAGCGCAAGGGTTCCAATCTTCTCTCCTTTTACATAAACCGGGAATGCCATCAGGGATCGGAAACGAATTCCTTTCAGGCTGCCCAAATGGGCAGATAGGTTGCGGGTCCGGTCGGTGCTTTGATCGAGTACACCCTTCACATTGCGGCCGCTAAGGTGCTCCTGTATCCTTTTCGCTTCCGCATCAGCAATCCCTTGCGTCTGAAGCCGGTATTGCTCATGCTCACCTTTGATTTCCAGCCAGGCTGCATCCGCAAAAACTGAACTGACAGAACTCTCCAGCAAGATCGCGTAAACACTTTCTTCATTCTGCTCGGTCTGTACAGACTGACTGATCCGTTGAAAGTTTACAACCTCCTCCAATTTTTGCTCAAATACTGACGAGGTGGGCAAATTGAAAAGGATGACGAGGAAGGAGAAGACGCTATAAAGCATCACAAACGAAAATAAATAAATGTTGAATATGTGGCTGTGGAATTCAAGAAATGCAGTCGACTGCATCGCAATTTCTTCAGAAAATCGATTCGTCGTATAGAAGAAGTATCCCAGATAAAAGAACGACAGCAGCAAGAGAAGAAGGCTTGTCCACTTCTGTCGAAAATTAAGATAAGCAACCCATTTCATGTTGGCGGAAAGTACCAGCGCCAGAAGTCCAGTCAAGACACTGAACAGGGTGAGCAACCATTCCTCCTGAAACAACCGAACAATATCAGAAAGCAAGACGACAAGGAAGGCAAACTCAAACAGGAACCACCCCCGAATCAACCATTTTGATTTTTGATACAGGATTAGCCGCTTCCAGCACGTAAATGCAGCTATCAAAAAGCTGAGCAGCAGCCCCAGGTTAACCAAGTACTCCACATCCATGAAGAAGATGTTGGAAGAAAGCTTGGTGGACCCCAGCAGAAAATCCAACAGGCGGAGGGCAAGAGACAATACAGTAGCTACCAGCCCTGTAGCGAAAACGCGCCACAACAAATCGGTAAAATTCAGCGATTCGTCTTTTTCAATCTTAAACTTGTAGTAGTAATAAAGGCTAATCACATACACATCCAGCATCACCTTGGGCAGCCAGATCGGGATATCTGCTGTGAGCCCCTTGAGATCACTGAACAGCAGCGTGACATCTGAGAAAACCATCACCAGCCAGGCCACAGTGGCCCCTAAAAATGACAAACGAGTTAGTGCTTTGGTTTTCACGTGGTACGTTGTTGGCCCCTTGCCATCCAGGGGCCGCTAAGATCGTAAGTTTTGGAACTACTTTCTGCTATAATTAGGGGCCTCACGGGTAATCGTTACGTCGTGCGGGTGATTCTCTATCATGCCGGCTGATGTGATCTTAACGAACTTGGCTTGCTTGAGTTTTTCTATGTTCTTGGCACCGCAGTACCCCATACCCGCTTTCAGCCCGCCAACCAGTTGGTACAATACCTCTGCAACCAAGCCCTTAAAGGGTACTCGGCCTGAAATTCCCTCAGGTACAAGTTTCTTAATATCGTCTTCCGCATCCTGAAAATACCGGTCTTTGGATCCATCATCCATGGCTTCCATTGAGCCCATCCCGCGATAGGATTTGAATTTTCTCCCTTCGTAGATGATCACATCACCTGGCGCTTCTTCGGTACCCGCTAATAAAGACCCAATCATTATGCTGTCTGCGCCTGCAGCGATCGCTTTTACTATATCTCCCGAAAAACGAATTCCTCCATCAGCGATAATTTTGGTTCCCGATCCCTTGATCGCTTTGGAGGCCTCGTAAACAGCTGATAATTGGGGTAGTCCTACGCCAGCAACTACGCGTGTTGTGCAAATACTTCCCGGCCCAACGCCGACCTTCAGCGCATCTGCTCCAGCCTTGACAAGTGCTTTGGCCGCATCTCCGGTTGCAATATTTCCTACGACGAGTTCTATGCTGGGAAATTTCTTCTTTACAAGTTTAGTTGCATCAATGACACCTTTCGAGTGTCCATGCGCTGTGTCAATGCTGATGACATCCACCCCGGCTGCCTTTAAGGCTTCAATGCGCGTAACCATGTCTGGAGTTACCCCAACGGCTGCCCCAACACGAAGGCGTCCAAATTGATCGTGACAGGCATTGGGCTTGTTCTTTTTCTTGAGAATATCTTTGTACGTGACCAGACCAGTCAATTTTCCTTTCTTGTTGACAATCGGGAGCTTCTCAATTTTATACTTCTGAAGGATTATTGCGGCCTTCTCCAGGGTGATGCCTTCCGGAGCAGTAATTAGGTTTTCCTTTGTCATGATGGCCTCAACCGGAATGGAGAGATCTTTCTGGAAGCGCAGATCCCGGTTAGTAATTATTCCAACTAGTTTCCCATTCCCATCAATCACAGGGATTCCTCCAATCTTGAATTCCCGCATGATCTTTTCGGCATCCTTTACAGTAGAGCTTATCCTCAATGTTACGGGGTCCAGGATCATACCACTTTGTGAACGCTTGACTTTCCGCACCTGAGCGGCCTGCTCGGCTATGCTCATGTTTTTGTGAATAAACCCAATGCCCCCCTCCAGTGCCATGCTGATCGCCAGCGCAGATTCGGTGACCGTATCCATAGCGGCCGATGATAGCGGTATGTTGAGCCGGATGTTGGCAGTCAGTTGAGTAATGGTGCTGGTTTCGCGCGGCAGAACCTCGCTGTAGGCGGGAACGAGCAGGACATCATCGTAGGTAAGGGCTTCGAAAAGGAACTTGGCAGGATCTAAGGCCATGGCAAATAAATTAGGAGTGATTATTTGCCGGTCAAAGGTATACGAAAATGTGGATATGACAATTGACTACTGCCTGACAGTTGGAAAGGGGCTAGTAATCCCGCAAAGGCGATTATCAAATCGTATATTTGAAACGTCTGATCAAGGAAATAATCCTGACACCAACTAATTCGCATGGGAATGCATTATGATCGCTGACCGCATTAAATCAACAACATGAAAGGGCTCCTCACATTCTTTCTTATTTTCAACATGGCTGTATGCATAGGCCAAAATCAAACCGGAAAGGCCTCTTTTTACGCGGATAAGTTTGAGGGCCGCCCAACTGCAAGCGGAGAAAAATACAAGCACAGCAAGCTAACCGCCGCCCACAAAACGCTTCCGTTTGGAACCCGCGTACGGGTAACGAATGTTGCAAACCAACAAAGCGTGGAGGTACTGATAAACGATCGTGGGCCGTATGCCGAAGGCCGGATCATCGATCTATCCAAGTCGGCCGCTGAAAAACTGGGGTTTGTCAACCAAGGGCTTGCTGAGGTCAACGTAGAGGTTCTTGATGCCGGAGACGGAAAGAACAACCTCCCGGGAAGAACTATAGAGTCGCTTGAAGTAGATGAAAAAGAGTTTTATGATTTTGAAATTAGGCGTTTACGGCCTGGAGGATACGGTGTTCAAATCGGAACCTATCAAGAATTGGTAAACCTCATGCGGCTTGCTGACAACCTGAAAAATTCTTACAAGAAAAAGATCACGATTCAGGTGAAGAATGTAAACGGCACAAAATACTACGCACTCATTCTAGGGCCGTTTTCTACGCGTGATAAAGCCGACAAATTCAAGGCATCCATTATGAATAAGTACCCGGATGCATTCATTGCAGAGTTTGACAGAATGCGGTAGAAAAGAAACTATCAACCCATGGAGGCAGAACTAGTTGGATACATCGCTTCTATTTTTATTGGAGTGGTCCTTGGCCTACTTGGCGGCGGGGGGTCCATCTTGTCAATTCCAATTTTGGTATACCTTTTTGACATTGAGCCGGTTCGGGCTTCGGCCTATTCCCTTTTTATAGTGGGAATGACCAGCTTGGTTGGCTCAGTTCCCAAGTATCGCAACCATCTGGTGAATCTTCGGACAGGCATCTTGTTCGGCATTCCTTCTATCCTCGCTATCTTTTTTACACGTAAATGGTTTATCCCCCTTATCCCTGAAGATGTCCTTTCTTTGGGCGACTTTATCCTGACCAAACGGCTTCTTCTCCTCGGGGTCTTTGCGATCCTGATGATCTTGGCTGCTCTTCCTATGATTCGTGGGAAGAAGGAGATCTCCTCCGAAAAAAAGAAATTCAGGACGCTCCTCGTTATCGTGGAAGGCTCGCTCATAGGCTTCTTGACCGGGCTTGTTGGTGCCGGAGGAGGCTTTCTTATTATCCCGGCTCTCGTATTTCTCACCGGGCTTCCATTCAAAACAGCGGTTGGAACTTCACTCTTTATCATCGCAATAAATTCCATTATGGGCTTTATTGGGGATGCGCTCAACTATTCTATGGATTGGCCCTTTCTGCTGCTCATAACCGGTTTGGCGATAGTTGGGATATTCATTGGCAACCACTACTCAAAGCGCTTCAGCGGGCAGATTCTTAAGCGCTCCTTTGGCTGGCTGATCTTGTTAATGGGGGCCTATATCCTTATTAGAGAAGCATTTTAGGGCTTTTTTTATCCAGGTAAACAAATACAGTTTATTTCGCTTTGGAAAATGGTAGTAATACTACTATTTTTGCGAGTAAACTTACGAAATGAGCCAGCTTACTTTCAAATTAAACGATCGTCTATACCTTCGGGACCCCCAAGCAACGATTCTGGGTCAGAAGATCGTCCAAAAGGGGATAGAAATGATTGATAGCCTTGGATTTGAACATTTTACGTTCAAAAAGCTCGCCGCTGAAGTTAGTTCTACGGAGCCTTCTATCTACCGCTACTTTGAAAACAAACATCGTTTATTGCATTATCTTATAGCCTGGTACTGGAGTTGGTTAGACTATCGGTTGGATCTGGCGACAAATAGCCTGGTTTCAGCCGACGAGAAGCTTCGTGCCGCGATCCGCGTGATCACTGAAGAGAAGAAGTATGATCCGACCTTTCAGCATGTCAATGAAGAGGCCCTTCATCGGATTGTTGTTGGCGAATTGGAAAAGACCTACCTAACCAAATGGGTTGATGACGACAATCAGGCCGGCCTGTTCAGCGGCCTAAAAAGCCTAACGAAGAAAATCGCCGGATACATCCATGAAGTCATGCCGGACTATCCGTTCCCCAATTCTCTGGTGAGCACGATAATACTCGCTGCCAATGAGCAGATGTTCTTCAGCCAACATCTTCCGGCGCTATCCAATATTGAAAAGCAATTGCCTGTCCCCGAGCAGCACATGAAGCTAAGGGCTTTTGTTGAATCGATCGTCTTTGGTGTCTTAAGAAAATAATATGCTTACCAATCTTTCCATCGTACGAATAATCAGGGAAATCGGAATCTCTGAGAAGCACGCACTTAATCTCCATGATTTGCATCACGTGGAGATGAATAATCGGATTTACATTAAATCTGATCTTCCCGAATTTGAGCGAGATCTTATCGAAGCCGGCAATCCTGCTCGAATCATCTTTCTAAAACAAACCATTCCAACTTCCGGGATAGAAAATTTCCTGAAAAATCAGGTTAGCCCGGTCGTGATGTTTGCAGAAGGTAGTGACTCCGTCGTACCCATACTGTGGCTTCCTCAAAAAGGAAAACCCAAAGGCATTTATATGTCTGACGATGCCAATGCCGAAGTCACAACAGATGAGGCTATTCGAGCAAATTTGATCAAGAATGATGCGGGCGATGTGATTTGCCTGGCCAGCGTAATCTATGATAGCCCGGTAAGTTCCACTGTTCCGGATGAAGAGGAACTCAGTCCGATCAGACGTTTGATTCGCTTGCTGAATACAGAACGAAAAGAGATTTTCTATATCCTCTTTTACGCCTTACTGGTTGGATTTGTAAGTCTTGCTTTGCCCTTGGGCATTCAAACAACCGTCGAACTGATTTCAGGCGGTGTATTCTTTAGTTCGGTATACGTCATGATTGGCCTGGTCATCGTGGGCGTATTGGTCGCTGGAGCTCTTCAAATGGTTCAAATCAGTATGGTGGACTTTCTCCAGCGCCGGGTATTTACCAAGGCGGCCCTTGAGTTTGCCTATCGAATACCCAGGCTGCGAATGGAAGCGCTAAACAGCAAATATGCCCCAGAGCTGATCAATCGATTCTTTGATGTAATGACAGTTCAAAAGGGCCTTCCAAAATTACTGATTGATCTTTCCTCGGCGGCTATTCAGATTGTCTTTGGCCTACTGCTCATTTCGCTTTACCATCCGTTCTTTATCCTCTTTGGTTTACTCCTCATCTCAATGCTTGTTGGAATATTTTACGCAACCGGTCCACGTGGGCTTCATTCATCAATCAATGAGTCAAAATACAAATACAAGGTTGCGCAGTGGCTTGAGGAATTGGGAAGAGCGATGCAATCTTTTAAACTGGGCGGCTCGACCGATCTTCCATTAAGAAAGACGGATTATAATGTCAACGGATACCTGAAGCATCGCAGCATTCACTTCAATACCCTGCTGACTCAATTCACCTTTATAGTTCTTTTTAAAGCTGCCGTAGTCGGCGGGATGCTAATTGCCGGAACATTGCTTGTCGTGGAGCGGGAGATCACGTTGGGCCAGCTTGTCGCCTCCGAGATCGTGATTATTCTCATCATTAACTCAGTCGAGAAAATCATCATGTATATGGATGTGGTCTATGATCTATTAACAGCGGTGGATAAAATTTCCCACGTCACAGACCTTCCGATTGAACGCGCAGGTGGACTTGATTTAAAACCCAAGCATGAAAAAGGATTCGAAATTAATGTTAAAGACCTTTCTTATACATTTCCTGATGGGAAACAGGCCCTGACCAGCATCAATCTCGCCATCGCTCCTGGAGAACGAATTTGCATTTCAGGACCTGGTGGCAGTGGCAAGACCGTACTCACGAATATTCTCACGAGCCTCTACAGCAATTTCACCGGGGCAGTTACCCTCGATGGATACTCACTGCGCGATCTTGACCTCACGCACCTTCGTGAAAAAATTGCAAAGAATATTAGCGCGGAGGATTTATTTGATGGGACCATCCTTGAAAACTTGTCTGTCGGAAATATCCACGCTTCTTCCGACCGGGTTCTTGCTGCCCTAAATAGTGTTGGTCTTGCAGACACCATACATTCACTTCAGGAAGGACTCAGCACGCATGTCCTGAGTGGTGGAAAAGGATTCTCAAGTACCGTGATTCAAAAACTGATCCTGACCCGGTGCATCGCCAAGCAGCCAAAATTGATGGTCCTAAATGATTTCTTTACTGGGTTTGCCAAGGCTGAAAAATTATCGCTGATACAAACGATCACAAAGCCTGCTAATCCGTGGACGCTCATTGCCGTCTCAAATGACCCGATGGTGATGGCCGCGTGCGATCGCATCGTCGTCATGGAAAAGGGTCAAATCCTATCAATTGGGTCATTTTCCGAGCTAATGAAGAATGAGCAGATTAAAACATTTATTGACTGACCATGCTGAAGCTTTCAACCAATTCCATTGACAAAGGCTTGCCACCTGAAGCGTTCTATTCACTAAGAACGCTCCAGACACCCAATGGTGGGAAACGACTCGCGCGAATTCTCATGGCCCTTGGGCTCTTCCTTTTTGTGGCTCTTTTTCTTCCCTGGCAACAAAACATTCATGGAAAGGGAAAGTTGACGGCACTCTCTCCGGCCAACCGGCCTCAAACGATTGAAACAACCATTGCTGGTCGCATCCAACAGTGGAAGATAAGCGAAGGTCAGTTCGTTGCCGCCGGTGATACAATCGCTATTCTTAGCGAGGTCAAAGAAAAATACTTTGATCCTGAGATGTTGTTGCGGCTTAGGCAGGTTATTCAATCCAAAGACCAAAGCTTGCTATCAAAAAATCAGAAATCGTTGGCCTTGCAGCGGCAGATTCAATCGATGGAAGCCGCCATGCAAAACAAGATCGACCAAGCAAAGGCCAAACTGGAGGGCGAACGCGTCCGATTTAATAATGCAAAGAATCAATATGAGCGCAATAAAAAGCTGTTTGAGGCCGGAAATATTCCCTTGACTAAATTTCAGGACATCGAATACAAATACCAAGGAAGCGAAGCAGACTTTATCAATGCCGAAATTGAGGTGCAGCGGGTTCAATCAGAATATCTTGAAAAAATAAACAAAGCAGAATCCGAATTAAACAGTACACTCTCGGAACAATTTGAAACCCAGGCTGAACTGGCCAAGCTAAGAAACGAGTATGTGAATATGGAAATCAGAAGCCAGCAGTATTTCATCCTGGCTCCCCAGGCCGGCTATGTCATCAAAGCTTCAGAAAGCGGCATTGGCCAGACTATTAAAGAGGGAGATCCCCTTTGCACGATTATGCCTCAGGGAAACGATGGAGCAGTTGAAATGTATGTCAAGGCGATGGATGTCCCCCTGTTGAGCCTGGGTCGAAAAGTCCGCATTGAATTCGACGGCTTCCCGGCGCTGCAATTCAGCGGCTGGCCAAGTATCTCTGTCGGAACTTTTGGTGGCAAAGTGCAAGTGATTGACTACGTCAACACACACCCAGGAGAATTTCGCATTCTGGTCATTCCGGATACCACTGATATACCTTGGCCAAAACAGCTTCGGATTGGCAGCGGGACCTTGGGCTGGGTAATGCTTGACAGCGTGCCGGTTTGGTACGAGTTGTGGCGTCAACTCAATGGGTTCCCTCCAAGTCTGTACGCTGAGCCTGATGCTGATCCAACCAAGAAAGGAAAAGGAGAAGCAACTAAGCCTAAGAAGGACGCATCACCTACAAACGAATGAAACGGATGCGTCCTCTTATTCTTTTGGGGCTAATGTGGATTTCCACGGCTGCATTGGCGCAGTCTTCCACGGACTCCCTGTTTATTCTCCCGGACACTGTGAAAGGCTTTTCAATTGAAAACTTTTACGCCACGCTGCTGGAGAACCATCCGCTTGTCAAACAAACAAGGTTGCTCAATGAAACGGCCCGGCAGGAGGTTCGTCTTGCGCGGGGTGCCTTTGATCCCAAGCTAGAATCGAAACTCAGCAAAAAAGATTTCCAGGACAAAGACTATTACAACAAGTGGATGGCTTCACTGACAATTCCTGTTTGGTTTCCCATCGATCCCAAGATTGGAATTGAGAATAATGAAGGAGCCTATATTAACCCTGAATCCAGCTTGCCTGCTTCAGACAATTACCGACAACTACAGACAGGAATCAGTCTGCCAGTGGGTCGGGGGCTTTTTACCGACGAGCGAAGGGCAGCCGTGAAGCAAGCTCAACTCTTCACCAAGCTTGCTGAGGCCGAGCAGATCAAACTAATTAACAAGATTCTACTGGAAGCTGCCAAGGAATACTGGCAATGGTATTATGCATACTATAGCTATCGCTTATTCACTAACAGTGCAAGAATTGCAGCCGAAGTCTACGGTCGCGTACATCTTAACGCCACGTTGGGCGAAGCATCTGCCATAGACACCGTTCAAGCCAAAATCACCCTTCAACAGCGACTCATAGAAAGGCAAGAAGCATATCTGGAGTTTATCAATCAAGGCATTCGCATTTCCAACTACCTGTGGGATCCTCAAGAATCTCCGGTGCAACTTATGCCATCCGTGGCTCCCATGCTAGTGCCAGGTGAAGATCAGGTGCTCAGTCTGCAGACACTTCAGGAGCTTAAGTTTATGGCTCGACAAAATCATCCTGACTTACAGAAAATCAATATTAAACTAAGCCAACTGGACGTAGAAAGAAAACTTGCTGTGGAATATCTTAAGCCGAGATTGGATTTGAGTTATACCTTCCTGAATCAACCCATTGCGCCTGACGGAAGTTTTCAATCCTTTAAATTCGGATCGGATTACAAATTTGGTGTTGACTTTTCCGTCCCTATTCTACTCAGAAAGGAGCGCGCCAAGTTGGGGCAAACCAAAATCAAAATTCGCGGTGCGGAACTTGAGCGTACGCAGTCCGAACGTGAGATACTTAATCAGGTTCAACAAGTGTTCAATCAACTTACCAACACCAACCTGATCCTGATTCAGCAAACAGCAATGGTGTACAACTATGAACAACTCTTGCGTGCTGAATTGATGAACCTTGAATTGGGGGAAAGTGACCTTTTCAAAATCAACGTTCAACAGGAAAAGCTTATCCAATCCCAAACAAAACTTCTCAAGCTGAAAGCTGAATATGAAAAGTTAAAGGCAACGTTGTATTGGGCTGCGGGGGTGAGAAACCTGAATGCGACCCCCTGACCGTTGTAAGTCTGTTCTTGTGCTCGCTTACGCGACTAACCACATTCACCGAATCAAGTTACCCAAGAATTGAACGCTCGATAATATCGCAGCATTCATGAATCTGTTCTTCGGTTATCACGAGTGGCGGTGCCAAGCGGATAATGTTTCCATGCGTTGGCTTTGCAAGCAATCCATTCTCTGCAAATTTCACGCACAGGTTCCAGGCTGTATCGCTTTCTGGTGAATCATTGATGACGATTGCATTTAGTAGTCCTTTTCCCCGAACCAAAGAAATAAGTTTCGTTTTTCCTTTCAGGGTATTCATCCTGGATCTGAAGATCACTCCTAGTTTTTCAGCGCGATCAGCAAGGTTTTCGTCGTTGACTACGTGAAGCGCTTCCATGCATACCGCTGCGGCCAGTGGATTCCCGCCAAATGTAGATCCATGTTCACCTGGCTTTATTACCAACATGACTGCATCATCTGCAAGCACGCATGAGATGGGCAGCACGCCGCCGCTGAGGGCCTTACCCAAAATCAGCAGATCCGCCCGAACACCTTCATGATCAGAAGCCAGCATTTTTCCTGTCCGCGCGATACCAGTCTGTATCTCGTCCATCATGAGAAGCACATTATGCTTATGGCAAAGACGCTGCGCCTCCTTCAAGTAGCCTTCTTGGGGAACATACACACCAGCTTCCCCTTGGATAGGCTCAAGCCATAGCCCACATACATTTGGATTGGCTAGGGATTTTTCGAGAGCGCTTACATCATCGTAATCGATGATTTCAAAGCCAGGCATAAATGGTCCGAAGCCCGCTTTTGCTGAAGGGTCGGTAGATGCCGAAATGAGTGTCGTGGTCCTCCCGTGAAAATTCTGTTTTGCCGCAACAATGACCGCTTTATTCTCTGGTATTTCTTTTTTTGTATAACCCCATTTGCGGGCCAATTTTATTGCGGTTTCATTCGCTTCTGCACCGCTATTCATGAATAATGCTTTCTGGTACCCGAAAGTCTCGCATATGAATTTCTCAGCAAGGCCCAGTTTGTCGTTATGAAATGCCCTGGAAGTCAGGGTGAGTTCTTTGGCTTGATCGATCAGGGCCTGGATGATTCGGGGGTGGCAATGGCCCTGATTGACTGCGCTATAGGCAGACAAGAAGTCAAAATACCGCTTACCTTCTACATCCCAGAGAAAAACGCCCTCCCCTTTGCATAGGACAACTGGCAATGGATGATAATTGTGTGCACCGTACTTTTCCTCCAGTTGAATTGCTTCCTGTGCTGATGTGACCTCGACCATACGTTGTGATATTTGTTCGCAAAGATAGCGACTATTTGGCAGACCGGACTCTGTTCAAGGCTTCCCGTTCCTGGGGCGTTTTTCATTCAGGAAAATCCTGAACATATTTGTATGATTTAGCCCACCCCTTTCCATGAAATACAAACGCATCCTTCTCAAACTTAGCGGTGAAGCACTGATGGGCAAGTCCAAAACGACCAGCCTTGATCCGGAAGTCCTGGAGCAGTATTCGATGGAAATTAAGGGCGTTAAAGAGCTAGGTGTGGAATTGGCTATTGTAATTGGCGGAGGGAATATCTTTCGGGGTGGCCAGGCTGAGGCACTTGGCATTGACCGCGTTCAGGGAGATTATATGGGCATGCTGGGGACTGTGATCAACGCAATGGCACTTCAAAGCGCCCTCGAGCGCCACGGGGTTTATACCCGGCTCATGGCTGGCATCAAGATGGAACAGGTATGCGAGCCCTTTATTCGGCGCCGCGCCATCCGACACCTCGAAAAAGGTCGCATTGTTATTTTTGGTGCCGGTATTGGCAACCCCTATTTTACGACGGATTCTACCGCAAGTTTGCGGGCCATTGAAATACAGGCAGATGTTGTCCTGAAAGGCACCCGGGTAGACGGCGTTTATAGCAAAGACCCTGAGAAATTCCCGGAGGCGACACGTTACAAAACCTTGTCTTTCCAGGAAGCGTACGAAAAGAATCTCAACATCATGGACATGACGGCCTTCACGTTGTGTATGGAAAACAAGTTGCCCATTATTGTTTTTGACATGAACAAACCGGGCAATCTGAAACGCGTTATGCAGGGAGAAGAGGCGGGCACATTGATTAGTTAATCCTTCTTGTTCTCATTTCGGTTGATGTCTTAATTTTATATCCATGGAAGAAATTGAACTATACCTGGAAGATGCACGTGAGCAGATGACGAAAGTCCTTCAGCATGTTGGTCACGAACTAACCAAGATACGGGCAGGAAAAGCAAACCCTGCCATGCTTGACGGTATTCAGGTGCCGTACTACGGTGCCTTAAGCCCTCTCCAGCAGATATCATCTATCACTTCCCCGGATCCTCGTACCCTATTCATCAAACCTTGGGAGAAGAGTATTATTCAGGAAATTGAAAAGGCGATTATGGCTGCTAACCTGGGGCTCACACCACAAAACGACGGGCATCAGGTTATCATCAACATTCCCATGTTGACCGAGGAGCGTCGCAAGCAATTGGTAAAACAAGTTCACGGTGAATGCGAGCAGGGTAAAGTAAGTATTCGAAGCGTCCGCAAGGAAACAAACGAGAGTCTGAAGAAGATCAAAGGCGCAGCGGAAGATGACTTGAAAACTGCTGAAGAAGCTGTTCAGAAACTGACGGATGAATTCATTACAAAGATTGACGGCTTGATGAAGAAAAAAGAGGCTGAGATAATGACTGTCTAACCCCAAGATTATGAATGCTGAAAATTTCGGTCAGAAAGTCAAACGCAAAACCAAAAGCTTCTTGAAAAAATTCATCCTGATTGTTCTTGTTCTCGGTATCGCGATATTTTCATACCTCTATTGGGCAACCTTTGAAAAGGGTGTGATGGCAGGCAAAATAATTCGCATCAGTGAAAAAGGCTTTATCTTCAAAACGTATGAAGGCAAGCTCAACCTGGAGAGTTTTGGGGCCCTGAAAGGAGCCAGTCCAATTGCCGAGTCTTTTGATTTCTCCGTGGAGAAAGGGGATGACGAGACCATCACTACACTCCAAGAAGTGGCGCTAAGTGGTGAGCGTATTAATCTCTATTTCAAGAAGCGTTACATGAAGTTTCCCTGGCGCGGAGATACAAACTATTTTGTTACGAAGGTCGAACGACTGAACTGATTTTCTTGAAAGACTCCTCCCTTATTGTCATTTATGGATCATATGGCTACACTGGATCCATTATCGTTAATCTGTGCCGTCAAAAGAACCTCCAGGTTATGCTTGCCGGCCGGAACACCGAAGCGCTCGCCAAGCAAAGTAAAGAAACCGGATTTCCTTACCAGGCATTGGAAAGCAATGACGTCGAAGGTTTGAAAAAACTCCTTGAGCCAGCAACGCTGGTAATCCATTGCGGCGGGCCATTCAAGCATACCGCAAAATTCATGGTGGCAGCTTGCCTTGACACAAAAACGCACTATACCGATATCACCGGTGAGCATCAGGTATTCGAATTATTGGCAGGGATGGACAAGCTTGGAAAGGATGCCGGCATCATGATCATGCCCGGAACTGGGTTTGATGTTGTTCCATCCGACTGCCTTGCTGCTCACTTGAAGAACCGACTCCCCTCGGCCACTCACTTGCAGTTGGCGTTCACCTCTTCAAAACCAGCAATGTCCAGGGGATCAAAGAAGACTTCCGTCGAAGGCCTGGGGGAAGGTGGGTTGATTCGCAAAGGAGGCTTCTTGACCAAGGTTGAGCTTGGCAATAAGGTATTGAGTATTGACTTTGGCGCGTTCCGTATGAACGCCTTGTGCATCCCCTGGGGTGATATCTCCACCGCCTGGCGAAGCACGGGGATCCCCAACATCGAAGTGTTTATGGGGGCAACAGATTCTATGATTCGGAATGCACGACTTAGCAACTATGTGCGCTGGCTTTTTCGATTGCCTTGGGTAAGCACCTATTTGCTAGCTAAGATTGACGAACGGCCTGCGGGGCCCAGCGAAGGGCGTCGCGACAGTGATAGAAGTTTTTTCTGGGGTAAGGTGTGCAATAATGCTGGCGAGGAGCGGGTCTCGAAACTTGCTTCAGTAAATGGATATAGCTTAACAGCCGAAACGGCCGTATTAATTGCTGAAAAAATTCTGAATAAGAACTTTAAGATTGGATATCAAACCCCTTCCATGGCCTATGGGCCGGACCTAATCTTGGAAATTGCGAACACAACTCGAAAAGATTCTTGATATGAGTGAAAACCGACTTACCCGTTCCAAAAAGGACCGTTTGATTTCCGGCGTTTGCGGAGGCATCGCCGATTATTTCAAACTCGATCCCTCTCTTGTCCGTATTGGTGTTGTCCTGATCTGTCTCATAACAGCGGTAGTTCCTGTCTGCCTCATCTATGGTGTGATGTGGTTTATTATCCCTGAAGCCTAAGACGGCTCTCGTACATACACCGTTTTCTCCGATTTCGCCGTCATTCGGCCAACTTGATTAACTGGAAGTCCCAGCTTAATTAGACAGAATTCAAATTCACGGGCAAGCTTTGCATCAACACAAACAAGAAGTCCTCCACTCGTTTGCGGATCACAGAGTGTGAGCAAGGACTCACCTCCAATCCGGTCCACCTTCGCCTGGTAGCTGCTCCAATTGCGCATGGTGTTATCCGGGTAAATCATTTTGGCGGTATACTCTTTCAGGTTTCGAATTAGCGGAACGCTCACGTAGTCAAGCTCAGCCGATAATCCACTCCCTTCACACATTTCGATCAGGTGACCCAATAGTCCAAACCCCGTTACATCGGTCATCGCCGTGACGTAATCCAATTGACCAAATTGCTCACCGGCTGAATTAAGCTCTGACATAACTCGCACCGCCTCAGCAAGATCGTCCGGTGCCGCCAGTCCTCGCTTTTGTGCTGTGGTGATAATGCCTAGTCCAATAGGTTTGGTGAGATAAATACAATCTCCCGCGTGCGCCTTGTCATTTCTTTTGATGTTTTTCTTGTTGACTAAGCCCGTCACGGCCAGTCCGAATATCGGTTCAGGGCTGTCAATGCTGTGCCCGCCGGCCAGGGGTATGCCTGCCCTATCGCACACCGAGCGACTTCCATCCAGAACACGTTGTGCCAGGGTGGGCGGCAATTTTTCTACAGGCCAGCCAAGGATGGCTACCGCCATGATAGGCTTCCCGCCCATGGCATACACATCACTGATGGCGTTGACCGATGCAATGGTCCCAAAGGCAAACGCATCATCGACAATTGGCATGAAAAAATCCGTTGTGCTGATCAGGCATTGGGTCCCATCCAGGTCAAACACAGCTGCATCGTCTTTGGCTTCATACCCAACGAGGAGTTTGGGAAAATGCTTCTTTACCGTATCTGTATGAAGAATCGTGTCAAGCACGGAAGGTGAAATCTTGCAACCGCAGCCGGCTCCGTGTGAAAATTGAGTGAGCTTTATGTCAGTCATGTGCTTTTAATCAAATCCGAAACGAAGTTCCTCACATTCTTACCATCCCATGAAATCGTGAATTGAAGCTGCTCCTTTCTCTTGTCGATGCTCCCAAGATATGCTTTGTCATAGTAGGTCAGCAGAATTTCCATAACGGAGGCCATGTCGTTTTCAAGAAGTCTTTCTTTGGCCGTGATAAAATTCTGCCCACCAAGTTTCTTGGACACTTTGGCCATGATTTGCAGGAACTCTTCCCGGTCGGCCGGGCCATACTCGTTGACCAATCGACCCACACGAACCACTTTTGCGACATCCATCCGAACCAGTGGGCTGCGGTGCATCTGAGCCCAGAAGTCACTTGGAAGAAATATTTTTCCGATCGCAATTGATTCGTCTTCAACCCAAATTCGCTTCGCCCCGTCAAGGGTGAGGAGTTGCTCATACAAGTCATTCTGAAATTGTTCCGTGGATGGCTGTGGGAGCTGAAGCAGGCCACCAAAAGCCGAGCCTTTGTGATTAGCCATGGCTTCCAGATCGACTACCTGTTCTCCCTGATTGGCTAATTCGCGCAGCACTTCACTCTTTCCGCTTCCGGTACATCCAGTCAGCGAAACAAGTCTCAACGGTGTGCGAAATGAATCCATTGCTGCCTGACGATACGCCTTGTATCCACCGCCCAGAACCCTGGATCGAATTCCTGCCATGCCGACGAACTGGGAGAAATTCGCCGATCGCATTCCCCCACGCCAGCAATGCACAAGCACTTCCCTTCCTCCGGCGATCTCCTCGGCATGGGAAATCAAATCAATTAATCTTGGTCCAACCAGCCGGAACCCTTCCCGGATGGCCTCCCGCTGCCCCGTTTGCTTGTATGTAGTACCTACGATAACCCGCTCCGAATCAGTCAGCAGGGGAATGTTAGCCGCTCCCCGGATGTGGCCGGCAGAAAATTCCCCCTCTGAACGGACATCCAAGACTGGAAGGTCCTTTCGGAGGGATAAGAAATCCGGAAGCGAGAGTTGCATCTACCAGCTTGTTAGGCCGCAAAGTTCGCAAATAATCAGACTTGATTACGAGCCATTATCTAATCATCGAACATCGAACCCAGGCTTGACGATATGCCGATGCGGAATCCGGAGGCTGCATAGTTGCCCTGCTGGAAGGAAGCCGCAAACTCCAATCGGAATAGACGAAGAATTCCATCCAAGCCGTATCCAAGTTCTGTGTAGTTGTTTGACGTGGGGCTGGCCAGATAGTTCACAAACAGGTTTTCGGTAATTCCCGTCAGTCGAACGTAGGTGATTCGGGTGATCAGAAATTTCCGAAGGTGATAATGAACGTTCGCCGTAAAATATTTGTCATGCGTGCTGAACGCATAATAATCCAGAAGGCGATAGCTGCCAACGGGATCGGTGGTAACAAACGGGGTCTTGTTTCCCAGGAAGTGCTTATAGTCCATGAAGTACATTTGGCGGCCGCTGAAAAAGGTACCTCCTTTGACAAGGACATCCAGGGTTCCGCGGATACCAAATTTCAACTGATGCCTGACACCCAGTTCGAGCACATCGAACGACACATCACTATTCAGCGCCCCAAAACCACGGCGGTACTCCGCGGTAAATAACGGGGAAGAGTTACTTACCCGTTGGCGATTTCCATTACGGACTCTGAACTTCTGCCAGGGGCGAGCCTCAATTCCGATAACGCCAATGAATGCATTGTTGGGCTGAAAGGATGTTACCCCAAGTTCATTGCTGACGGGGGCATTGGGCGTATATTCCTTTTCCTTATAGTCTGCCCAGGTTGTGCTGCTACTGTTAGTCAATTCCGTTCGCCTTGACCAGGTCCATTGTGTGTACGCTGACACGTTCTGGTTGAATTGTTCTCTCCACTTAAAATCCACATACTGCCTCTCGTACAGTTTCATCAGGTTGTCTTCTAGCAGAAGTGTGGTCATGGTATTCACCAGGGGGTGAATGGGTTCATCCGAATTGTATTGATGGATATACCTGCCTCCTTCCAGCGTCATGCGCCTGCCTTGAGTTCGAAAATCTATGCGCAGAATCCCGGAGAGAACTTCTCTGGAAAAAGCATAGCGAAGGATCGGAGTAATTTGAAGTCTGGAAGTTTTTGGCCGCGAAAGCGAATCAAGTGAGTCACGCTTCACCCAACGCTGGGTAAAGCTCATCCGATAGATCAGGTTCCATCCCTCCACCGTATTGAATCCACCCCACGGTGTGTGTATCTCAAAATCAGACATTTTGCCAAGACGGTAAGTATCTCCGATGAGAACGTCCCACGGTTGGAATCCCTTGCTCTTGGAGGGTTTTAGAGAGTCCCCTTCATTTCTGCGCTTCTGAACTGCAGAAATACTGTCGTTTACCTTGTAGCCCCTGACTTCTTCCTTGGTAAGTTTTACCGGACGCATTTCTGCCCAAAAAACGGAGTCCTTCTTGTATGCCAGTTTATCGACCTTAAATGTTGTTTCCTGTATAACTTCGGGTGCCTTCATTTCTTTACGCTCGGACTTCTCGTACTCCCTTACCATTTGATTCAATTCCTTGCGCGTTACTTCCTTCCCGGCTTCCATGCGCTGTTGCAGTTGCTGTCCCTTCTTGCTGTATTTTTTTTCAACCTGCTTGGCCTGCTCTTTTTCAACCGTTTCATCAATAACAGTCATTTCAAGAGGAAGCGCCGGATTGAGTGTGATCTTGTAGTCTCTAACGGTGGCCAGGTAATCCGCCACGAATTCAAAACCAAAAATCCGCCCTTCAATTTGAAACTGTTGGGAGACTGGTAGCCAGGCCTTATCCTCGATGGGGTTATAAATCTGTTTGACATGAAACTTGATGCCCAATTTAGTCACATTTAACTCCGTACTGTGGATACTCCACCAGTCTTCAACGATATAGATCGTTCCATCAAATACGTTGTCCCCTTTTGATCTGGGAGTGACTTTGATCTTGCTGATGTAGTAGGTCCGGTCTTTAAACGTGCCCTCGTACGTAAACTGGTAATAGGAGAATGCCTTGGGTGAAAGCGGAGAAACGGTTTCAGCAATTTCAGGTTCGTATAGGCTACCAAAGACATATTCATTTGGAGATGTATTGCGGTTGTTTCCATTGGTATACACGGCGATCACCTTCTCATCAAATTTATTAGGACGCGTAAAGGTGATTTCGCTTACAGACTCCTGGATAAACACGCGGTCCTTGGTAATCCCCTCCTTCTCCAATGCCTTTTTTGCCAACCAGGGATAATCTTTCAGCTGCCCTTTTCCCTTGATGTACACCTTGGCGGTATACTTGTCGATCTGCTGGGTGTGATACTTTGCTTTTGCAATTGCCTTACGCATGATGGTGTAGGCAGGGTCTTCCTTCCCGGCAACAACAGTTACTGCCTGAAGTTGAATAACTTGAGCTTTCATCACAACGTCCAGGGAGACAAAGGCGTTGACAACTTCAATGGCTATGCTATACGTCTCAAATCCGAGGTAATGAAAAACTAGGTCATAATGGCCTGGGGACAAGGTGATTTCATACTTTCCATCCGGGTCACTAACGGCGCCAGATTCGGTCTGCCGGACGTATATAGTGGCGAACGCCAGCGGTGCGCCATCGTTGCCCTTGATCGTTCCGCGAACGCCACCGGCAAAAGCTACAGCTGACCCAGACAGGGCGCCAATTATCAACAGAAGGATTTTCACTCTTCTCCAAGACGAAAAGTTGATCATGGGGGTTGCCAGCGGGGTGAAATTACTTGTAATAGTTGCGAATACGGATGAGTTCTTCAACAGATTCCGGCACCAGATAGCGAACAGACTTCCCGTCGTGCAAGCTTTGACGAATAAAGGTGGCAGAAATGTCTAATAAGGGGGCAGGAACCACGCGCACGTTACCATGACGAAGAATCGGGGAATCTGTTACACCGGGTCGCGGATAAATATACAAACCGTAGAGATCCAAGATTTGGTGGTGGTTCTTCCACTTTTCAAAGTTCTCCAGGTTGTCTTGCCCAATGATGACTACGAATTGCTTACTCGGGTGTTGCTCAGCCAGAACGGTCAACGTGTCTATGGTATAACTTGGCTTGGGCAGATGGAATTCTACGTCGGAGGCTTCGAGCTTGTAATTGCCGGCGATAGCAGCCTTGACCATATCATAGCGATCAAACTCGTGAAGGAGACTCTTGGATGGCTTAAACGGGTTTTGAGGAGATACCACAAACCATACCTTTTGAAGGTCCGTATTCTCCGCCATAATGTTGGCGATAATGAGGTGCCCGCAGTGAATGGGATTAAACGAGCCAAAGAAAAGTCCAATCTTTTGTATCGCAGTTTCCAAAGGCACTTGGGTAATGGTTGGCTACTTCTTGCGGAAATCGTCGTACAGCCGTTGAGCTTCCGAACACGATTTCTTCAGGTCTTCATTCAGGAGGACAACATCAAACTTGTCCTGAAAAGTCATTTCAAATTTTGCTTTGAACAGTCGTTGAGAAAGGCTATCAGGCGATTCTGTGCTTCGCTTTTTCAGCCGCTGGCCCAGCTCGTCAAGGGAAGGCACCTTTACAAAAATGGCGAGCGCCTTGCTGCCAAAATAATTCTTCAGACTAATTCCCCCCTTCACATCCACATCAAATACAACATCTTTTCCGAGCCGCCACACTCTTTCAATTTCTGATTTAAGCGTGCCGTAAAAATTGCCCGCGTATACTTCCTCCCACTCGATAAACTCATTTTGATCAATTTTCTCTTTGAACTCCTCCGGCGTCAGGAAGTAGTAATCCATTCCATCAGCTTCGGTGCGCCCACGCTTGTCCCGTGTGGCAGCCGAAATAGAAAATCCCAAAGTCGGATTGTTTTCGAGGAGGTGCCGGACAAGCGTTGTTTTCCCAGAACCGGAGGGAGCAGAAAAAATCAGGGCCTTACCCGCCATCTATGCGTTCTTTTGAGTGATCTGTGCCCGTATCTGAAGGATCAACTCTCCCGGTGCGTCTTCACCGCAGCATCGATCCTTTACCAATTGTTTGATTGCCATATCCACCTGATGCGACTTAAAGCAGGGCATGCAGCTCTCCATGTGGGCCTTAAAGTATTCCCGTTGCTCATGTGTGACCTGCCCATCCAGGATAAGTTGCAGCATCTCCATGCAAGTGACCCGTTTGCCGGTACTTGATGTGAAAGGATTTATCGGTTCGCTCATAGCTCTGTATTTTTGTACCCCATAGACTTTGCGTATAGGCTCAATTTTTCTTTCAACAACTGACGGGCCCGATGCAACCGGCTGCGAACCGTCCCGATGGGGATGTCCAGAATTTTTGCCATCTCCTCATATTTGAAACCTTCCAGGTCGCATAAGATAATTACGGTACGAAAATCCACATCCAGCGCATTCAGTGCATTGGAGATCTCGTCCCCAATCATGTCTTTCAGCGCGTCTACCCGCAAATCCGGCGTGATCTGCCGGTCAACATCTTCCGAATTGTAGTACGACTCGACTTCCTGGTAATCAACCTTAGTTGGCTCCTTGGTCTTCTTCCGGTAGTCATTGATGAAACTGTTTTTCAGAATGCGGAACAACCAGGCTTTCGCGTTAGTTCCTCTTTGGAATGATTCTATGAATCGAAACGCTTTGAAATAGGTGTCCTGGACAAGGTCCTTGGCATCATCTCGCTCCAGCGTCAGGCGATACCCGAAATTGTACATGGCGTTGATGTGCGGAAGAAATTCGCGATCAAAGATCTCCTGCTTTTCAGCCTCCGTGTAATGTTGTCGCTCGCCTTCCTCCATTCCTTCAAAATTAGCCAAAAGGGCAAAGGATGAAAGGACTATTTACAACAGTTTGTAGTTTTTGTATTCCCCCACACGATATCCGAGCAACCGGCTAGCTAACTGCTTCAATTTCTCCCGCATGGTGAGTGTATTCTTTGAAAGGTCATAATCAAAATTCCAATTCAGTCTTCGGATGCGGTCTTCCATCACCTTTGGATGGGTTCCGGTAAATTGTTCCAGGGAATCGATCTGGCTATAATCAAACTCCTCCTCTTTGGGAATGTGCTCCTTGATCCATTGGTCATCGTGGTAAAGCTGACTAAAGGCTTCTTGTTTTCGACGCATCGCCTTGGGTTCACGTACCCAGCCATAGTGAAATATCTCTGCATCAATTAACCTTACCCTTAATTTTTCATTCGGACTCATTCGAAATCCCTGGGCATCCCGATAGGAAAATATTCGCTTGTCATTGCGCACAATCCGGACCTCGCGCCGATACCATTTCCATGAGGCGCCGACATAATCAAAGGAACCATAGAAATGCTTGTATTGAAATAACAAACCATCTACTGTTTGGTCATCCAGATTTTTCTGCATCGCATCCCGCACAGCCGCGTGGTACTTTTCGTGAAGCACCTCATCTGCCTGGATATAAAAGCACCAGTCCACATCGGCTGAAATAGCAGCAAAGGCCTTGTCGGTTTCCAAGGCCAGTACATGCCCCCCAGCCCGCTGATTGTCATCCCAAACCGTTTCAATAATCTGGATTTTATCCGGATCAATTGCGCGCACAATTTGCATTGTGTTGTCGTCCGACTTGCCCACTGCCACAATAACTTTATCGCACAACGGCAGAATCGAGCGAATGGCCTCGACAATGGGGTAGTCCAACTTCACGGCATTTCGGATTATTGTAAAGCCGCAGACGTTCATAGGTGATCAGGTATGGTCGGTTAACGAACAGAACAGTTTTCTATTCACATCAAACTTCTGTAAATTTTTTGGTATGCCCGTGCCGTGGAGCTCCAGGAAAACTGATCCGCATACGTTACCCGCTGCGACTTGTCAACCTTGGGCTCCAGCAATAGTTTTTCCCTCACTTTTGCAGCCATGTGCTCCGGTTCAAAATCATTCCAAAAATAAGCATGATCCGCTCCTATCTCAGGAAGACTTCCAAACCGGCCACAGAAGACGGGTTTGCCTTGCTGGAAGGCTTCGATAAGGGGAATGCCAAATCCTTCCGACATAGATGGGAAAAAAAGAGCTTCGCCTTGTTGATAGAGCCATTGTTTCACGGATTCTGTCACTTCACCAGGCAATAGTATGTGGTCTTCCATTCCTTCTGCGCGTATCTGATCTTTGATTTGCTTGCCGTATCCGCCGCGGGTGTCGCCTGCAAGAACCAAAGTAAACTCGGGAAGAAACTTCATCATGGGGATCAGTACATGGAAATTCTTCCGTTCAAAAAAAGTGCCAATGGAAAATAAAAATCTGCCGGTGGGTGCCCATGAAGGAACGGCCGGAGTACCTATCGCTCTGGAAATACCGTTTGGAATAATCCGGATTTCTTTGTCCCCGGTATTCAATTTCTCTCGTACGAGGTCAGCTGTGAATTTTGATACAGTCACTATGACCGTAGCCCGATCCACAAGGCATTGAACCTTTTTCAATTCTCGGTCTGCATCCGCTTTGTTTTTCTCATCTAGGAAGTGCAGACCATGAATGGTTAAGACAATATGTGCACCCGTGGGGGTACCGACAAGCTTTGTATTCTCTGTCGTCATGTGCCACACATTGCATGGAGCAAACAAGTGACGTTGAATTTGAGGTGGAGCATGCCTCCGCAGCCAGGAAGCAGGCTCAAGGAAAATACCCGTGGGGACCAGATGCGCATAGTCTGGATGAACGAGGGCAAACAGGCGTGCTTCAGGGTAGGGAAGCAGGCTCAACTCCCGAAGGAGGTGATACGAAAATTGGCCCAGGCCAGTATAGAGATATCGCAGCGGAGAACCATCAATGATAATTCGCGCGGTCTCAGCGTTCGGCATACCGGCTGCTGGTTTGCGATACCGAATTATCTTGTTGCAGGCGCTGTACTACCTGACCAGGTGTTATCTCGTTGACACACCTGCACTCCTTGCTGCGCTTGCAGTCACTGCACTTCTTATTAATGACCAGGTAGTTGGCCTTCTTTCCGATAGGCATCCAACGACCCGGATGAATAGGCTTCATAGGAGAATACAGTCCCAACGAATAGGTGCCCAATGCCGCCGCTAGGTGCAAAACGCCTGTGCTGCACGCGATCAGGCCATCTGCTTGGTCAATGAACGACATCAGCTGATCTAAACTCAATTTGCCTGTCATGTCGGTAACATGCGCTAGTTCAAATAGCGCTGGTTTTTCCTTGCGCATCGCTTCTCCCTCTTCTTTCAGGCCTGTGACAAATATTCTGTACTTGTCAGCGGACAGGGATTTGGCCAGTTCGTAATAATTCTCCAGGTGCCATTCCCGTGCGCTCCCTTTTGACTTTGGGTGGATGATCAGGTTCTGATGTTCTGAGCTCAAGTACGCGCTTTGGCTTTGAAGGGCGGGAACCAGGCCATAAAATTTGGACATTTCCTTCAAATCGAAATCCCAATAAATCTTGAAAGGAGAAAGCAATTTGAAATTGAGCTGGCTTTCGTGAGCTCGCGACCGAAGTCTGCTAAAATCCACACGATAATTACAATACATCCAATTGAACCAGCGGTGCGCTGTGGCCACGCGTTTGGTGATGCCTACTTTCAGGGCCAGCTTGGCCAGCTGACGATCCGGATAAATGAACAAAATCGAATCAGCTTGAATCGCACGAAGCTTCTCCGGATCTTTCAACAGCTCTTCGCGGTCAAGAAATTTGTCAACGTGAATACACCTGTCAATGACCTCGTGGGTGTACCGTTTGCCTATGAAGTAGATTCGCACATCCGGCATGATTGCCTTCAAGTATCCCAGAAGCGGAAAGGTCAGAATAACATCTCCAAGATTGTCCGTTCGACTGATAATAATTCGCTTGCCGATCGCTATCCGCTTATTGGCCTCAAACAGTTTAGCATACTTGTAAAACACATGGTTGGCCTCAGCCCGGGCCACCATAAGCCCTTCAAATCCATCCAGAAATCCTCGCTTAATGAAATAACTTTTGGTAAACGCAAAGGTCGTGTGACCCAGTATCTTCGCTAGCGAACTGGATTTTTGTCCGACATTTTCAAATGCAAAAATGTCCGAATAACGTTGGATCTTTTCGAGAGTCTCCCGAGAGTCTTTATAGGCCCGATGTAAAATATCACCATCCAGATGGATCACCTGAACCCCGCGGTTCAGCACGATCCGGTCGTGGGGGTTTTCACCACCCCAATGGCCAACCTCTTTGCTCCACAATCGGATCTTTCGATCAGGGTACCAGGAGCCGTGCTTAATCCATTTACTGCCATAACTGGATAGGCGATTCATCCGGTACGCCCCAGCAGTCCAGTCACTCTTAACAACCAGGATAGACTGAATCAACTCATCCGACAAGTACTCATCAGCATCCAAGGATAATACATGCTCAAAAGCTGTTTGCGTGACCGCAAAGTTCTTTTGATCGATGTGCGTGCGAAATGCATGCTCAACAAAACGGGTCCCCTTGGCAAGACAGATTTCTTTGGTTTTATCCGTTGAGTAGGAGTCGACAACGACAATCTCATCAACAACGGGTCGCAGTGAATCAATACAACGAGCAATATTTTGCTCTTCGTTATAGGTAATGATTACCCCGCTTATCTTGATCATTGCCTAAAATTAACGAGAAAGAATTGAATTCACTTTTTGTGTTGAAAAATCAGGGAACTCTGCCCGGAACAACAGGGTTCGCAGCGGGGCTATCACCGGCCAATCAGCCCCGCCGTTTTGAACAACCCGATAAATTCAGTTCGGAGGTGAATAGCCCTTTTCCTTAAGACATTCAAAAAAATTACCTTGAGCTGTGTTTTTGAGAAGAGCAGACAGCGATAAGACAGATGAGGAGTTGATTCGGCTCTACCGGAACGACCAAAGGCTTGAGTGGCTCAGCGCACTGTATATGCGTTATGTCTCCATGGTGTACGGCGTCTGCCTCAAATACCTCAAGAACCGGGATGAGGCCCAGGATGCCGTTATGCAGATTCACGAAAAGCTCATTTCCAGCCTGTTGCAGCACAACGTTGAAAATTTTCGCAATTGGGTATATGTTAATGCCAAGAACCATTGCCTGATGCATCTCCGTTCGCAAAAAGGTCGAATGACTGAAGATTTGTCTCTTGTGTTTATGGAAAATGGACAATCCATGCATCCGGAAGAAGAGATCCTGCTGCAACGGGATAATGAAAAATTGGAAAAATGTCTGAAAACGCTGGCGAACGAGCAGCAGCAGTGTGTCACTTTGTTCTATCTGGAAGAGAAATGCTACAAGGAGATTTCAGTGGTTACCGGCTTTGACCAGAAGCAGGTGAAGAGTTATATTCAAAATGGAAAGCGCAATCTAAAGAACTGCATGGAAGGAAATGGCTGAAGACAACGACGATATTACCCGGTATCAAAACAATGAGATGAGTGAGAAGGAGCGAAATGCTTTTGAGAAAAAAGCATTGAGCGACCCGTTTCTTTCGGATGCGCTGGAGGGCGCAGAAGAACTTGGTCCTGAAGAATTTTCCGCGGATGTCGAATCGTTGTCACGGAAAATAAATCGGCGCCGATCCTTGGACTGGAAGATGCCACTCCGCATTGCAGCAGGAATCTTGCTTTTTACCACGGTGGGATATTTGGCTTATCGAAATACGCCGACCGAAGCTGACCGGCTGGCATTGAAGAGCGCGGATTCGACTGCACATGCCGTACGGGACTCAGCGAAAAACCTCCTGACATTGGCTGAACCAAAGGCTCCAACCGTATCAACTGAAGCAGAAAAACAACAGCCCGCGCTGGATATAAAACCAGTTGAGCAAGCGTCCACATCGGCGGCACCCGTCTCCGGCGCTGGTGCCCTTTCTCAACCTCAGACCGTTCAGGCGACAGAGCCAGAAATAACAGTGATGACGGTACCTGCCGCAGCCGATGCAGAAATAAAAGAAGCGGCAGAATCAACGAAATCCAAAGCGGATGAATCGGCGGATCAGAAGACGGAGGCTGTGCCTCAAGAGGCAATTCGAGCCAAACGATCCTCGGCCGGAAAACAAACGATCACCGGTCAGGTGACGGAGGCGGAAGACGGTATTCCATTGCCGGGCGCTTCGGTAACCGATAAAGAGACCAACACGACAACACAAACCAACTTCGAGGGAAAATATTCCATTCAGGTAGCTCCTCAAAATTCCGTGCTGCAATATTCGTTCAACGGTCTGGAGACACTCGTGGTCAGCACCGGCGACAGGAGTGCGCTCGATGTAGAATTGAAAGATGATGCAACAATGCGCAGTGAAGTGGTGATTCTGCGGCCGGAGACCAACGTAGCAGGTTCTCGCTTCACACTTGCGGTCCCTTTCGGCGGCATTGCGGAGTATTGTCGGTACCTGGAAAGCAATCGTCAGGTTCCGAAAGCGGCTCTGGCTGCAAAAGTCGGTGGCAAAGTGACTATTGAATTCAACGTTACCCCGACGGGGACCTTGACCGGGTTTGCGACGGTCAAGGGTCTCGGCTATGGCTGTGATGAAGAGGTGATCCGGCTAATCAAGACCGGCCCCGCGTGGGCACCTTCGTCACACAATGGAATCCAGCTGCTCACTAAGGTCTGGGTGAAGCTGGAGTTCTAATTTAGATAAATAGCCCTCCGGACCTACACCACCTTCTTCCGGATTAGTTTCGCGTACGTACGGCTTACTGGAAAACTTTTTCCGCTTAGCATTTTCACAACCATGCCTCCATTGAAATGTCGTTCGATTTCCTTCAGGCAGTTAAGATTTATGATGGTGGAGCGGTGGACTCGGATGAATATGTCCGGATCCATGAGTTCCTCCAGTTTTCCAATTCCAGAAGAACTGACAAACTGATCACTCTTGGTCGTGATGATGGTGTAATCGCCCGACGCCTCGAGATAAACAATTTCCTCGACAGCCAGGTTGAATAATTTTTCTGATTTCTGAACGAATATGTGTGATTCAAAGTTGCGGCTGTCGGATTTGATGCTGCGCAACAAATCTTCCATACTTCCCTTCTCGGCAGTTTGGCGCTTCAGCGCCCGGTTCACCGCCGCGCGGAACCGCTCTTCATCCAGTGGCTTGAGTAAGTAGTCCACGGCATTTTTTTCAAAAGCCTTGATGGCATATTGGTCATAGGCGGTGGTAAAAATAACGTAGGGCTCATGATCAATTTCTTCAAGCACATCAAATCCATTCATGCCAGGCATTTGCACATCCAGGAAGAGCATATCGGGTTTTTGCTTGTTGATCTGCTCAACCGCCTCATTCCCCTTCGCACATTCTCCAATAATTTCAATTTCCGGAAAGCCTTCCAGGTATTCCCGGAGTAGCTCTCTGGCCAATTTTTCATCGTCAACGATCAAGCACGTGGTCTTCATATCAGTTGGTTTTCTGTGGATTGCGGGGCGCCACCGGTTTTCTCAAGGGAGGCAAGGACCGGAATGCTAAAACTTACTGAATAGCCCGAAGGGGATGCTTTCACAGACAGGCTCGCCGCCGGTCCATAATAATTTATGAGTCGCATGTCAGTATTCTTCATTCCTACTCCTCCGGCACTTCCGTCTAAAACCTTTTTAGCATGAATGCCAAGGCCATTGTCACTAACCTCGAAATAGACGCCGCCTGACTGATAACGAATTACCAAGTTGATGGTTCCCCCCTCTTCCTTGGGGCCTATGCCGTACTTGACAGCATTCTCTACAAGGGGCTGCAAGATCATGGGGGGGATACTCAGCCCCAGGCAGGCATCGTCAATATTTTTTTCAAATTTCAGGCGGTCACCAAACCGAACTTGCTGAATTCGTATGTAGCTCTCAATGAAGTCGACCTCCTCAACGAGCTTTACCATTTTGCCAGTGTGTGAATCCAACGCATAGCGGAAAATGTCGGACAATTGGGTGATCACTTTTCTCGCCTGCTCTTTGCTGGAATGGATGAGTGTGGAAATTGAATTTAGCGTATTGAATAGAAAGTGCGGATTGATTTGAGATTTCAGCAGGGAGATCTGCATTTCCTTATTCTTCAGAATTAGCTCTGTCTTTTCCTTCTCTTCTTTTTCAAGCCCTTGGAAATACGAGATGACATAATAGACACCCACGGTAATAATGTACTGGTCATAAAAACGGAGGGCTTCCCAATTCAGCAAATCCACCATAAACTCTTTCCAGTTGTCGAAATACACCAGGCCGTCCATGTAATCGGTGAAGTAGTAGGAAAGGGTTCCCATCACCAAAAAGAATGTGCCGATACCCAGCGAATGACCAATAATCTGGATGACAGCCCGAAACTTAAATAACCACTGGGAATACAGAAAAATAAGAATAATCAGGACACACAATGCTTCCCAGAGATAGAGCCCATTCCAGAGCACATAGCTGAAGGGTCGTTTCAATTTCCATTCAAAAAAAGTGCTGATCGCAAAATTGACCGCATACCATAGACACATCAGCACATAGGCTCGTTTCCAAATCTTGGGAATGTTGTTAAGCCATCGCATGTGTGGAATCAGCTTCATCGGAAAATGTAAACTCCAGTATAAATTTATGGATAAGCATGGAATTGGTGCCGGATGGTCAAATGTGCAGATAAAGCGTCGATATTATCGATGAATTGCTCACCCAGTAGTTCTGCTAAACCATTAACTTTAGCCGGTCTGCATTCAAAATAACGACATGCGCTGTTCGATTCTTATAGGGGTCCTCTTATTATTGAATTTCGAAGGGTACGGGCAAATGGTCACCATTTCGGCCAAAGCACTTGATAATGAGACAAAGGAGCCACTTCCCTATGCATCCGTTGGGCTGAAAGGAAAGGCCATCGGAACAGTCACCAACCTATTGGGTGAGTTTGATTTTCACTTCCCCGATAGCCTCGCAAACGAAACATTCGTGATCAGCATGCTTGGCTATGCCAATTACGAAACTCCTGCATCTGTTCTGCTGCAAACAGCCCCGTCTGAACTCTTGTTGGCCAAATCCTCGACGGTTCTCAATACATTAATCATTTCGGATACCCTGTCGGGAGGAGATATCTTCCGAATTGCGCTTAGGCGGATGGAGGGAAACCATCCCACTAAACCCTATCTGGTTGATGGCTTTTACCGTGACCTGAAAAAAATTGGTAACACCTATGTCTCTCTGCTTGAAGCAGCAATAAAAGTGTATGATGAGGATTTCCGTGAGCCCCGCAATAAATTCAAGTTGCGCGAGAGGGTCCAACTGCTCGAGGTCCGGCGGAGCATCGGATACAGCAACCGGTTTACCGCTTATTTCGATGAAGACAATCTCCTTGAAGAGGTTCTGCTTCACAATAACATCCGCTATCGCCAATTCCCGGTAGAAGAAATCTTTTTTGAAAGCCTCAAACGAGGGAAGAACACCGTGTACGATGGCCAGGACGTATTTGTCATCTCACATCGTGAAGATTTTCGACTCACCCTGTTCATCGATCAGAAGACATTTGGCATTCTTCGGATGGAATATGAACAGGATGCGGTTCAACCCATCAACAAAAAAAGGGGACTCATCAGCAAGTTTGTTGGCCTCAAAAAGACGATTGACTACAAGTACTACCAGGGTAAGTTGTACTTGAGCTACATAGAAGTGCTGTCCAAGATTAATTGGTACGACATCACTACCGATAGCCTCAAGTTTGAAACGGAACTGGCGCAGCATCTTGTAATCAACCAGGTATTCCCACACACCAACGAACGCATTCCCGTCACGTCAAAAATGAGACGCTATGGCCTGCAATATCAGGATCAGCCCTACAACAAGAAGTTTTGGAGTGAATACAACGTGATCAAGGATAGCCCATTGGATGCCAAAATTATCGCAGACCTGGAGCGGAATGGGCCACTGGATAAGCAATTTGAGAAGTATTAGTGCGATTGACGCAACACAGCCAACTAGTGGCTTTTTCTTGTCAAGGATGATGAGTGAATCGGTGGTAAGGTCAACCAACTGATCGGAAATCAGCACTCACTAGTCAACTTAACATCGATGTGTTCGAGATTGTACCGCTGTGCACGCGATTCAACATAGCCCCCAATCATAAAGGGTAACGGGAATTATGTAGTGTGTAAATTGCAAAACCCTCATAAAGAAAACATCTTGCAAGTGCTCCGTAGATTTATCTTATTTTTTATGAAGCGGTGCAGTCAACCCCAGCCAGGGGATGGCAACCAGGCTCCCCATGCCGGAAGAAATCGGAATGAATAAACCGAAATCAATCCCTGTTCTGTTGACAATCCTCCTTCCCCCAAGGGATAGCAATATTGTTTTGGAATCGCTTCCCAGAAAATAGTTCTCCGTCAGAAAATACCCGCGGGCGCTGACGCGAACAATAGCACTGAAGCTTATCATGGGGCTTGAATTCAGTTTGCCATTTGAATATCCGTAGCCCAGACCGAACGAACAATTTGTATAACGCCCACCGAACGTAGTCATCCCATAGATAATTCCGAATCCTGAACCCTTTTCGCTGAGTGACGACGTGCCAATTAGTCCGCCAACACCAAGATTAAACCTGTCCTTAGTAACCGGGATCGAAAACTTTGGCGTGATCCACACGGGGGTAGGCGCACCACCAAACAGAAACCCTGGAAAAAGCCCTGCACCCAAAGAGAAATTATTAGTTACCCCGACGGTTACCTGGTTGAGCAAAACCCAGACATTCTGATAATACGCCTCTCCCTTCTTCAGGCCATAACCATTGGGCGCCCAAAAGTGGCGCGTGGCCTGCGGGTTGTCGAACCAGTAAACTCCTTCCTTCATCTGCCCGGCCTCAATCTGAGTTATTCTGACAATCTCCTTTCGGTACAAAGTAAGCACGCCGAGCTTCTCATTCTTCAACCGAATCGCCTCCCTGTCCTCCGTGAGAATATAGCCGAGATATTTATTGCCGTCGATGGTCTCCACCTGGACAAGTCTTGTGCTATCCGTACCCGCTGTCGGAACCCCTTGACCATGGGGCACCTTTACATTTTTGGTTTCGTTTTGGGCTGCAGCATTTTCAATTGCCAGAATCAGCAGCATGAGAACCAGGAAGAGCGCTAACATTATTTTTTCGATAAGGTTGCGAACTGGAAAATTGGTTATGGGTTTCATTGGATGTATTTTTTTATAGATGTTTAAGAATATTACTTCTTCTCATCGTCCCTATCGTTTGGACAAAAGAGACAAATTCAAACTCAGACCTATGCTAAAACTCCGATACATGGAACCCTTGCTGATGTCCTGGACCAGGCTGTACTCAGGGCGAATGGCCCATTTGGACAGATCCGTACTAATCCCCAGCCCGCCATTGACGGCAACCATGAATCCCTAGAGGGGTCATAGCCACCAACAGAAAAGATGCCCTTCACGGATGGGTTGAATTCAATCTTATTCTTGATAATCGGGAAGGTCACCAAAAGTGTAGGCTGCAATTGAGCTGGCTTGAAATCGACAAACCAAACGGGCAGATACAGTGCAACACGGTCCTTGACGAGACTGACCTTTGGGCCGATGGAAAATACATTAGCTGAAAATTCCCTGAATTGGAAATGTTCAACACGTACCCGGATATCTACTTTATTAGACAATCCGTAGGCAACCTGGACGCCAATAAGCTTTCCAGAGGTTTCCTGAGACCGCTTCTCGTCTGCTGGTTTCTTCTCCTCAGCAAATTGTGCGGTGGAGTATCCAGGGGTGATTTCTATTCTCCGCTTTCCAACTAACCTTGCGCTCTGGAGATCCGATGAAAGTGGAGCACAGCTGAATTGAGATCCAATGATTGCTACTGCCAAGAATCTGATAACAGTCTGAATCAGAACTCCTGCAAATTTTTGATTTTCAATTCTTGCTTTCATGGCCGTGTTTTTTTGTTTCACGACCGAAAGGTTGGCTAGGAAAGGGGGCGGCAAACTCGATTCTTTGCCAGGCGCCTGGGAAAGAATTGCAAGAAATTGTTCAAAATCAGGCTAGAATTCGGCCTTTTGCACAAAATCCCAAAGCGTTCCCGAGATGGGGTCCATGATGCACAATTCGCAAAAGGCGCAACTCTTCATGGCGGAATTCAATACAAGGTGTTACCGCCTAATCTGGTCATATGGAGAATATCCAAAAACAACCAACATGTCATGGGCTACCAGGAGGACATCCGCAAACACCAATTAGGGAATTTCCCAGTGGATTCAGGTGCCACTAAAAGGAATCCGTGGATGGATTAAAAATCGATGCGATAATAAAAGAGGGGCAAAAAACCCAATTGGTATTCTACTCTTACAGGGCTTGCCGAAGGATCAAGGTCATTAGGCGAATACGTCAGTTTTAATACATTTTTTGTCCCAAAAATATTCACCAAATCCACAGCTATTTCATGGCTTACTTTGGGCCTGTTGATTCTATAACTGATGCGAAGGTCCGCCCTGAAATAAGGATCAAATTGCAAGGAGTTTCAGGTAGCATCTACATACACAACGTCCTTCGCTTGTTCTGAGGCCGCTTCATCCACTGGACCGTACCTGCGGCCACCTGCTGTTGTAACCTTCCCTCCAATGGAAATCGAGTTGCGGCCCTTCAAAGACCATTCTTTGGTGAACAATGCATTGAATATATAATTTCCATTGAAGTCTGTGTCGCGTACAATTCGATCACTACCCTGATACTTGGATTCAAACAAGGAACCCGTGATGAGAAACAGGTATCCCCTGCTGAAAAATTTCTCAATCGTCACTTCAGCTCCGTAATTTTTTCCAGTACCCGTATTCATCAGGGCGCCTGGGAAGAATCGGGAGAAACCAGCACCCGTATTCACCAAAGAAAAGGAAGAGGAAACTTTTTCCACTGGAACATTGAATACCTCCTGATAGTAAATTTCCCCTTTCAATCGGATTGTGCTCGCCAGAAATCGCTCATAGCTGGTAACATAGTGGATGCTCTTCGTAAAATCCATTCCCAGATTTTGAGGCACAGGATTCCCATTCAAATCATTGGTTTGTCCGTAAAAGTAGAGATAGGTGGGTTGTATTTGACTGTGCAGCCCCACTCCAAAATTGAGTGTCTCCTTGTCGCTGATTCTCCACCTTAACCCACCCCTGGGTTCGATAAGTACGAGGCTTTTGCTTAGCGAAAAGTATTGGCTATGGAGGCCTGCTATGAAATCCAGCTTTTCTGATACTTTGTACTTTAACTGAACAAAGGGCTGGATTAAGAAACTGTGTTCCTGACTGTCCCAGCGCGTGCGCCACTGGTAGTAATCCGGACTCGCGGGATCTACGTTTCTCACACTATCGTTGAATTGAAAAAAGTACAGATCAGAATTGAATCCAAAATTGAGCGTGCTCCCTTCGGCTACCTTCGTAGAATACAGAAACGATCCTGAAATCTTGCTTTGCTTGAATTGGTAGTTAAGCATCAAGAGCGTTGAATCTACCACATACTTATTATCACTATTCAGGTGCCGGTAAACCAATTCATCATAATCCTTGATCACCTCTCCCGAAGCGGCTATTGTGGCCGAAAGAAAATTAGATGAATTGATAGGGTACTTGTAAGATATGCCCAGCACGCCCGACTTAGAACTGAAGTGCTGATCCCTGTCATTCTGGCCATAGATATCCCGATCAGGTTCCTTTTGTTCACTCACGAGTATGTCTACATTGCTGTCGCCTCCAAGACCAAATATGGAGATCGCACCTTTATTTTTTAGCGGAAAATTAAATTTGAATGCGATATCCTGATAGCGTGGCACGGCGCTGGTCCCAATATCGATGCCTAATTTGTTAAAGACAGCGAGCGTGGAGTAGCGGTAAGAGAACAAATAGGAAGACTTATTATTTTTTGAAAGAGGGCCCTCCGCAAACGCTTCGATTCCCAGAAAACCGAATTGCCCGCTAAACTCATGTTTTTCATTATTCCCGTTTCGGAGTTTTAGGTCAAACACACCCGCCGTGCTATTACCAAACTCGGCGGGGAAAGCGCCCGTGTAAAAATCCGAATTTGACAGGGTCTTGTTGTTGATCATTGATACGGGTCCACCAGCGGTGCCTGCAATGCTGAAGTGGTTTGGATTGGGAATGTTAATACCCTCCAGTCTCCAAAGTACAGCCTGAGGGGAATTGCCCCTAATCACAATATCATTGCGGGAGTCATCAGCACCCTGAACACCCGCAAAGTTGGATGCCATGCGCGCTGGATCGCCCCGACTGCCTGCATAGCGCTCAGTTTCTTCAATTGTGAATGAGCGCGCACTGACCAAAGCCATGTCATTCGCAACATCACCATCACGCGAAGCAACGATGCTTACTTCCTCTAACCCCAAAGCAGATTCTTCCATCTGCACAGAAAGCA
Organism: Cyclobacteriaceae bacterium; assembly: GCA_031384895.1. Classification (GTDB taxonomy): domain Bacteria; phylum Bacteroidota; class Bacteroidia; order Cytophagales; family Cyclobacteriaceae; genus ELB16-189. The sequence goes on along the minus strand of JANNAZ010000191.1, from coordinate 24,254 downwards.
TTACTTCACGGGATGAGGAAACAATAATGTTATTCAAGATCACATCCAGGTGCCCCACATAGGATACTTTGATGCTACGCCTTCCTACAGGCACTTTTTCCAACCGAAAATTTCCATCTACATCCGTAACCGTTCCAATCACTTCTGTTGTATCCCCAAGCAAAATCACTGTCGCGCCAACCAGCGGATAGTGCGCTTCCTGCTCCACCACAGTACCCTTCACGATTTGCACCAAGCGCTGGCTAAGTCCCTGAAGCGCAGGAAACGTCAGGATGATGAGATAGATGGTCGGTTTAGTCATAAGACCAGGTTGTTTTAGAGACCGGATACAATGTCCTAGGTTGAGTAAGAGTAGTTCATGCTGCTTTTATTGGTTTCGCCTCAATGGTGGTTTATTGCGCTCGCTAGTGTAGCGGTTTTGACTTGCTGGCTTGCATAGGAAATGTAATCAAGAAATAATCCAAACTGAAGCCTGTCTCCATGGATCTTGAATTTCGCTCCGGACTCACTTGCGATAGCGCCTGTTACCCCGCCCACAAACAGCCCAAGCATAGCAACGTCTCCAAATCCAGCCATTTCTGGTTCAAGTAAATGGCATTCCTGGTAGCTTAAAGGGGATTGCAATACCATTTTAAGGATGGCTCCGGCTTCCGCGCCGAGAGCCGCCCCAATAAAAACATTCGCGACCTTTTTCCTGCCCCGAACACGTATCGACAGAATCTCGGAAACCCCCAGATCAATTCGGCGTGAATTTCGGTGATCAAACATAAAGAGCGAGTCTTGCTTGCTGTATAAAAATGATCCGTAGACACGATTTCCGTCTTTCAGTATAACCTTGATCTGATATATCTCTTGAGCCTGGGCAACGCGAATCAGCGTTACGAATAAGCCAAAAAGGAAAAACCAGGTTTTCGTTTTCATAGTCCGATGTGTTTACCGATCATGGAACGTTGTCTTTGAGTTCTAAAACGTATACACCAGGTGCAAATACAAGTACAAGGGTGTTACTTTGTGATCATCACCGGAGACAAACTGCACACCGCTCATTGCCGCAATCGCTTCGGGCCGTAGCGTAAATCTCTTCGAAAGCGGGATTGCCACACTGCCCTGAATGGTGTTGAACACCTCAAACTCCAGGTCTGCTTCTTCTCCTGGACCTGGCGTACGGCCTAGCAAATTCATCATTCCATCAACGCAATGCGTTTCAATCAAGCCCATTCCTATTGACCAGCGAACGCCTTTGCCTGTTCTCCACTCTGCATCAAGGAACCCCATGCTCAATATCCACGGCATTACATCCTTGTTTGTGTTGTCAAACAAAAAAGTACCATGACGCCCCGGATAATAGATAATGCTCATGCGATACAGGAGTCTGAAATTCTCCTTTTGATAAATACCGGCAGCCATTCTTACCCCAAGCAGCGCAAGCGTTCCGGTAGTCCCGGCTATGAGGCCGAGGGAAAACCGATTTTTTAATCCATAGCTTAACTCTCCAATAAGGACGGGTGCTGCAGCAGAACTCCCGCGGTATGTTGTATATATTCCCGTACTGAAGTTGTGTCTGGCCGGAAAGTGTGGGTCATTTTGAAATCGATCGGGCCCCTGAGCCTTGGCCTCCTGAAACCAGGATGCGATAAACATGATAATCAGGAAGGCAGCAAGTGCCAGGCGTCCATGGAGGTTTTTGGTCAGAGGCAAATTTTGGATGGTTTTCATAGGACTCGCGTTTTGTATACCCGAAAGTATCTTGGGGTAGGCCTGAACTTGTTTCGAACATTGCGTAATAGGAAAATTCCTTTTGCATAAATCCCAAAAGCCAGGTCCCTATCAAGTTACCTGTTGCACATATCATCAAATGGGCAATCGCAGTTAAAGCTATTTGCGAAGAATGCAATTGAATCAGCCTTGCCAACAACTCAGAAAAAATTGTAATACCGCTTGATTTTTATTAAATTACCTAACCCTTAGTTGACCCAGTGACTCCAAAGGAAAGCATCCAGTCCTCCTTTCTAGAAAAAGTGCGCAGTAAACTGCCACCCACTATTTCTTTTGCTGATGAACTGGCGGATCTATTGGACATCAGTCGGGACAGCGCATACCGAAGAATCCGGGGAGAAACAATCCTGTCGCTGGATGAGGTGAAGAAAATGTGTGATCACTTCAAGATCTCCCTTGATCACGCTCTTTCTCCATCTTCAGAAATTGTCACATTCCAGATTCGAGCGCTTGACGCAACTAATTTCTCTTTTGAAAAGTGGCTGCAATCCATTCTGGACAAGCTCAAGATGTTCGGTGGATTCCAGGAAAAAGAGCTCATATACAATGCAAAGGATCTTGTGCCTTTTCACTTCTTTCAGTATCCTCAATTGTCTGCGTTCAAAATGTACTTTTGGAAGAAGGCCTTCGCGAAGGATACAAAATTCAGTTCAGGAAAATACCATTCTGGACTGATCGGTAACGAACTGATTGCTATTGGTCAGAAAATTTGGGAGGAATACGCCGCGATTCCCAGCATCGAGATCGTAAGTGTTGAAGTACTGAATATAATGCTTCGCAATATTGAATTTGCCTTTGAATGCGGAATGTTTGAAAACCCGGAGGATGGAACTCGTTTATGTGATGATTGCTCGATCCTCGTTGATACCATGAGAACGCAGGCCGAAATGGGTAAAAAAGGAGCCGACGCATCGGATCAGAACGGGGGCAGGTTTGAACTCTATCACAATGAAATCTTGATCGGCGACAATACCATTCTCTTTAAGATGGGAGACAAGCGGGTGACTAACATCATTGCAAACAATTTTGATATTCTAACCACCAATCAGGAATCATTCTGCCGGTTGACCGAATCCTTTATGAAGAACCTGATCAGCAAGTCAACGCTTATTAGTCATAATGCACAAAAGGAGCGCATTAAATTCTTCAATAAATTAGAAGAGAAGATTAGAGAAACCAAAGGTAAAATTAGTTAACCACCTTTCTTCAGGAAGGCAAATTCACTCTTGCTTCCTACAAGGAAGAAGCCTCTTTTCGCAGCTCTTCGGTGTTAATGGGAACAACGCCCACATGCTGACAAACCAATCCGCCGCCAAGATTTGACAACCCGGCAATATCGCGAGCGGGCAATTTCAGGGCCACACACAGCGCAGCAATACTGACCACGGTATCTCCAGCACCGGACACATCGGCAATTTCACGTTTATGAGCAGGAACTGTCAATTGCTCGCCCAGGTAATCGATAAATACGCCATGCTCTGACATCGTCAACATGACTCCTTCCACCGCCAATTTCTCTTTCACGAGCTTAACTGCCTCCTTCACTGATTGGGGATCACTCCCATCCAGATCAATCTTAAGACCCTCCCGGAGTTCTTTCACGTTCGGCTTGAAAAGAGTTACCCCGCGATAATGAAGAAAATTTCGCTTCTTGGGATCCACTACCGTGGGGATTCCTTTCTCCTTCGCCCACAGCACAGTTTGCGCAATCAAACTGGGCGTAATGGCACCTTTGTCGTAGTCCTCGAAAATAACCACATCACATGAAGGCAGAAGTTTTTTAATTCGCCCGAACAGTTCGCTTTCCTCCACTGCCGTGGCAGCGCTAGTAGACTCCTGATCGATTCTCAACACGTGTTGCTGCGAGGCAATTACTCGAGTTTTTACTGTTGTTGGGCGCGACTCACTCATCACCAAGCCTTCCCGCGTCAGTCTTTTCTCATCCATCAGTTGCACGAGTCGCTTGCCATTTTCATCCTCGGCAGCCAATGCACACAGCACAGGCGTTGCCCCTAAAGACAAAACATTCAGTGCCACGTTGGCGGCGCCACCCAACCGATAGTCGCGAGTCTTCACCTGAATAATCGGCACGGGTGCTTCAGGGGAAATCCGCTCCACCACGCCCCAGATATACGAATCCACCATGACATCGCCTATGATGAGCACACGAAGCTTTTCAAAGCGCAAAAATATTTCAGGCCACGATTGCATGTGATGCAGGGGTTTCTTTTAGGCCGGCCAGGGTTTCTTTGAGCCGGCGCAGTGCTTCGATCAGATCCTTCTCAGAAGCTGCATATGATATCCGGATGCAATTGGAGTCCCCGAATGCTCCGCCCGGAACGAGCGAAACGTGGGCTTTGTCGAGCAAATACAAACAGAGGGCTTCACCGTTCTTTATGGTGTGCACGCCGTCTGATTTCCCGATGAAGTAACTGACATCGGGGAAGAAATAGAAAGCTCCCTGCGGGTAGTTGGCTTTCACGCCCGGTATTTCTTTCAATAGTTTGTAGACCAATTCACGACGCTTACGGTATTCCTCAACCATTTTAAGCGTCGGCGTGAGGTCTTCGGTAATAGCAGCAAAAGCAGCTCGCTGTGAAATCGAACTGTTGGCAGAGGTTAGCTGGCCTTGCATCTTGTTGGCACCGTCAGCGATCCATTTGGGTGCTGCGATGTATCCTACCCTCCAGCCCGTCATGGCATATCCTTTCGCAAAACCATTCACGGTGATTGTACGGTCGAACATCCCCGGAAACGACGCGATACTTGTTTGATCGCCGGTAAAATTAATGTGCTCATAGATTTCGTCAGCGATGATCAGGAGGTCGGGGTGTTGTAATACGACACCGGCAATTGCCTCAAGTTCCTTTCTGGAAAAAACAGATCCCGTTGGATTGCACGGGGAAGAAAAAATGATCGCGCGTGTTTTTGGCGTGATCGCTTTTTCCACCTGCGCAGCAGATACCTTGAACTCGTTCTCAATGCCTCCTTTAACAAAAACCGGTGTGCCCTCGGCCAGGCGAATGATCGCCTCATAGCTCACCCAATACGGTGAAAACACAATCACTTCATCGCCGGGGTTGATCAAAGAAAACATAACATTGGCAATCGACTGTTTGGCGCCGTTGGAGACAATGATATTCTCCGCTTTATAGGGAACATGGTTGTCCTTCTGATACTTGGCCGCAATGGCTTCCCGAAGATCCGCATAGCCCGCAACCGGGGGATACGTGAAATATTTTCCTTCGTCAATTGCCTTCTTGGCTCCCTCACAAATATGTTGAGGGGTCTTAAAATCAGGCTCACCCAAGCTCAAGTTGATCACATCAATCCCTCTGGCTTTGTATTCCCTTGCCTTGCTGGCCATCGCCAGGGTGGCCGATTCTTCAATGGATTCAATCCGCTTTGAAAGATGATTCATAAACGCTTTTATATTCTGAATTACGTGGCCACAAAGAACGGTATTAAAATCCTAAGTACGAACAGGGATTCACCGAACTCAGTTGAACAGTATCCGGGCGGTAATGCTCCGGCCAAGGGTAATTTCGTCCGCGTATTCCAAATCCCCGCCCATGGGAATTCCACGCGCTATGGAGGTAATTTTCACAGGTAACTCTTTTAGCCTCCGGTGGAGGTAGAATGCTGTCGTGTCGCCCTCCATCGTAGGACTTAAGGCCAGAATGACTTCTTTTACCTCGCCCTTCGCCGATCCCACACGGGCTATCAATGAGTCAATCGTAAGTTCGGAAGGGCCGATACCGTGGATCGGCGAAATGATTCCACCCAGCACATGGTATACCCCAGTGTACTGGGATGTGTTTTCGATTGCCATCATGTCCTTGCTTTCTTCCACGATACAGATCATGCTGTGATCACGCCGGTTGCTTCGGCAAATGACGCACTCCTCTTCATCCGAAATGGTATAGCAGATTTTGCAGAACTTAATGTTTGCCCGCAGCCGGCTCAGGGCTTCAGTCAGGGCGCGCGTCTTGTCTTCCTTTTCTTTGACTAAATGAAGTACGAGGCGCAAAGCGGTTTTCTTTCCAATCCCTGGTAGTCGGGCGATTTCATTTACAGCCTCTTCGATCAATTTCGACGGGTATTCCATTTTTTTAGTGTCGTAATATCAATTTTTCCAGTACAGCAATCGATCGGCAGGCGAATAATCAGGACAGGTATTGATACCAGCTATGCCGCCAAACTCACAAAGGACTTTTCCTTCACAATCATTCACGGTGGAAATAAAATCAGCGCAACTCAAACAGGCATTTATCTCAAACACACGAGCTCCTTTATAGTGGCTGAGGTAAATCTCGCCATTCAACCCGCTCTGAACGATTGACCCTTTTATGGAGTCCAGCCACGTCAGGTCGGAACAAATATTTACCCAGGGTTCTTCAGCTGGCTTTTTGTTTGTACACCCGATGAACAGCAGAAAAAGCAATGCCACTCCGAGTCTCATCCAAAAGTCGCTATAAAATCTTCGCGTCAATGCCCGCCTCACAGATGCCTTCTTTCAGCGGCTTGAGTTCCTCGTAGGAACCAGACTTCACCGCACACTTTCCTTTGTAATGAATGAGCCATGTGCATTGTTCCGCCTGCTCCGTCGGGTGTCTGCATACCCGTACCAGGGTCTTGGTCACATGCTCAAACGTATTGAAGTCATCGTTGAACACCACGAGGTCTTTTACGTCAATGTCTTCCTCAAGCAGCTCGACGGTTGTTTCTTCCTGATACAGTGGCTTCACGCCTTTCTCCACATTCCTCATGGTGCAATTACAAATTGTTGCTCTCAACGGTTCCAAAAGTAAATAATTTTACCAAGTTTGTCCCTTTCAATCGCAATTCATGAGCCCCTATTTAGTCCTGACCATCATGGTCATCTATTTCTCAGTCCTGATCCTCATCTCGATCATTACCTCAAAGGGGGCCACGACCGATACATTCTTTACAGCCAACCGGTCATCCCCGTGGTATCTGGTGGCGTTTGGTATGATCGGAGCGTCCCTTTCCGGAATTACGTTTGTCTCGGTCCCGGGCAATGTAGGCAAAACCAATTTCGCCTATTTCCAGGTTGTCCTGGGGTACATAATCGGTTACGCCGTCATTATGACCGTACTCATGCCGCTCTACTACCGGCTAAACCTCGTCTCGATCTATACCTACCTGGAGCAGCGGTTCGACCGATGGTCTTACAAAACTGGAGCATTCTTCTTTCTGGTTTCACGAACCATCGGCTCCTCTTTGCGTCTCTGTTTGTCCGCGACTGTACTTCAGCTTTTTCTTTTTGATGCCTGGAACATTCCCTTTTATATCACTGTCATCATTACCATTTTCCTGATCTGGATTTATACTTTCAAGGGCGGCATTAAGACCATCGTCTGGACAGATACGTTTCAAACTACCTTTCTCGTATCCTCGGTGATTATCTGTGTGTACCTCATTTCTGATCGCCTCGGTCTATCGTTGGGAGAAATGATCAACACGGTGTATGCCAGTGATCTTTCCCGCGTATTCTATTTCGATGATCCGAACAGTACGTTGTTCTTTCCCAAACAATTCTTCGGTGGCGCATTTATTGCCATTGCCATGACAGGCCTGGATCAGGACTTGATGCAGAAGAATCTGACATGCCGAAATCTGAAAGAGGCCCAGAAGAACATGTTCTGGTTAACGACCTCAATTGTCATTGTCAATCTCCTTTTTCTAACATTGGGAGCCTTACTTTATGTATATAGTGCAACGAAGGGGATCGCCTTGCCTGAATTCAGCGACGAATTATTTCCACGCCTCGCGCTTGGGGAATTTGGTACCATGGCTGGGATTTTCTTTCTCCTGGGAATTATTGCCTCATCCTATGCTAGTGCCGATTCTGCTCTTGCGGCATTGACTACTTCCTTCTGCATCGATTTCCTCAACTTCAAAGAAAAGCCGGAGGCAGTGAAGCGGCGTCAGAAAAATATAGTTCACGTTGGTTTCTCTATCCTGTTTCTGATCATTATCCTCGTCTTCAAGGAGCTGAATCAGCGAACCTTGATTGATGCTGTACTCAATGTGGCGGGATACACTTATGGTCCGTTGTTGGGTTTGTTTTCATTCGGGCTGCTTACCCGGCGAATTGTCCGGGACAAACTTGTGCCTCTGGTTTGTGTACTGGCACCAGTCCTCTCCTTTGGCATTAGTGCAAATTCTGTGGCCTGGTTGGGTGGCTATATATTCAGTTATGAAATCCTGGTGGTTAACGGAGCCCTCACCATGCTTGGCTTATGGATTATCTCCAGTCCACCCCGTCACTCCGTATCAGTCGCATAGCCTATCCGAGTTCCTTAGCAGGATCCCACAAGCGCTTTTCAAAATCCACCACCTTATCCTTAACCACTTTTATGCCTTCTTTGGCAAGCCTGTCTTCCATGGCCGAGGCCGAACCGAAATGATGCTTCCCGGTAAGCAACCCCTGGCTGTTGACTACCCGGTGAGCGTGGACTCCCCTTTCGGCATGAGCCGCATTCATGGCCCAGCCAACCATGCGTGCACTCATCCCTGTTCCGAGATAACGCGCAATGGCTCCGTAGCTCGTTACCCTTCCTTTTGGAATCAGTTTGACGACCTCAAAAACGTCCTCGAAGAAGTTAGGCTTGGGTTTTTCTTTGCTTGATTTTTTCGTTGCCATATGAATAATGCGCTTAATCATGATCCTGTTATCCAGCAAATCATGACCATTTTACGGAAAGGAAAGGTTTCTTCCAACGCCCCCCATATTCAAAACATACGCTATTTTTGCGCTTGCATGAAAAGGGTACTCCTTTTATTTCTGCTGACTTTGGCGGCAAGTACCTGCGCGCAGCAATTGGTGCTTCCGGAAGAGTCTGTATGGAAACATGTGGAGGAAGGAAAGATAATTTCCTTTGCGGTCAGTTTACGTGAACCGATTTCAGGCTCAAAGTTTTCGCTGGAAGGCGGATCCGCACCCGGCATGGCCATGGACTCCACGGGAAATTTTTCCTGGACCCCCTCTTATGACCTGGTTGACCGGCTGACGGGTAAGAAGGAACTCAGCGTAATCTTTCACGCAACACTCCCCGATGGCAAAAGGCTTCGTCATCCGGTAAATATTACCCTGGTCCATGTGAATAGACCGCCTGTTGTCGAGGAATTACCAATTTTTTATGTCAAGCAGGGCGTGTCCAATTCATACCAGATAAGTCCAGTGTATGTATATGACCCGGACGGCGATCCGGTGATTGTGAAGCCTCGCGAAACCAGCATGCCGGAAACCGCAACGCTTTCCTCGCTTGGCCAACTAACCTGGTCCCCTTCCCGCACCCAATTCAATGCATTGAAAAATAATCCAATGACTATCGATGTGATTGTACAGGATCAACCAGCCAAGTTGGAGTCCGTTTGCCGAATTACGATTAAGCAGACACAACTTGACCTACCCCCAAGTCTATTCATCGTTCCGGGTGACAGCCTCTTTACTATAAAAGAGAATGAAGTGGTTTACCTGAAGTTATACATCGCAGACCCAAACGGAGAGGAAAGTATTGATCAAGTAGATTTCGTGAGTTCCGACATTCAGATTCCAAAATCAGTTCTCAAGGAAAATTCTGTTACCCAACGGGAATTTACCTGGAATCCAGGGTACAGCTATGTAGATGATATCACACAGAAAAAGGAAACAGCGTTTACGTTTTTTGCGATCGACAAGAGCAACAACCGGGTGCAGCGAAAAATCCGTGTAACGGTGGTCGATACGGAAAATGTCGAGGAGAAAGACAAGATGCTGGTTCAAAAGTACACCTACTCCATGACCAGTGCGTACAAACTCATCGAATTACTGGACCAGACCAACGACCAGCTTGAACGCTCACACAAGCGGGCACGAAAGGGAAAGAAGAACAGAACGATCCTCACGGCGTCTCTTGGTGCGATCACCGGACTTTCGCCCATCGTTCTGGAAACAGATCCGGCGAAGGCCGTAACTGTGATTGGAGGAACATCGGTTCTTACACTCAACTCGCTGGAGGCCGGCCAAGTGATTGGAAAAAATGCCCAGGAATATCAAAACCAGATCAAGACGAACCGGGATTTGCGCAATCAACTGCAGCTGAAGGGCAACTACTTTGCCCGCAAGTATGCACTCAAGTCCAACCGGAGGAACGCCGAATTTGAATTAGACCGGGATGACCTGGCCCGGATTATCAACAGCGACGCCGTTGCTTCATTAAAGCTTCCCGGAGAATCCCAGCCGGTTCCGGAGGGAAAGGACATCCGGAAGATCTTTGCGGATTTTAGCGAGCAGTAATCAATCCAGTTTCTCCTTTGCGTCGCTCACGCTAATTCAATCAAAATCAGCGCTTCATTTTTGATTGCCGTCTGTCCCGGCCGCTCTTCTTTCTTAAGTCAAAATTAATGAGGGGTAGCACGCGATTACCAATCCTGTTAAACATACCAATTTGGACCACACGACCCGACTGACAACTATTAAACAATCCAAACTGCAGTCCATGTCCTTCAACAGCCCGGTTCCCCCACCCGGATAGTTGCGACCCGGAAAATGAATAGTTGGAGTTCATCACAAAGGACATCTCTGTACCATAGGAAAATCCAACATAGGAGTTGATTAAATTCAGGGAAAGGCCGTGCATTTCTACTTGCTCAAACATTCCGCCGCTAATGCTGACGCCATGAATCACTGAGTTTGAACGCTCAGGTGCTTCTGCATAAAGATTACCTTCTGGAACATTTAGCATCGTAAGTACCATGGAACCTGGCATTGTGAAGACCGCAAGGGGCAAGACTTCAACATTAATTCCATTGATGCGCAGTGATCCTTCCGGGCTGGCGGGCTGCGCCATTATTCCAAGGGCGAGACCATCAATGATGACGTTGTTCTTTCCTGTGGGCGTAATCCATAAAACGTACCGGGTGATCTGTCCTTGGCCCTCGATGAAGAATGCAGTGAGCAAAAGTCCGATGAGAGCAAATCGATTCATGGTGCAAATTTTCCCTCCCTGAGAGAGGGTACAAAGATAGAATCAGTCCCTCAGCTATCCCGCACCCAATGAGGCAGGATCTTTCTTCAATTTTTGCGATTCCAAACAAAGTCTTAGTTTTGCAGTCCGCAAAAAACCTACAGAGGAGTGGTAGAGCGGTTTATTGCACCGGTCTTGAAAACCGGAGACCCTTCACGGGGTCCGGGGGTTCGAATCCCTCCTCCTCTGCATCGTCGGCCGAAGCCTTGGCGTTGGCGGGCAAACAAACACAAAGCCCGACGATAGTCGGGCTTTATTCATTTCTGCATCAGATGGTAAGGGATTTTGATCCCTTGCTCCGTTCCCGGCGCTTGGCCCGCTGGTGCTGTGCAATGGCATCGAGCTTCTGTCCGTAGTGCAGGCTGGCATTCACTTCATAGCCAAACAGCAGGACGATCGTCAACAACTGGATCCAAACCATCAGGGCAATCAGTACGCCGATGGACCCATAGACCTTGTTATAACTTCCAAAGTTTGTGATGTAGTAGGAAAAGCCATACGACACCGCGAGGCAGCCCAGCGTAGCCAGAAATGACCCGACAGAAAAGAATTTCCAATTGTAGTGGATGGCCGGCCCGAAATAATAGATGAACGATACGCCAAAGAAGAAGACAACGAAAATTACCAGGAAACGCAAGGCGAGCAGGCCGTAGAGGGAAATGCCTTCCAGGGGCACGTGACTCAGATCAGAAAGCTGGACCGTGACCTGACTGATCATCAACTCTCCAACGACCAGAAGGACAACGGCAAAGAGCAGAACCAAAGCCAGCAGGAAAGTCAGGCCGGTAGCTGTAAGCCGCATGCGAATAAAGGTGCGCTTTTCAACGGTTTGGTAGCACGCATTAAATGCACGCATAAGTGCCATCATCCCATTGGTGGCCAAAAATGCGGCGAACAAGAATCCAAAGGTGAGCAGTCCGCCGCGCTGGTTGTGAAGAATGTCCAGGACGGTAGAGGATACAACCTCAAACATACTCTGCGGCATAAACTCCCCCAAAAACCGCATGATGTTGTCGCGGTCAATCGTAGGAAAGTACGCTGTAATGTACGGAATCAGGGTAAAAAGAAAGATCACCGTAGGGAAAATCGCCAACACAAAATTGTAGGCAACGCCGTTGGCGCGGTCAAAGATCTCGTCCTTCTCTACGTTGGCAATAAAAATCTTACCAAACTTATAAAGGGAGAGATGATCACCGCCCCAGAATTTTACCTTCTTTAGCCAGGCCCTTGCCGTGCGGGCGGTTGGAATTTGAAGAATGCGTTTGCGAATCTGGTAACTCATAACCGAAGACGCAAAGTTAGAAATACGGAGCTAAAATACGTTGGAAGGCCTCCGGCGGACGACAGGGCTTGCCCGTCTTTTGATTGACAAACGCCAGCAGGGTCTCCCCTCTGTGAATCAAGGTCCCTTGTTCATTGAATATTTCGTAGTGAAACCGAATGCGTACCGTAGGCTTTTCGCTGATAGTAACTACAAATCGGAGCAATTCATCGTACAGTGCCGGAAGCAGAAACTCAGAATGATTTTCCAGCACCGGCATGATGACACCCATACCTTCCAACTCTTTATAGGTAAGCCCCAATTGCCGCAGGGCTTCCACCCTTCCAACTTCATAGTACGTGGCATAATTCCCGTAATACACATACTGCATCTGGTCTGTTTCGCTGTAGCGAACGCGAATGCGGGTCTCTGAAGTGTACATCGTCGAAAGTTAATGAATGTAATGCCAGTTGACAATTGACTAGCATAGTTGCACCAGGTGCAATCTTTGTCAACTGTCAATTTCTCAAATCGACAGGTATGCTTTTCCCGCATTGAGAAGAAATTGTATCACCTACTTTTTCTTTCTGCGCAACGCCGCACCCTTGCGTTGCTCAATCGTCAATGCCCGCTGGTAATTGGAAGCGTTTACATTGTGGGCTCGCAACGTGGTAGCAAAATTGTGGTACCCGGAAAAGTCCTCCCGGGCACACATGTAGATGAAACTATTTTTGTTAAAGTTCAATACGGCATCGATGTTGGAGATGCTTGGCATATTGATCGGGCCTGGTGGCAGGCCGGCGCGCTTGTAGGTATTGTACGGCGAATCAATTTCCTTGTGCTCATTCAAAACCCGTTTGATGGTAAAGTCTCCGGCGGCAAATACCAACGTCGGATCTGCCTGGAGGGGGATGCCCTTCTTCAATCGGTTAATGTAGAGTCCGGCAACGACCGGGGCTTCGTCCTGTTTGATTATCTCCGCTTGAACGATGGAGGCCAGGATAGAAACTTCGATAGGTGTTAACCCAACAGCAGCAGCCTTGGCTCTGCGGTCTTCCGACCAAAATCGCTTGTACTCCCCATTCATTCGTTCGACCAATTCCTCTGGCACGACATTAAAATAAACCTGGTACGTATTCGGAATGAACATCAAAAGAATATTCTCCCGTGTGAATCCTTCCGTGTTTCCCTCAATGAAATCATCCAATGCATCTTCAAACTCCTCCGGGGTGACTCCTATATTTTTTGTAATCCGGTCATCCAGATCGCTAAGCAGGCGCACGTGAGTAAATGTGATAGTTACCGGTTCGCGGCGACCTGCGGTTAGCGACTCAAGCGCTTGCAGGTTGGTCATATTTCTTCGCAGCAGGTACCTGCCCGGCTGAATCTTCCGGTCATAGTTCTTGAGCCTGGCAAGAAATCCAAAGGAAACCATGTCATTCACAAAACGCTGCTTGTCCAGATTTGCAAGCACCTCACGGTACGCGGTTCCTGACTTGATCACAAATAACCTGTCGCTGGCATCCACCAGGATATTTGGCGTGTACACGATTTGATAGAAATAAAAAGTGAAGCTGATCAGTAGGATTGAGCCTACCAGAAACAGGACCAATTTTGCTTTTTGAAACTTCATCATTGTTTAAAAGTCCAAAAATAACAAAACGACATGGGATAGAAAGCGTTAGTTTTGTGCTATCCTGTTTTTATTCAATGGCGTGTCCGGTTATTTCGATTCATCCTGCCAATCCCGAATCCCGCAAAATCATGCGGGTTGTGCAGTGTTTGCAGGACGGAGGGGTAATCATCTATCCAACGGATACCGTGTATGGGATTGGTTGCGATCTCATGAATCGAAGGGCCATCGACCGGCTTTGCAAAATTGTAGACATCAAGCCCAAAAAATTTAACCTTTCCTTTATTTGCTCTGGCTTCAGTCATCTTTCCCAATATGTGCAGCAGCTTGCATCCAATGAATTCAAGGTTCTAAAGCATTGCCTTCCGGGCCCATTCACTTTTATTTTGCACGCCGGCTCCGAAGTTCCTAAAATCATGGGCGTCAATAAGAAAACAGTTGGCATTCGCATGCCGGCTCATCCGATCCCGCAAGAGATCGTGAAAACATTAGGTCACCCGCTGGTATCTGCGTCCGTAAAAAGTGATGATACAATCAAAGAGTACACCACTGATCCAGAAGAACTTTACGAAGCCTTCAAACACAAGGTTGATCTGGTTATCGACGGCGGAATCGGCGGCAACATTCCTTCAACAATAATTGACTTTACTTCCGGCGAACCGGTAATCACGCGTCAGGGTCTCGGAGTTTTTTCATTCTGACCATGGATGGACTCCTTATCGAATCCCACTTTCTTCCCTGCCTCGAATATTTTAGTGTCATGTTGACCCATGAGCCTGTTGTGATTGAGGCCCATGAGCACTATGTCAAACAATCATACCGCAATCGATGTCATATTCTGACGGCTAACGGAACTGAACGGCTTACCGTTCCCCTGACCGCCAAGCGCGGGAAGGTGTCGGTCACTTCAGTACAAATTGACTATGGGTATCAGTGGCAGACTAATTTCTGGCGGACCCTTCAAAGCGCTTACGCTAACAGCCCATACTTCGAGCACTATAAAGACGATCTTCAACAGGAATTATTTTCCGGCGAGAAGTATTTAATTGACCTGAATCATCGGCTCCTGTCAATGTGTCTGAACTGGTTGACTTGGAAGAAGTCGACCACCCAAAGTCAGCAATACCAACCCACCACCAGCCTAAGGGACCTCCGGAATGTGATTTCTGCCAAATCAGACTTCACGACCCGATCTTTTTTCCAACCCCTTCCCTACCAGCAAGTTTTTGGCAAAGCTTTTGTACCCAATCTGAGCATCCTTGATCTTGTGTTTTGTGTTGGGCCAGAAGCCGGGCGCATAATCCAGGGCTCGACCAGAGGAAATTGAACAAATAAAATCCTCCCGGCGTTAAAAGAATATATCCTTACAGCAACAGCTATTAAAGGCAAAATAGCCAGTTGCATTTGAATCATCGTAAACCTACATTTATAACACAAAATCGAATCCCACTGCATGGAAGCAAAATTTTCTAACCGAGTAAAAGAAGTGATCTCCCTCAGCCGGGAGGAAGCGTTACGGTTGGGACACGATTACATCGGCACAGAACACCTCATCTTGGGCATGATCCGCGAAGGAGAAGGCGTTGCCGTTGGCGTGCTCAAGAAGCTAGGCGTACCCATCGACGAGCTGCGTAGCGAAATTGAAAAGGTGTCGAAAGGAACAGCCACACACCAGGTGAAGAACCTGTCAAACATTCCCCTCACCCGGGCTTCTGAAAAAGTGCTTAAGATAACCTACCTGGAAGCGAAAGTATTCAAAGCTCAGCTTATCGGAACCGAGCACTTGCTCTTGTCGATTCTTCGTGATCCCGATAACCTCGCCACTCAAATTCTAAACAAATTTGACGTCGCATATGACGTTGTAAAAGAAATGCTCGAGTACCAACACGATCACCCGACTGCATCTCAGGATACGGATGATCCGGATGACGACTCTTCAAAAATGTTCGGTTCGGCCGGTGGAGCCGGTGCCGGAGGACAAGGCAAAGAAAAGAAAGGAGCCGAAAAGTCCAGGACACCCGTATTGGACAATTTCGGAAGAGATCTGACCAAAATGGCAGAAGACAATAAGCTCGACCCGATAGTTGGTCGCGAAAAAGAAATTGAACGGGTCGCTCAGATCCTTTCTCGCAGAAAGAAAAATAATCCGATCCTCATCGGTGAACCCGGTGTGGGCAAAACCGCCATTGCCGAAGGATTGGCGTTGCGAATCATCCAAAAGAAAGTATCCCGTGTACTTTTCGGCAAACGGGTCGTGACGCTTGATCTTGCCTCGCTTGTTGCCGGAACAAAATACCGCGGCCAGTTCGAGGAACGCATGAAAGCCGTCATGAACGAGCTTGAGAAATCTCAGGATGTGATTCTATTCATCGACGAATTGCATACCATCGTAGGTGCAGGCGGGGCCTCCGGTTCGCTGGACGCCTCCAACATGTTCAAGCCAGCCCTGGCGCGCGGCGAAATCCAATGCATTGGTGCTACAACCCTGGACGAGTACAGACAGTATATTGAAAAGGACGGAGCGCTTGCCCGTCGCTTCCAAATGGTTCTGGTGGATTCCACTAGCGTGGAGGAAACCATACAAATCCTGGACAACATCAAGGAAAAATACGAGGATCACCACCACGTCAGCTATACCAAAGAGGCTATTAACGCTTGCGTTCGCCTCTCTGATCGGTATATCAGCGATCGATTTTTGCCAGACAAGGCGATCGATGTCCTGGACGAAGCAGGTGCACGTGTACACATCAACAACATTCATGTACCGGAAGACATCGTAAAATTTGAAGAAGCAATTGAAGATGTCAAAAAAGAAAAGAACCGCGTTGTAAAAAGCCAAAAGTATGAAGAGGCCGCCCAGCTGCGCGACAAAGAGAAGAAACTCCTTGAGCAACTTGACTTGGCCAAAGCGCGGTGGGAAGAGAAGACACGGACCGAGAAATACACGGTCACGGAAGACAATGTCGCTGATGTAATCGGCATGATGACCGGTATACCCACCAACCGCATTGCTCAAAAGGAAAGCAATAAGTTACTGGGCATGGCGGGGGAACTGAGTGGCCGAGTGATCGGCCAGGAAGAGGCTATTAAAAAGCTTACAAAAGCAATTCAACGTACCCGCGTCGGACTAAAAGATCCGAAAAAGCCAATCGGCTCCTTCGTATTCCTCGGACCCACCGGCGTTGGCAAAACAGAACTTGCAAAAGTGTTGGCTACCTATCTTTTCGACAAAGAAGATGCTATCATTCGCATCGACATGAGCGAGTACATGGAAAAGTTTTCAGTATCTCGCCTCGTGGGCGCTCCCCCTGGATATGTTGGCTACGAAGAAGGCGGGCAGTTGACAGAAAAGGTGCGACGCAAGCCGTATAGTGTTGTGTTGCTCGATGAAATCGAAAAAGCTCACCCGGATGTTTTCAATATCCTGCTCCAGGTTCTCGATGACGGCATACTTACCGATGGGCTGGGTCGCCGCGTCGATTTTCGCAATACGATTATCATCATGACCTCCAACATCGGCGTTCGTGATCTGAAAGATTTTGGATCAGGCATCGGGTTTGCAAGCCAATCCAAACAGGCCAATGAGGAGGAGATCATGAAGAGCACCATTCAAAGCGCTCTTAAGAAGGCGTTTTCGCCTGAATTCCTAAACCGTTTGGATGATGTCATCGTGTTTAACTCTTTGCAGCGCGAACATATTCACAAGATTATTGATCTTACACTCGGGAAACTTTTTGCCCGAATACTGTCCATTGGATACCATGTTGAATTGACGGACAAGGCAAAGGACTTTCTTGCCGAAAAGGGTTATGACCAGCAATTTGGTGCGCGTCCATTGAATAGGGCCATCCAAAAATTCCTGGAAGATCCGGTTGCCGAAGAGATCTTGAAAGGCGAAGTGGAAGAGGGCGGAACCATTCATGCCGACTATGATGGCAAAGGGGATGTTCTGACGATCAAGATTAAAAAGGCCAAAGCTCCTAAAGAAAAAAATCAATAAGCCAGGCAAATATGCATTCAGAAGGGCGATCCTACAGGGTCTCCCTTTTTTAATTTGACTCCCGTACTATGCTCAACTCATTGTGGCTCTGGTGGAAACAGCGCTCGTTTCACAAGCTTCGAAAAAAACGCGTAGAGGACATCTTCACTGGCATCTACAAGAAAAATGAATGGGGAGGGGCCCCTGGCTCATTCTATTCAGGTGAAGGAACACACCATCCGGACACCCAGCGATATATCCAACATGTTAGGTCATTCTTGCTCAATCGAAATATCGAAAGCGTCCTGGAAATTGGTTGTGGTGACTTCCATGTATCCAGTCAGATTCTTAAAGGCCTTGACGTCAAGTACATTGGCACGGATGTAGTCGATGAACTTATCGCTCAGCACAAGAATACTTTTCAGACCGACAAAATCCTGTTTCAAAAATTAAACGCGATCGATGATGAGTTACCCGCGGCTGATCTCATTGTCATCCGGCAAGTACTGCAGCATCTCAGCAACGACCATGTCCAGAAAATTTTAGACAAGATCTCAAAATTTAAATATGCATTAATTACCGAACACCTGCCCGCATCCCCTACATCAATATACAATCTGGATAAAATTACCGGCCCGCATATTCGGATGAAGTTTAACTCCGGCGTATTCATTAACCAGCCGCCCTTCAACGTAAAGCATGTTCAACTATTTCTCGAATATCAACACGACGATACCATCAAGGGAAAGCGAGTACCCGCAACGCTGCGGACCTACCTGGTTACTCGGCCTGTCTAGTACGATCCTGCAAATTTTCTCAGAAACCACTCAGCTGAAATCAACAGGAGTAGCAGAAAGAAGACCCATTTCAAGTTGATTAGTGGGTTGAAGCTTTCTTCCGAATGAATGGTAGTCTTCGCCTCGCCGGCGGACAAATCTTCTGATAATCTTGAAATCTCGGTATCACGGTAGAATATGCCGTCCGTTCCTGCTGCCATCTTGCGGAGCAGGTTAAAGTCAGCAGTGAGGTTGCGCGATTCCTGGTTCTGCTCCACCACAATAAACTCTCCCCTTACGATTTCCTTTTTCCCTTTGAGTTCCGTTGATGCCGTAAACCGGTAGATACCTTCCTTCAGCCCTCCAATGCGGTACCGACTGCTGCTACCCGGACCCGTAACATATCGATATGTATTCATTTTGCCATCCTCACTCCGTAATTCAATCTCAATCGTATTTCCATAGATAGGCTCAAAGAGGTCATCATAAACCTGACTCTCCATCACAACCGGGCCGTCACTGGCGAATTCCTGTTGAACCGGGAAACACCGGAATTTCCTTTTGTCATCCTTGGTGCTCAAGTATTGGAGAATTTTTGAGAACAACTCATCAAACCCAACTGTCTTTCCTGTTTCCTGAAATTCACTTAGTCGCCATTTCCAAATACCATCACCCACCAGAATTCCAATCTTCTGAGTCTCTTGCACTGCCAAATAAAGTAGTGGGCGCTCGGTAACCACATTCCCAATGCGTTGATACAAGATAGGTTTGATTGCCGTTGGCAATGTGAACTTCCCGAATGGAACCGATACAGGTGGATACCGACCGACGAGCGTGCTCAGATTTACGGAAAATCCAAAATCCTGAAATCCGGGATTGAGGACAGCCTGGACCTCATCGCGTTGTCCGGAGGGCTCGAAAGTGATGGGTATACCGGAAGTGGGCAGGGCCTGCAATTGTGTACGCGCACCGACAACGATGAGTGCCGGGACCTTCGCCTTCAGGAAATTGGATAAAAGAGCTGTTGTCCTTCCTTCCGGATCTGGGCTTTGATGCGCGATCACCAGGTCAATATCTTGCATGTTGAGTGACGAAGCCGGCAGTTCTTTGATCCCCACAAGGTGAACGAGAAACTCATAGTTTGAATTCTTTTCAACCACAGTCCGCAACGCCTTCAGGTCAGGGTGTGGCGAGGCTGCCAGGACGAGTATCTTTTTCTTTCCTTCAACTATTTCAACAAAGGCAGTTGCGCGGTTGTTTGCGGCGTTCGATTCCCCGGATTGCGGCTCAACACGGATCTCCAGACGCTGAATTCCCTGGTCCAGGGCGTCCAGTTGAAAATCAAAATCCAACAACGGCTTGTTCTCCGTATTTTTCGTGACCTGCTTAAGGATCTTTCCCAGGCTTCTTACTGTAACTGTAATATTCTGATCCGGTAGTCCGTTGATACCCACCTCCGCCCGCAACGGATATTTATTTCCCTGGTAAACAACCCGGTTGTACGCTACGTTCTTCAGCACAAGATCCGTGCGCTGAGTGGTGTCTCCCGTACCCACAACATAAACGGGAACGCGCAACGGCTGATATAGCGGGGAGATTCCATTGTTATAGATTCCGTCAGAGACTAAAACAATTCCTGCAAGATTCTTGCCCTCATACCGATTAGACGCCTGCTTCAAGGCCGAAGACAAGTCTGAGGAACCATGAGTAAAATAAACACTGTCTGAAACTCCGTCAAGGCTACTCCATTCAATCTGCCGGTCCATTCGCTTCAAATCATTCGCCTCGATCCGGAGACTCTTCAGCAACCGGGTTGTATCCGTCCCTTCTTTGACCGATCGGGAATTGTCAATCAAAAACACAACCGTTGGATGTTCAAATAAATTCTTAGTCTGGCGCAGTACCGGACCTAAAAGTAGAATCAAAAGTGCTGAAACTAGCAGAGCACGAAGTGCAAACAAGGTTCGGTTGAGTGTCTTGCTCCAGGTATATCGGGCGGTATACAATAGCCATGCGTAACCGACGCCAAGGAACAGGCATAGCACAAAATAAAGGGGGGAATAATCAAAAATCAGGCGTTGCATTCAGCGAAAGTCAATATCCATACTTCTCTTTCCACAAGCTTCTCAAGAAAGTTCTCAACTCGTCTTCCCGGGCATTTTTGCCTGGCTCATAAAACCGTGTGCCTTTGAGTGCATCCGGCAAAAATTCCATCGGAGCAAAGTTACCCTCAAAACTGTGCGCATACTGGTATTCCTTTCCATATCCCATATCCTTCATCATTTTCGTCGGGGCATTCCTTACGGCTAACGGGACGGGGAGGTCGCCTGTTTCATTTACTTTACCCATCGCGGCGCCGATGGCAACTGTGGCAGAATTACTTTTGGGTGAGCAGGCTAGGTAAGTTGCGCATTGGCTGAGGATAAGACTTGCTTCGGGGTATCCGATCATGCTTACTGCCTGGAAAGCGCTGGTAGCCAACACCAGGGCTGTGGGATTGGCATTGCCAATATCTTCTGATGCCAAAATCACCAGTCGGCGGGCGATAAACTTCACATCCTCCCCTCCTTCCACCATTCGCGCGAGATAATAGACCGCAGCATTGGGATCGCTTCCGCGAATGGATTTGATAAAGGCCGAAATAATATCGTAATGCTGTTCGCCGCTCTTGTCATAGATGGCAATGTGCTTCTGGGCCACATCCATGACCATCCTATCAGTGATGACAATTTCTCCGGAGATGGATTCCGCGATAAGTTCCAGCAGATTGAGAACCTTCCGCGCATCGCCACCCGAAATGTTTAGCAGCGCGGTGTGCTCCCGAATGGCAATCTTCCGTTTCCTCAACTCCTCATCCTTTTGAATCACCCGGTTCATCAACCCCAACAAATCCGTCTCGTTGAGCGGCTTCAAAACATAAACCTGGCATCGGGACAGGAGTGCTGAATTGACTTCAAAAGATGGATTTTCGGTTGTTGCGCCGATCAGCGTCAATGTTCCTTTCTCCACCGCGCCCAACAAGGCGTCCTGTTGGGATTTATTGAACCGGTGGATTTCATCGATAAACAGAATCGGTCGGTTGGTATGCTTCGCTTTGTCGATGACTTCACGAACATCTTTCACACCGGCATTTACGGCACTCAGCGCATGAAAGGGCCTCTTTACTTCGTTGGCAATAATGTTGGCGATGGTGGTTTTACCCACGCCTGGCGGCCCCCACAAAATCATTGACGGAATATTTCCCGTACTGATGGCCAGGCGAATAATGCCGCCCGGTCCGACAAGGGGCTGTTGACCGATGAGGTCCTCCAAACGGGCCGGCCGCATCCGCTCAGCCAGGGGAGGTGACGATTGGTTCAGCAATGCCATTAGATCATCATGACGATAACAAGAAAATTAATCATAAACCCGAAGGCGAAGCACAACAGGAAAACGAAACTAAAGATCAGGAATTTAGCAATCGTTCTGCCCCACCGTTGACCATACATTCGCTTCATGGCCAGCAGCAAATAGAAATAGATAATGTATCCTATCAGCGTGGACAGCCAGCCTAGCGCGGGAACCAGCCCTGTTAACATCATGAGCGATCCGGCCAGGTAAAAAAAGTTGTAATAGTAGATTGAAAAGACCAGGTGCTCACTAAAGAAGTATCCCCTCCTGACATAGAGTAACTTCAGAAGCAATGCAAATACAGGAAGTAAGAAGAACAAGACCTTGGAAAAATTTCCTAACGCTGCTTTCCAAAAATCCTTTCCAAAGCCCGACATGTCATCTTTGTACTTTTGACTCAGTTCAATGCTCCGCAAATTCAACTTTCGCTCCAGCCAATTATCCCTTTCCGACTCGGGCAACAGGGCCTGCGCTGAGTCATAGGACTTTTGCGTCTCATAGTCTGCTTTAGAAATTCCTAAATTAAAGCGGTTCTTTTTCTTCTTAGCTGGAGTTTTAGGTAGCTCCTTTAATCTAGAAACCGAATCAGGAAGTAATTTCAACGTATCCAGGCCGGCAGCAGCAAGGCTCTCTTTTACTTCACGATCTGTATTCGCCAATTTTTCTTTGTCCTCATCCGTCAATTCAACATTGTCTTTCCTCTCTGGAAGACTAAAGAAGATAAGAAAGAAGACAAAGCTGATAAAGACATACATCCGCGCGGGATGGTAGTAACTCTCCCGCCGTCCTGCGTTATACTCCATGGCCAGGAATCCAGGTCGGGTAATCAGGTAACGGGTCGTCAGGAAAAATTTTCCTTCATAACTCCAGAACGATGAGATAAAATTCGTCCACAACTCCCCCAGTGTCTGACGTCGGGGCAGATCTTTTTGCCCGCAATGATGGCAGAAGACATCCTGCATCTTGGTTCCGCAATTCAGGCAGTTCTCGCTGTGATTGATATTGGGTGCAGACTGTTCCGCATCCACCATGCCTTCTGCTCCTGGAAGCGATTTGTCCAGATCGTCCATCTCAGAAACGAAGTTTTGAAAGCACGTCGATGGTCTTCTCCAGCATGCGGTCGTCAAAATCAAGGTGAGTGACCATGCGAATCTCAGTTGCGCTAAATGCCAGCGCTTTTACCTGATGCGATTCCAGGGTCTCAATAAATTTCTCAGGTGATACCAGTTTATCCAAATCAAAAATGACAATGTTCGTATCCACTGGCATCACCGATTTGACAAATGAAAGCCTGGAGGCTGCTTTCCCTATTTCTTTGGCTCGGGTGTGATCCTCCGCAAGCCGTTTGATGTGATAATCGAGCGCATATATTCCGGCTGCGGCCAAATAGCCGACCTGGCGCATGCCCCCGCCAAATGCTTTGCGCACTCTTCGGGCCTTTGACTCAAATTCCTTTTTGCACACCAGGACCGATCCTACTGGTGCACCCAATCCTTTCGACAGACAAATTGATACCGTATCAAAATATTTTCCAACAGAATTTGGGGCGTCGCCCGTTTCCGTTAACGCGTTAAATAGCCGGGCTCCATCCATATGGGTCTTTAGTCCTTTTGAATGGGCAAAATCACAAAGGCCTGCGATCTGCGGCAACGTGTAATAACTGCCGGCTTCACGAACGACAGTGTTTTCCAAGGCCAAGACGGAAGTTATTGGGTAATGAGAATCCGGAGAGTTGATGTTGGCGGCAACTTCATCGATCGAAAGCCTGCCCCGGTCCCCAACCAGAAGTCTGGAGCTAACATGACTATTGCCCGCCAACCCTCCACCTTCATATTTATAGATATGGGCTCCCTTGTAGCAAATGACTTCTTCGTAAGGCTGTGTAAGCACCTTGATGCCGATCTGGTTGGTCATGGTCCCAGAGGGGCAGTATACGGCAGCATCCATGCCCAATAGCCTGGCGCATTTCTCTTCTAACTTCTGAACCGTAGGATCTTCCCCAAAAACATCATCCCCCACTTCTGCCTGCATCATAGCCTGGAGCATAGCCGGCGTTGGTTTCGTGACTGTATCGCTTCGTAAGTCGATTACCATAGTATCCGCTAATTAATACTTGAAAGTAGCAAAAAAGGGAGTAGTGAAGTGCGGTTCTGATGTGCGGAACCCGCCAAATGTAAAATGGCAACCCTCTGGTTGCCATTTTTCTCTGTAGCGGGGGAAGGACTCGAACCTTCGACCTTTGGGTTATGAGCCCAACGAGCTACCAACTGCTCCACCCCGCGATTTGGTGTACAAAAGTATGCCCTTCACCTGCAAATAACAAGCCCACCCAAAAAGAGAGGGTCAAATTCCCAATAACCCGCCAACAAGCAACGCCAGCGCCCCAAGTCCCCAGATCACCAAC
>JANNAZ010000180.1:0-2841 GCA_031384895.1 Cyclobacteriaceae bacterium | reverse complement strand
ACTTGTAATCAGTAGGTCGTTGGTTCGATTCCGACAGGAGGCTCTCAATGATTAGGAAGTTACGTAACCGTAGCTGCTTTTTTCGTTTTCGGCTCATTGCGCCTGGCAAGATGTCTGGTGTCCAAAACCCGCTTGTTTGGGTGTCAATTTCCCGAATGGACTTTAAGTCCGCCTCCGAAGTAGATTCTGCTCGATTGGTCACGGACTGCAAGTCCGGACCAGCAGGGTAGCCAGCAGGGTAGCCTTTTGGGGTTGTATTGCAAACACTGACCTTCATCCTAAGGCCACTATTCCTTCGAATGCTACAACTTTGTAAAAGACATCGTGATCACGCAACTGGTGGGGTCGGGGTTGGTGGTCAGGGTCATCGTTGTACTCGTTACGCTGAGGTTGTAGATGGTTTCTGAGCTACCCGATGCGGCGGTTAGCGTGAGGGTCGAAGAGGTTGTTGTATAGGTACCTGAACCATAAAATCCGGGAATATTTACGTTTGAAAAGACGGCCTCGGAGAAGATGAGGGTCCACGGGCAGTCCCCTACACATGTCTCCGTACCATTACTGGTTGCCGGTATACACCCAGTATAGCTGCGGCTTGTTGATCCCCACGTGCCTAAAACAGAAAGTGCCGGGGCAGGCGTATTACTTTTACTGCACGAAAGGGCGATGAAAATACATCCGAGTAGCATGGATACTGCAATCTTCTTGATCATGACTTAGGGGTTTGGTGGTTCTCTTTGTGGCTGTCTGAGAGTGAAGGCTCTCCCTTAAACCTTTTGAAATATAGGAATATTTGCGAACGGCAACCAAGCTTTCCTTAAATGGATAACGAACTGCCAACTCTAATCACCAGTCTCGTTCTGACCCTCCAAGGGAAACATAAGAATAAATCACTACATTGATAATCCCTAATACCCAACCCAACCCAACCCCCCTCCCATGCAAAGAAGTCTGTTAAGTGCCACTATTGTGATCTTGTCAACCCTGATTACACTGGCTCAAACCCCGGCATCTGTGAACGTTGGCAACCTGGAATGGATGTCGAAGAACCTCGATGTCACCACCTATAGCAACGGTGATCCAATTCCTCAGATTCAGGACCCGGTAGCATGGTCGGCGGCGAAGAGTGGCGCTTGGTGCTACATCCTCAACAACGAAGAGACAAATGAGCCGTGTGGCAAAATGTACAATGGCTATGCCATCATGGACACCCGCGGTCTGGCGCCAAAGGGATGGCGTGTTGCGAATGCAGCGGACTGGAATGCCTTGTTCAAGTACGCGACGGAGCAAGGGATGCTGACCAAGCACAAGGAAATCCCCGGCTTCTATACAAACGCCGTAGCTCCCGAACCGCTGTTGGCTGACGCCGCCTTAAGTCAGTTTGATGTTTCAAAAATGGGATCATCGGTCACCTCCAGCTTTACCTTTCCAAATCCAAACAAAAAAGGGAAGTGGTTGACCGAAGACAGGACCATGCCGATAAAGGATTTCCTTGTCGCCGCCAGCGGCAGCAATTCGTTGGGACTGAATTTCCTGTGCTGCGGGTATCGGTCGGAAAAAGGTGAATTCCAAAGCTTCTCCAACGCCTTCTACGCCATCGCGTTCCTGTATCCTGCATCCTCCTATCAAAAAAGTGATGGAAATTTTTACTATAACTTCAATGCCTCATTCGTCAATAAGGCCCCCAAAGAAGTGACGTTAGATACCTATTCGTATGGTGGAACCGACCCCCTGTATCTTGCTTTCGGAAACAAGGCCCAATCCCCTCAGGGTGTCTACACGTCCACCGACCTCGTTCCCGGAAATCCCGAGCACATCAAGGATGCGAAGTACGGTGTCAAGAACCTCGGGCCCACGAATGTACTGGGTGGTTCTGCGTATGGGTTTACGGTGCGGTGTGTAAAGGGTGAGCAGTGGATGAAGGTTAAGTAGAGCAACATCATCGCCCGGGTGCAAAATCGTCGCTTGCAATCTTTACTTCTCTCATCATGTGCGCCTGGTAACGTGTCTAGTGTTCAAAGGCAGCTTTATTTGGTGATGTGAGAGTTGCCGGAGACTCACCCTCCAATCACCAAATAACCAAACTAAATAACCTATCGGTGCCCGTGTCGTGCTTCTTCTTCCATGTCTTGCCAGGTTTTGCCCCACACATGGTTAGTCAACAACTCCGGTGCGAAGATCAGGAGCACCACCAAGGTAAGTGCCAACAGTGGAACAAATAGAATGGGCAGAAAAGCCGCACCCAGAAACAGTGCAAAAATGATGAAGGTTTTCATATAAGCTTTGTTTAGTTCTAGGACCTAATTCAGTATGGTACCTCAACAAAAACCTATGCAAAGTTTACTCAATTTACATGGTGGAATCCTATGACTTTCGTCAGCAGAACTCTAAGAACTAACAGTATTTCAGCATTGCAATGACCAGAACGAGACACTTACGCGCCTAGACACGTTATCGCAGTGCCGCCCGCAGCTGCTTCAACTGCGACTTCAAGCCTGCAATCTCGGTTTCGGATGCGCTGATCTTCGCTCCAAACTCCGCTCGCATCTTATCGGCATTCTTGCTCCTACCAAAGAATTCGAGGTTGTTCTTTAACAAAGTCAGATCATTCTCTTCTTTTTGTATGCGCTTTCGCAATCCCTGCTCCCGTTGTTGAAGCTTGTAGACAGCATCGGGGTCAGACTTCATGTTCTCCAACTGGATGTCCAGCATGTAGTAAAGCTTGGCGCAGGGGGCGTATTGCCACAGCCTGCCAACCCAGCAAGGAGAACCAGCAGAACGATAGAGATGCGCATGATGCTAAAGTAGGCAAATAAGAGAGGTCACAGCAATCGCCTACGTTGA
>JANNAZ010000171.1:0-2518 GCA_031384895.1 Cyclobacteriaceae bacterium | reverse complement strand
CCGGGACCAATGCCTGAAGTTCGGGATAGTACCCTACTCCCTTTCCTGCTGTTGCAGAGTCCAGCTTATGATATTGCGTGGCCTTCTCCCATACATCATTGAGTTGGGCAAGTGCCTTATCGGATGTCTTCTTCAATTCTTCTTCAGTACGACGATCACCAAAACCGCGACGGCCCGTATTTGGAAAATTGAGAATGATCCCCTCGAAGCCGGCAAACATCTGGTCGGGGGTATACCCGTGCAGATTTATGAGCGCCGCGGTTCCAGGGAGCAAGCCGCCCTCCGGCATGGTAACAGCCGTTGTGACACCACTTATCCGCGTCACCGGAATAACGGTTGCATTTGGATTCACCGCGGTGAGGGCATGCATCTGGGGAATGATTTCTCCGGATTCACGTTCATCTGTACCCTGAGGAATCGAGCCCACTTCCAATAAACCAATCTTGGTTCCGGCGTCAATCATGCCTGGATATATTTTCATTCCGTTGCAGTTGATTACCTCGGCTCCGGCAGGAATCTGAATGGCTGTGCCGACGGCTGTGATCTTGCCATTACTAATAATGACCGTCCCGTTGGCAATGATTCCTTTTGTTACCGTCTCGATGGTCCCGTTAGTCAACGCAAACACTCCTGTTTTTGCTTTTGGCGACTGTGCTCCTGCCACCCCAAAGAAAAGGCATGTGACGGCTACAAGTACGCTGTATATGAATTGTGTCTTTTTCATGTTCATGTCAATTATTTGTTTTCGCGATTGCTCTCTTCAAACAATATTCCTGCGTCTTGCATGCAGAAATCGTGACCGTGACCTGTCTCGTACATCGTCACATCGACCGTCTGTTTCGGGTCAACCATAATCCGGACATCAGCTGGGTCTTTCTCGCGATCAAATCGCACGATGCCATCGACCAACGTATACTGAGGCACGCCGTAAATTGATAAAGGGTGATTCTTGAAGATGGCAATATCGCCGTCTTTTCCAGTTTCAATGGAACCCAGGCGTCCTTCAACACCCAACTGTTTGGCTGGGTTAATGGTTATGAGCGACAGGGCCTCATCATCGCTCAGGCCGCCATACTTCTGCGTCTTAGCTGCTTCATGATAGAGGTGACGAATCAAGTCCGGAGAATCGGAGTTGATCGAAGTCACCACTCCGTTACGGACAAGAATGGCTGCGTTGTATGCCGTCGAGAAATAGACTTCGAGTTTGTATTGCCACCAATCGGAAAATACAGAAGCCATCGCGCCAGCTGCTGCAATTTCAGGAGCCACTTTGAATCCTTCGTTCGTATGCTGGAAAACCACACGCTTGATACCAAAATCCTTGGTGACCTTTAGCATCATCTGAATTTCGTCTGCCCGATAGCTATGGCAATGGAGAATAATTTCGCCTTTCATTATGTCGACCAATGTCTGCATGCGCAGACTGTAGGCTGGCGGCGCGCCTCGGAATCCCTTAACTGCTTTAGCCTTGTTGTATGCATCCCACCTGACGGAATACTCTTTTGCCTCGGAGAATGCTTTTCGAATAACAAATTCGACACCCATCCTTGTTTGCGGCTGAACGCCATCGCGACGACCATGCCCGGTTGGGTTTTCACCCAGGGCAAACTTAATAGTCCTTGGAGCGCCTTCCATTTTCAGCGCATCGGCATCATATGTGCCCCATCGGTGCTTGATGGTCTGTGATTGTCCGCCGATGGAATTAGCCGAGCCATGGAGCGCATGAGATACTGTGCATCCGCCAGCGAGCGCGCGGTAAATACTAATCTGGAATGGGTTCAACGCATCACCGGTGTATACTTCCGGAGTGATGGCATTGGTCCCTTCATTGATTTGATCCAGCGCAATGTGTGAGTGGGCGTCAATGATGCCCGGCATTACAAATAACCCGGTGGCATCGATAACACGAGTGCCTTCAGGAGCAGCGAGCGCCTTGCCTACCTGGCTGATCTTTCCGTCTTTGATCAGCACATCGGTATTAGTCAGCGTGCCTTTGGTAATGGTTAGCACCGTGCCGTTCTTGATCAGAACAGTTCCCTTTTCCAGCTGGGCAAAGCCAGAAGTAAGGACATTGACGGCGACGAGTAACAATAATATATTTTTCATCTTCATTTCATTTAGCATCTTACTTCTTAGGGTCTTTTGTTCCTTCAATTGGCGCCGTTCGGTTTTGACCGAAGCTGACGGTTCCTTTGAACGAATCCCCTTCAACGGTTACTTCTCCACTTACGGTAACGGAATTCGCACCAAAAGTCATGGCGTACTTGAATGTCAATACATTCCCGTCAAGGCTCACATCAGACAAATCAATGGGGGATGGGAGTCTTCCACCAGAAACCGTTCCGGAATAATTACTCCCCTCCTTTTTGAAAGTCAGCTTACCTTCCGCTTTCCCTTGGGGGCTTTCGGTTGAGGTCGACCAGCTTCCCTCAATTTCCACTTTCGCATTTGGGTCTGCCTTCTTGGTCTCCTTCACGTCCATCTTGTACATCACCCCATCAACAAACACATAACGCAC
>JANNAZ010000168.1:0-1706 GCA_031384895.1 Cyclobacteriaceae bacterium | reverse complement strand
GTTTTGAATAACTTAGGAGTCACAGACGCCGCGCCAGAGTCAATGGATTGGAATACACGGACATTCTTATGAAAAGCAGGCTAGTCACCAGCCACTAACCACTGACCACTGACCACTGACCCCTTTCCTTATTTCTGGTATTCAATTTTAGTAATTCTCCACACAAACTGCCGTGTAGGAGTTTTCACTATCACTTCATCCCCCACTTCTTTTTTCAGCAGTGCCTGTGCCATGGGAGAATCCATCGAGATGTAATCGGTTGCCCCAATAAGTTCTTCGCCCCCTACAATGCGGAAGCGTTTTTTTATGCCGCTGTCATTCTCAATTTCAACCCAGGCCCCAAACATCACCTTGCCTTCCTGATAGGATGAATAGCTCACCACCTTCAAGTCATCGATGCATTTGCGCAAATACAGCACGCGCTTGTCAATTTCGCGCAGGCGTTTTTTGTTGTAATGGTAATCTGCGTTTTCGGAACGATCGCCCAAGCTGGCCGCCCAGGTAACTTTTTGCGTGGTATCCGGCCGCTCCACCCGCCACAGGTGATCCAGCTCGGCTTTTAACTTTTCTAGTCCTTCCGGGGTAATCAATAGTGTTTTCATGAGTGATTTGGTGATGGGGTGATTTTGTGATTTGAGCCCCACTTCAACATTCAATATTCAACATGCTGTATTCAATATTCTTCCGGTTGTATCAGATCCCACAGGTTTCCATATAAGTCGGCAAAGACGGCAACCATGCCATATGCTTCTTTAGATGGTTCACGGACGATTCGAATGCTTTCGTCCAATAGGTTCTGGTAGTCGCGTTGAAAGTTGTCGGTGTGAAGGAATAAAAATACCCGACCCCCGGTTTGGTTCCCAACCCGTGTGAGTTGTTCAGGACTGGAGGCCTTCGCCAGGAGAAGACTACAGTGGCCAGCGCCCCTGGGCGATACGCGTACCCAGCGCCTGGTCTCGCTGAGGGCTGTATCTTCGAGAAGTTCAAAATGTAATTTCCTGGTGTAGAATTCAATGGCCTTGTCATAGTCATCTACAACCAAAGCGATATGCGCAATTTTCTGTCTCATTTCTTGATTCTCTCCGATTCACTTTTGGGAACATACAAGTTAACCAGCTGAGGAGAGATTGCAAGAATAATAGCCACGGATGACACTGATTGGCTCTACGCACTCAGCTTCTTGATCAAACCATTGAAAATCAACCCATGAAATGGAAGCACACTATACCAGTACATCCTGCCGAGCAGTCCCAGGGGACGAAAGGTTGCTGTCTGGGTCAGGATGTTTTTCTCGTCAATCTTGAATTCAAGCCACGCCTCTCCGGGTAACTTCATCTCTGCGTACAAGAGTAGACGCTTTTCCGTTTTGCTGGCCAGGAGAACCCGCCAGAAATCCAACGCCTCACCGGCCGCTATCTCGGTATCGCTTCTTCGACCCCTTCTCATCCCCACACCGCCGGCCATCTGGTCAAGTATACCGCGGATTTCCCACAGCCAGTTGCCATAATACCAGCCGGTCTTTCCGCCGAGGGACCAGATCCTTGTCAGCGTTTTATTGGGATCCGCTGTCTTCCTGCTGCGCTGATCCGTAAAGCAGCCGTTCTGTGGAACTTCAATGTATTTCGTGATTCCTCCGTTCAGCAGATCGCTGCTTTGTGCATCCTTCCAGCTGGAGAGCACCTGGTTTTGCTCAATGGTGTCGAAGG
>JANNAZ010000152.1:0-9863 GCA_031384895.1 Cyclobacteriaceae bacterium | reverse complement strand
TTAAAAGTCGGCTGTCCGGTAAAATGGATACTTTTGTTCATGGGAAATTTTTGTTGTGGAAAACAATTTTACCCATAAAAAAGGCAAGGTCTTAATTGGCCTTGCCTAAATTTTAAAACTTTCCCCGGACAACAATAGTTCCGAGTTCAAAGTTCAAAGGTAGAAGCCACACGCAATGACCCAGTTCCCAGTACCTAGTTCCCAGTTCCCAGTTCCCAGTACCCATCACCCAGTACCCAGCTCCCAGTTCCCAGCACCCAGTTCACTACCTTTGCCCCATGCAAGACACCCAGAACGCGGCCAACGCGGAATTCCTAAAGAATCTCTCCATCGCAGAATTTAACGAAATGCAGGTAGCCACCATCCAAAAGGCTGCTACGTTACAAAATCTCATGCTCCTGGCTCCTACGGGTTCTGGAAAGACGCTCGCCTTTCTCATCCCCTTGATCCATAGCCTGAGCCAGAATGCAAAGGGAGTTCAAGCCTTGATCATAGCGCCTTCACGTGAACTCACCTTGCAGATCGAGCAAGTCTTCCGGGCGATGAAGACTTCTTACAAAGTGAGCTCCTGCTATGGCGGCCATGCCATGAAAATTGAGCAAAATAGTTTGAGTGAAGCCCCAGCCGTGATTATCGGCACACCCGGACGCTTGGCCGACCATATCCGTCGAAAATCAATTGATGCCGGCACAGTAAAAATGGTTGTGCTGGATGAGTTTGATAAATCACTCCAGATGGGTTTTCAGGATCAACTCCGTGTAATTTTCGAAGCCCTCAACGGCAAGCAAAGTCATATTCTTACTTCAGCAACACGGAACCAGGATTGGCCCGATTTTCTACCTTTCTCCAGACCCGAAACGCTCAACTACCTGAAAGATGAAGCCGATTCAAAACTGAAGCTTAAGCTGGTGCACACCAATAGCACAGACAAGGTGGAGACCCTCATGCGGCTGGTCGCTGGCTTCAACCAGGAAGTGACGTTAGTATTTTGCAACCACCGTGACGCTGTTGACAGAATCAGCACGCTACTCACCCATCACAAATTTGCCCATGCTATCCTGCACGGAGCCATGGAACAAATCGATCGCGAGAAGAACCTCATCAAATACCGGGGTGGCGCAGCGAATGTCCTTATCGCCACAGACCTTGCTTCCCGCGGATTGGACATTCCGGAAATCCGACATGTGGTACACTATCAATTACCCTTACAAGAGGAAGCATTTCTTCATCGCAATGGCCGGACTGCCCGGATGCACGCCGAAGGTCAGGCTTACCTGGTACTGGCTGATGATGAAAAGTTGCCGGAATACATTGACAAGTCTGTTGAGAAGCTGGTCGTTGCGCGAAAGCTGCAACTTCCTCCTCCCCCACATTTCGCATGCCTCTATATCAGTGCCGGAAAGAAAGACAAGATCAGCAAGGGCGACATCGTTGGGCTTCTGACGAAGAAGGGTGGCCTTCCAGCCACTGACATCGGCCTAATTACCACACTTGATTTTTCATCCTATGTTTCTGTACGACGTTCGCTGGTGGATACGGTCCTAAAGAATATCAGGAATGAGAAGTTAAAGAATACCAAAGTCAAGATTGAGGTAGCTAGGTAATCAGGGTTGGGCATTTTTCGTGAATCTCACAGCTCGGCAAGGCAAGGAAACTCAATACTAAGCTTGCAGGTATTCTAACGTAGCTTTCTTTCCAGAATCAAAAAGGAGCGTTCGCTGCTCATCCGTGATTCCCAGATCCAATGATGGTATCCCCAAATCGAAAATCTTAACGGTTACCGCCTCTTCCCCCTTGTCCTTGCCAAAATTCAAATCCTGCGAATTAGACATTGCCCGAAAAAGTGCGTGGCTGTATTTCAGGATTTCATCATACCCAACAGGCAATGAGACCGTCGAATCGCTGTACAGGAAAAATCCAAGTGTTTTCGACAAGTCGTTGAAACTTGAAATCGGGTAGCTATAGACGGTCCCCCCATCAACATAAAGATGATCATCCGGCTTGCCTCCTGGGAATTGCCAGGCACTAAAAAAGAAAGGCACAGCCATGGATGCCCTCAAGCTCTCAGCCACGATTACGTCCGGAGTAGCCCTATCAGAAAATTCCCGGATGCTGCACGTATTCAAGTCTGTTGCAAACACTTTCAGTTCACGGAATCCCTGTGCCGTCCATTGTGCGTACGTTGTGTCTTCGTTGCCCGTCTTGTCCTTGATGACGCCTTTCATCCAGGCCAAAAAAGCATCTCCTTTGTAGAGGCCATACTTTGTCAGAACTCGCAATGGATCCCAATGATCCCCGAAATCCTTGAATGGAATCGCGTGGGTGATGTCCTTGATTTCCAGTGCGGAATATCGAAGCCCTACCAGTGCGGCAGTGATGGAACCCGATGAGGTTCCGGCTACCCGTTGAATTCCCTCCAGAAGTTTATTGTCGTTCAATGCCTCGATGGCTCCTGCATAGGCTGCCCCCAATACACCACCCCCTTTAAAAACCAGATTCTCAATACTCCGCATGGCTAATTAATTAACGTTTGGAACTCACGTATTCTTCTCGCCTAATACAAAATACAAGTCAACCTCGCCTTTGTTTTTAGCCTTCACCTTACCCTGATAGGCGCATTCAAAGTGGTCTTTGACATATTGATACGTACTTAGCGAAATGTTGACTTTGCCCACCTCGCCATGACTTTCCATTCGCGATGCCAGGTTTACCGTGTCGCCCCAGATATCGTAGACAAATTTGTGCTTGCCAATGATACCCGCCACAACAGGCCCTGAATTGATACCAATCCGTATCTCCCACCCTTCCTCCTGCCCGGCCTGAAGCAACTCATTCCGCCGCGAGATCCATCGCTGCATTTCCAGGCCAGCCTGCACAACGTCAGATGGGTTCGATGTATTGGGCACCGGAACGCCGCCTACCGCCATGTACCCATCGCCCAGTGTCTTAATCTTCTCTAACCCGTATTTTCTACAGATATCATCAAAGGCAAGGAAACACTCATTGAGGGACTTGATTACTTCCTCCGGTTCGAGCTTCTCGGCGAATTTGGTAAAATTCTTTATATCGGTGAACAACACCGAGGCCAAGGGATAATTTCTTGGGGCGATCTTCCCGGTATCCTTCAGCTCCTTCATGATTTCTTTCGGCAAGACGTTCAACAGAAGACTGTCAGATTTGGCGCGCTCAACCTCCACCTTTTCCAATGTGTCATTCAATTTGAGGTTCGTATCATGAAGCTGCCTTGTTCTTTCCTCAACCTTCAGCTCCAGCTTAAGGTTGGCCTCACGCTGTATCTCAATCAACTCGCGTTGCGCAAGTTCCTTTTCCTTCCGAAACCTATTATAGCGGTCCGCCAGGGAAAACGAAAGCAAGACCACTTCCAACACGGTGGCAATCCGCGCTCCGTGAACCGTGAGAAAATTGTTCTCCAAAAGGCCAAAGTTTCTGAAAGAGGTTACCAGTCCGCTGGCGATCAGCAATACCCAGGCGATGACATAAAATTTTGCTCCCTTGTTTCCCTGCAACCAACTGACCATGCCTGCAGCTATCGCCGCCACAAGCGTAACAATGATGAGCAATCCAGCCACCGAGGTGGAGACTTGAATAGGCAAAAAGAATGTAGAAACAACTAGCACAATGCTTAGCGCGCAAACGCCATAAAGGACCCAGCGAACAAAACGCACAATGTTCCCAGGTGAAAGGAAGCTCAGTGAAAACAGGGATACCGTAAATGGAATAAAAGCCATTATCAATGGGATTGACAAGTTTGCCATGGCTGGGTTATCGGGGAGGAAATATTGAAAATGATGACCGCTATAAGCTGTGTGCAGGGCCAGGTTCGTTATGATAAACAGGCAATAGGCCAGGTAGGACAAATCCCTTAAACTAAAGAAGACAAAGAGATTGTAGAGGAACATGATGATCAACGCACCGCTGAACAGCCCGTACACCATTTCGCTGCTTTGTGCGTAGGCCTGATAGCTGCTTGGAGCGCGAATTTCAAGCGGCATCTGCATTGAACCCAGCGTCTGAAATTGCATGTAATAGATCCGCGGTATCGTATCCGGCAGATCCAGAGAGAAGCAGAATTCATGATCCTTGATTGGACGTTGGTTAAACGGGAACGAATCGCCTGTCTCTGTCTTGCTCCAAGTCCCCCCGGAATTAGTGTACAACCCGATGTAGTCGATCAGCGCATTCTTCTCACACAAGACCCACTGGGGGTAGCTATCCGGATCATGATTCTTCAGGGTGAATTTGATCCAGATCACTGAGTTGGTTACGCCAAAATTGAGAACGTCTCTGTTTGAAAAAGAAAACGCGCTATCATATTTACCTCCAAGTATGTCCGCTGGATTTACATGAC
Source organism: Cyclobacteriaceae bacterium (assembly GCA_031384895.1). Classification (GTDB taxonomy): domain Bacteria; phylum Bacteroidota; class Bacteroidia; order Cytophagales; family Cyclobacteriaceae; genus ELB16-189. Next base: position 5,494 of record JANNAZ010000152.1, on the reverse strand, counting down.
CCGCTTTATCCTCAAAATAGGTGAGTGATTTCCCAAGCGCGTACTGATCTCCGTTTGCCGTCAGCTTTAGGATTTGGTCCTGGCTCCGCACACTCCCAACGCTGACGAGCGTCAAATAAAACGAAATCCATACAGAACACTTCAGCCGCATGTCCGAGTCAAGTCTGTTATGATCCCCGCTAAAAATTCTTATTAACTAATCGCTTACTATAGGCAACGCAATTTCCTACACATTCAAAGGTAAGGGCAGAAGAAGCAAAATAGGTATTTTTCTTTCCCTGAAGGGCCTCAATGGAGTTGTAGATTCCAGCAACATCACCCTCCGGAATATGCGGAAAATACTGCCATTCATTTTGAGTGATGAATTCAAGAATTTTGGGTTTCACACCTTCATAGGGCACCACGTTCTCCAGCACCGACTTGATTTTTTCTTTGACTACCTCTCCATTAACGCGATCATTGAGCGCCAACGAAAAGAAAATAGCGTATGGCTGGTTGGTGAAGTCCTTAATGTATCCGGTGTACTCGCCCGCATTAATATCGTTCATTGGATTGCTAGCGACAACACCTGCATCCAATCCCTCCACTTTCGTATAGGTTGTATAAAACGGGTAACTCTTGAAATGGCTGAACAGTTTCTTCTCCACTGGATCAAGATCGAGGAAACTCAGAGCGTCTCCATCCAATTGCGTTGATATGACCAACTTGTCAAACACAATCGGCTCAGCCTTTCCTTCAAGAAATACAGAGATGCCTCCTGTCTCTGCGTTGCTATTCCGCACAATGCGGTTGATGTTAACGTTGGTTCGTACGTCCATGACGGTCGCAGCCAACCGCTCGCAGAAGTTCTGCATGCCATAGATGAATACGCGGGGCCAGGTGTTATCAATACCCATACCGGAAAGCAACAGTGAAATCCAGTTCCGGAAGCCCTGGAACTTGACCAGGTAACAAGCCGGTGTAGTGCTGAATTGGCCGTAGCCCTGCACTTTGATGACAAACACCAGGATATCCCTGATCGCATTCAGTTTGCGATAGTTCAACCATGCATCCATGTTCATCGTCAACTCTGCTGGCATGTCCTTGTAGCCAGTAGCAGGGTCGGCATACTTCCTGAAGGTAACTCCGACCAACCACAGGTATTTCATAGCTGCCAGCATTACCTGGACTTTGTTGAACTTACCCGAAGCAGTCGCCGATCCCACAAAGTTGAGGTACTTCCCTTGCTTGCTGTCATAGACCACTGGCGGAATACTCCGGCGCGTGGGTGCGTTGACCTCCTTGCCCAGGTTAACCGCATCGTAGTATCCAGCCAGCATTTCATGACCGCCAAAATCAAAAGGAAGATCATCCTCAATATCCGTTTTGCACTTGCCACCCAGGTAGCTGTGCCTTTCCAAAACTGTTGTATTGATATAGCCTTTCTTGTTAAGCTCGTAAGCGGCAGTTATACCGGAAACGCCTCCTCCTACCACGCAAACTCTTGTACTCTTAGTCTTAGGCACCCTCCATTCGAAGATCGCAGAAATCAGGAATACTAGAAAAAGTGCGCCAAAGAAGATTTGCTGGGGAGGGCTCCAGAAAAGCAAGGCGCCAACCGCGCAGGCTAACCAAAGAACAGCATTGCTGATGGCCACATTTCTTCCTACCGCAAGGCTATACGACGAAAGGCGGAGCGCCATAATGGACATCAGAATGGTAAACACAACAAAGGAAGCCCAGGTGATATCGTATCCCCATATCGTTTGGAAAAGAGTGTGTCTGGTCCCTAGCGGATATTGAATCTCATATGTATGCATCAACTCAATAAGCTCCCGGCTCTGGTCGTCCACAGCAGGAATAGGAAGCCCGTTGCGATTATTGTACAAGTGTGCAATGACCAGCAACACCTGGATCGCCAGTCCGATGGAAAAGAAAATGCGCTTCATGTTTGGGTGTTTAAGGGTGGGTGTACAGAAGGCTATCTACGCTTTGGGAAGTTGGACGCAATCAGCGATTTGGAATAGTTTACAATGGTCTCGACCAACTCAAAGTTCATAAGTCCTCCTACATAAAAGGTATTGTGTTTCCCCTGAAGCGCCTCAAACTGGTCATAAAATCCGTCACGCATCATGATTGAATCCACATGTGGGAAATAGGGGAACTCGCTGTAGGTATAGTATTCTTCCAGTTCTATGCCGCAAGCCGAACGAAAATAATCCTTATTATTAGCAAGGACCTGATCTTTATGAATTGGATCGCCATACTTGGTCCGTGTATAAACCGAAACCAGATCATTGTCGGCGAATTGTCTGGTTACGACGAAAGGCTGGTACAGGGCAGGTTCAGGAACCATAAACGTGGCCGCAAAAAACTTCTGAGAGCCAGGGATTTTGTAGGTAGTAACAATAAACGGGTCGAAGGATACTTTCCGAAGAAGTCCTTCTTCCTCGGCGCTCATGTCCTTCAAGAAACTAGCAATTGCCTTATAGTGTAGGGGGGTTGCGATGATCAGGTAATCGCACTCAAGGGTTCTCTTTGATTTTGAAAGCTTTTCCAGTTCTTCTTCTAGCAGCGTGTATTCAACGATGATCTGGTTGTCACGGGTAACACGGGTTACCTCGGCACCGGGCCTGACATCAATTTCCCAGGAAATCCTTTCCCACAAGCGTTGGTATCCTTCAGTAAACCGCTTGGGATATCCACGAATGTGCGGATTGACCGCCGCAATAGAGAGATCAAGAAAAGTCGAGCAGGTCATGTATCGCAAAGCATAGGCTGCTGGAATCTCCTTGAGTTGTCCATATCCCATTAGGGATATAGGAATACTGAACAGCGGTTCGAGGGGCTCAAGCCCATTTGCCGACAACCACTGGCCAAAGGGTTGGCACAAATCCGGATACCTGGCAATGTCTTTAAATCCAGGCCTCCGAACAGAAATAATGCTGTTGAGCATCCAACGCTTATACAGGTATTTGATGCTCAGCCATCCCAGTGTGAACATGGAGAAGTTTGCGATTACTGCTTTGAATAGCGACGAAAATTTTTTTTCCTTGTAATTATAGGCATTGAGCTTTCCTTCTGTGTACATGGACGCTCCAAATTTCCGTGCCAGGTGCATGACGTTCTCGTAACTTGAAGTAATGTAATTGGCTCCAAGATCGAATGACTTCCCATCAACCGTTAGCGATAGACACTTGCCACCCACTCTATCCTCTTTCTCTAAAACAATAACTTGGGTGTAACCGCGGCACTTTAGAAAATAGGCCGCAGAAAGCCCAGCAGCGCCGCCGCCAATGATACAAATGGTTGGATTTGCCTTGGAGTCTTGATTCGTAGTGCGGGCCATACGGGTCTATATTTTCAAAGTTGGTAATTTACGAAATTATTCAACTTCACTTGCCCTCACCGGCATCCTTTAGAGAACATTTCAAGCGTGACTGGAAACAAGATTTTCGGTTTCTACTTCACCAGCCAACGAAGAGTTGAATCGCAAAGACACGAAGCGGCGCTAAAATAGTATTGGCTAGGTTTTGTGTACATCGAGCAGCTCACGGCAGAATAGCTGTTACACAGAGAGCCACAGAGGCTCCCCAGTGGCACAGGGAATTGCTTATGTATTGGTAACGCGCTTGATGGAATTCCTCATGTGAGCTGCGTTGAATATCAACAGCACGTTCCATGGAAAATTGCCATGCAAAAGCCCTGATGCATTACATCAGCGCAGATTCACTCAACCTCAAATTTTAGATCAACTTACAGCGCCTTTCCTGACTCGAGCGTTTTTACAGCTTGCTCCATAAACTTCTTCATTTCATCGTTGGGCGCCTGTGCGGCAGCTTTTTTGGCATATTCAAGTGCCTTCTTTAAGTCTCCCATGGCCGAGTAGCCGCGCATCATGCCACCATTGGTAGGCCAGGCCCCATTGTTCTTTTTGTAGTTCGTTTCAAATACCACCATGGCCTCCTTCAACTTTTTTTCGCTCAGCAACTGACGGCCATACTGGTGCATTTCCATAGCGTTGGCATTCACCAATGCCGCTTGCATAACCTTATCGGCTTCTGCCTGCTGGTTCAGCTTCGCAAGTAATCCGGCTTTCGTCGACATCGCACTGAACGTATTCACCCGGCCCATATTCGGGTCTACCACCACATTGATCCATGCCAACGCATCCGCATAGTTGACTTGGTTACGAAGGCACCATGCTGCCGCTGCCTCCAGACTGGGAGGATCAAAACCCAAGGCGCCGCTGAGCTGCGTCCTAATCGATGCCAATGATGTGCCCACGAGATCAACCTCAACAGCAAATGGAATTCGCCACCGCTCCCACTCCAGACCTACCTCGATGGATCGATCCGTTTCCTTTGAAAAGATATAGTCAAGTCGCTCGCGGCTTTCTTTTAAGTCTTTTTGCTGCCTGGCAGAAACGCGGAGAACATCCAGGTCTTTGTTATAAAAGTAACTTCCCCATCCGTGGGTATTCTTGTTAAAGATAAGTGTGCATGAATCCGGGTACACGGCAATGAAGAACCCGTAATTACCCGCCGCCAATTTCTTTCCGTTTATCGTCACATCGGTAGAAAAGGAAATGGTAGTACCCTCGTTGGCACCAGCCCGCCAGGGTGATTCCATATTTGATCCGAAGCCAAGCACACTGAATCCGTACCACGCGACAGGTGTTCCCCAAATCTTGCCCTCACGACCTTTTACGCCGGGTGCGTTCCAGTTGATTTCGATGTCGGTCACTCCCACCCGGGTACCCGTTTTGCGTTTGAAGTTTGTCCCACCCTCGGGGAGTTGGATGGCTTGCGCCAAAGCGGCTGCCTGAATAGTCAGCAACAAAAGAGCCGAAAGGGCTAATCGAGTATGGAGCTTCATTGAAATGTGGTTTGGTGTTAGGGAAGTAGTTTGAACTGTTCGTTTTTACGTACAGCCCTGTATAAAGTTGGGTGAAATTTCCCCAAAGTCGTCAGTTCCCTCCCTTCAAGAACCAATATCCCCCAGGATTGGTGTGACCCAAGCGAGTTTGTATCTTTGATCATGCCCTCCATTCTCCCTGGCTTTGAATATGATATCTTCATCTCCTACCGCCACCCGCCTGCGCCAAGGCTTCGGCGGGCACGCAACAATTTAATACCTTCCTGAGATGGCAAGTTTACCGGGCTTTGAGTATGATATTTTTATAAGCTATCGCCATAACGACAACCTGCTTGCCCAGGGCATTGGCAGGCAGGCCGACACTGGCTGGGTAACAGAATTTGTTCAAAATCTAGAGCAAGAACTACGCGCTACAATCAAAGACCCTATCTCGGTCTACTTCGACACCAACCCGCACGACGGTCTGCTAGAAACTCACAACGTAGACAAGAGTCTGGAAGGAAAATTGAAATGCCTTATTTTCATTCCAATCCTCTCCCAGACATATTGCGACCCAAAGTCGTTTGCCTGGCAGCATGAGTTCTGCGCGTTCAACAGACTGGTGAGCACTCCCCTCTCCTCAGGAGAGGGGCCGGGG